>NZ_SNMT01000004.1:0-332824 GCF_013350575.1 Salmonella sp. SG203
CTGAAGGAACGTTGAAGACGACGACGTTGATAGGCCGGGTGTGTAAGCGCAGCGATGCGTTGAGCTAACCGGTACTAATGAACCGTGAGGCTTAACCTTACAACGCCGAAGCTGTTTTGGCGGATGAGAAGACGATTTTCAGCAGTGATTCAGAGTTGAGTACGCAATAATTTGCGCAGCAGCAAGGCGGCAAGCGAAGGAAAGGAAGGAGCATACAGAAGTATGTGACTGACTTTACGAGCGCAGGCAACGCCGCTGATGCGATAAAGAATTGCGTACAGAGCACAAAGAATTTGCCTGGCGGCACTAGCGCGGTGGTCCCACCTGACCCCATGCCGAACTCAGAAGTGAAACGCCGTAGCGCCGATGGTAGTGTGGGGTCTCCCCATGCGAGAGTAGGGAACTGCCAGGCATCAAATAAAACGAAGGGCCCTGTCGGAAGACAGGGCCTTTTGTTTTTGTCTGTTTCTGCCGGATGGCGGCTCCGCCTTATCCGGCCTACAGGAATTATCCCGCCTACGAAGCTGGTGCTCTTGTAGAACTGATAAGAGCACAACCCACCCAATCGTTAACGATGAACTATCCTTTACACGTGCTTATATAAGCAGTGAGGATTTTCATTGGCTATCAAACCTTTTAACTACCAGCAAGACTTTTCCAGCATTGACTTCCGCCAGCAGCCTGAATTGTATCAGGTTGGACGAGGCGAGCAGGGGGTACTACTGGTTGAACCCTACAAAAGCGAAATTCTTCCTTTCTGGCGCTATAAAGATGAAGCATCGGCGATGAAATCCGCAGAACAGATCTACCAGTTGTTCGAAGCTTACCGGCAGCAGGATGATTTCGTTGGTATGGACATGGCGCGTAAATTTATTCAGATGGGATATACCCGCGCCAGGCGATACGCTAACTATAAAGGCGGTAAAAAGTATGCAGAAGACGGCAGCCTGAATACACGGGGTAATGATCCTATTAAGGCCGCGGCGGCAACGGTTTTCAAAGGTTGGTGGGATAAAATCCGTCAGGACGAAGACTATATGAAACGGAAACGCCAGCATCAGGCACGGTGGGGATAAAAATTAGCAAACAAATAATTAACACTTTATTTACTTTTGGGTCTCGCGTAATCTGAATCTCCAAAATAAAAGGCCGATTAAGCCTGGCAACAAGGAGAACAGTATGGCAGAAATTATTCAGCGTATAGATAAAAACAACGCTGAGGCTCCGGAGATGCGGCGACGCATATGGGCTATCGTGGGGGCCTCTTCCGGAAACTTAGTGGAATGGTTTGATTTCTACGTCTACTCTTTCTGCTCGCTCTATTTTGCACATATCTTCTTTCCTTCTGGTAATACCACCACTCAGCTTTTGCAAACGGCAGGCGTCTTTGCCGCCGGTTTTTTAATGCGGCCTATCGGTGGTTGGCTGTTTGGACGCATTGCAGATCGACGCGGGCGCAAAGCCTCAATGTTGATTTCGGTGTGCATGATGTGCATGGGGTCGCTGGTGATTGCCTGCTTACCTGGTTACGATACCATCGGCACCTGGGCACCGGCGCTGCTACTTATTGCAAGGTTATTTCAGGGGCTCTCGGTAGGGGGAGAGTATGGGACCAGCGCGACATATATGAGTGAAGTTGCGCTTGAAGGTCGTAAGGGATTTTTCGCGTCGTTTCAGTACGTTACGCTTATCGGCGGCCAACTACTGGCATTGCTGGTCGTTGTGCTTTTGCAGCAGGTTCTGGAGGATGCTGAGCTTCGTGCCTGGGGATGGCGTATTCCCTTTGCGCTGGGCGCCGTGCTGGCGGTTGTGGCGTTATGGCTACGTCGCCAGCTGGATGAAACCTCGAAGCATGAGACTCGCGCATTAAAAGAAGCCGGTTCGTTGAAAGGTTTGTGGCGTAATCGCAAAGCCTTTTTGATGGTGCTTGGTTTCACCGCGGCAGGCTCGCTGTGCTTTTATACCTTCACCACCTATATGCAGAAATATCTGGTAAATACAGCAGGTATGCATGCCAATGTCGCCAGCGGCATTATGACGGCTGCGCTGTGTGTTTTCATGTTGGTGCAGCCGTTATTCGGCGCGTTATCCGATAAGATTGGCAGGCGCACCTCTATGCTATGTTTTGGCGCACTCGCGACGCTTTTCACCGTTCCAATTCTCTCCGCGTTGCAGAATGTGACGTCGCCTTATGCCGCATTTGCTTTAGTGATGTGCGCGCTATTGATTGTGAGTTTCTATACCTCGATTAGCGGGATCCTGAAAGCGGAGATGTTTCCGGCGCAGGTTCGCGCCCTGGGCGTCGGTTTATCTTACGCGGTAGCAAACGCGTTATTTGGCGGCTCTGCGGAATATGTCGCGCTGTCGCTAAAATCTGTCGGTATGGAGAGTTCGTTCTTCTGGTATGTTACCGCGATGGCCGTTCTGGCTTTCCTGGTTTCGTTGATGTTGCACCGTAAAGGAAAGGGCTTACGCCTTTAGTATCGCGCCATTTGCCAGATAGCGTAACCGGTTGTCGCGCCAGCGACATCCCAGACAAAATCTTTCCAGCTCCAGCCGCTGCCTTCCGGGCGGCTGTCCCAGAGTTCTTTTGAGGCTCCGAGACTCAAAGAAAACATCAGCCCTATCGCTGCGCTGCGGTCAGGGCTTACTCCCTGGTGACGCGCATACTCATTACCGGCTGCCGATAGCATCGCTGATGCCATAAAATGCTGGGCTTTATCCTGACCGCTCCAGTGGTCGTTAGCCAGATGGCTGCACCCGGAGAGAAACAACACCGTAAAAGGAATCAACACGCGCACCAGTTCACTCCTAAGAGAAAACCCCGTACAGGACGGGGCTTCGATTACAGGATACGGCTAATTAATCTGTCGATGCGGATCCGGCGCAGACGGCGAATCAATTTACGCACTTTTATCGGATAGTCGGCAATGCTCTGCAGGTCACGATAATGTTTTACGATGGTTGTGTGCGTTCGGATAAGTTCCAGCTCTTTTTCCCGCTGAGGGGCAAGCTCCTGCTTAGGATCGTGGATTAGAATGGCGTTTTCCAGATCCAGACGCCAGGCGCGGGGATTCAGATTGTTGCCGGTGAGTAGCATCCATTTATCATCTACCCACATCCCTTTCAGATGATAGGTATTGTCGTCATCTTTCCACAGACGCACCACAAGCTGATCGGTATTGACGTAATACTGTAAACGGCTCAGGAAGCGGCGCAGGTTAATCTCATAGAGATAGGGCAGCGCGCCAATGATCTTGAACGGTTCATCTTCCGGAATGTAAAAATCATTCGCGGTTTTATCGCCAACTATGATTTCGACTTTCTTTCCGTCGCGCAGTAGCTGAATAATATTCCGCACCAGTACCGCTGGTAGATTGAAGTAAGGGGTACAAATGGTGAGCTTATGCTCCGCACAGGGCATGAGATGGAAAATGGTTTTGTTCAGCAGACTGGATTTTCCAAGCCCGACCAGCGGCGTAACGGAGAGCTGCTCGTCATTAGCGTCACCCTGAAAATGATATGACGCATCACGCAGCTCCTGACGGTATAAGCGGATATCGTTTTTAATCTCCGGGCTTTTCGGCCGCTGGGTATTATCCAGACGATTCACACCACGGCCATTCATCAGATTTTGCGTCACCCAGTCAAACATGATGTCTGCCATTTGCCGATTGCGAATCAGCTGGTAGCGATCGTAGCGATATTTGTCATGCTGATGGAGATAGACATCGTTCAGGCTGGCGCCGCTGTACAGGACGCTATCATCAATGATAAAGCCTTTAAAATGCAGTACGCCAAGCGCTTCTCGCGTATTAATCGGTACGCCGTAAACCGGGACATCAATGCCGGGGTTTTCCTGCGCCAGTCGGCAATACCAGTCTGCATTGGTATTCGAGGCCGCTGCGCCAATGCGCCCGCGTTGCGCGCGATGCCAGTCGACCAGCACCCTCACGTCCAGTTCAGGACGCTGCCGTTTAGCCGCATAGAGCGCGTCGAGTATACCTTTACCCCCATCGTCCTGTTCCAGATACAGGGCAACGATACAAATACGCTGCGTCGCGCTGGCGATTTTCTCCAGCAGTGTCTCCCGAAAAGTAGCAGGAGTATAAAAGAAATCTACATCATCAACTGACTGAGAAATCTTAGGGAGTTGGGCAAGGTGTTGTTGATGTTTATTACGCTTAAATTTTGACAACATCACAGTGCATTTCTTCTCTGTTCATTGAAGGGTCCTCTGTGCTATGCAGACGACATAAGCGAGCAATAATAACATCAGTACCCGTTAAAGTGGTCAACATTTCCAGTACATTACTCACGATTCATCACATTTGGCCAGATTCAGCGTCAATCCCACGATGCCCTCGTCGAGCTGAATATCGACCTGAAATCCCAGTTTTCTGGCCAGCGCGACCATGCCGCGATTGTTCGGCATCGTAATACCGTTCAGCCGCTTCAATCCGTGATCGCGAGTATAGGCAATCAATTTCTCCATTAAACGGCGTCCTAAACCCAACCCTTTGAGATCTGAACGCACCAATACGGCAAATTCGGCATCTACGTTGTCAGGATCGGAGATCGCGCGCGTTACGCCGAGGATCTCTTCAGCATTGTCCATCCGCCTCACGGCCACAAAGGCCATTTCTCGATCGTAGTCGATCTGCGTCATGTTGGCTAAATCTTCATGGGTGAATTCGTTGATCTCGCTGAAATAACGGTAGTAAAGATCCTCTTTGGTGACCTGTGCGATGAATTGTCGCAGTTGGGGCTCATCTTCCGGCAGGATAGGACGGAACAGGCAGCGATCGCCATTTTTCATCTCCACCCACTCTTCAAGCTGGTGGGGATAGGGGCGTACCGCAAGTCGACTTTCGTTATCGCCATCAAACGGGGCAATATCCAGCGTCACATCCAGCGCGGTAAACTCACTGGCGGAAGCCAGCAGCGGATGGATATCCAGACGCTGAATTTCCGGGCAGTCGACAATCAGGTTTGAAACCTGGACCAGCAATTGGCTTAAACCGACAATATCCAGCGGACGCAGCGCGCTACGGGCGCGAATTTTCCGCTGTTTAATGCCCTGAATCACCAGATAGCGCGCCAGATTCATGTTGAGCGGCGGCAGCGCGACGACAGCCTGCTCTTCCGGACGCCACTCTACGCCGCCTTCACCCAACATAATCAAAGGACCAAACACCGGATCGTGCTCGACCACCACACGAAGCTCCTGCGCGCCGGCGCGGTTAGCCATGCTTTGTACCAGCAAACCGTGAATCCGCGCTTGCGGCCAGGCCATCTTTACACGATCAAAAATGGCGTTCGCGGCCTGTTGTACCTCGCTTGCGGTCCGCAGGTAAAGCATGACCCCCTGAACTTCAGATTTATGCGGAATGTCGGGCGAGCGCAGCTTGAGAGCTACCGGATAGCCTATCTGTTCGGCGATATGCACCGCTTCAGCGCTGTCGCTGGCAATCCAGGTCGGGAGCGTGTGCAGCCCATAGGCGTGTAAAATCGGCTGTACTTCATGGGTATCCAGTGAGGCGGCGCCTTCCGCAATCGCCCGCTGTAACAGATTATGCGCCTCAGCGGTATTGGACGTCAGGTTACTCGGCAACGCTGGCGTTTCTCGCAGTTGCTTCTGGTTACGCCGGTATTCCACCATATGCATAAACGCGGTAATCGTGCCTTCCGGCGTGCGGTAGGTTGGTAACCCGGCTTCGCTGAATAGCCGTCTTGCTTCCTGAGACGAGAACTCGCCGCACCAGTTTGTCAGCAGCGTAACAAACTTGCCTCTGGGGTGGCGCTTGATCGTCTCGATCAGAGCATGGGCGCTTTCCGTACCCGGCGCGGCAGCGCTGGGAGAGTGGATAACCATAAGCGCGTCAAAATCCTGACTGGCGAGCAGGATATCCAGCGTTTTGATGTAATGTTCGCTGCTGGCGTCATCACACAGATCCAGCGGATTGGCAATATCTATGTGCGCGGGAAGCGCCTGCCGTAGTTGCAGGCAGGTCTCTTCGCTCAACGTCGCCAGCTTGCCGTTACGCGACCACAACTCATCTAACGCCAGCGCGGCAGGCGCGGCGCCATTGCTGATGATCATCAGTCTGTCGCCGCGTAGAGGACGCATATGGCTAAGTGTTTCGACGGCGGAAAAAAGCTCGTGCGTATCCTGGACTCGCAGCAGGCCTGCGCGCTGGATGGCTGCATCCCACGCAGGGTCCATTCCCGCGCTGGTATTAAGTAAACGCTGGGCTGCCGGGCTTCGGCCGCTTTTAATCACCAGAATCGGTTTGTTACGTGAAGCGCTACGGGCGGCGGAAACAAAACGGCGGGCGTCGCTTAACTGTTCCAGATAGAGCAAAATCGCGCTGGTCTTGCTGTCGCGCGCCAGATAGTCCAGTAGTTCATCGACATCAATATCCAGGCTATCGCCCAGCGCGATAAAGTAGGAAAAGCCCATTTCACGCTGTTGCGCCCAGTCAAGAATAGTATTGGACACGGCGGCAGACTGGGAAATAAAAGCGAGCTTGCCCTGTTTAATCGGGACGGGAGAAAAGCTGGCATTCAGCCCTTGCCACGGCGCGAGGAGCCCAAGACTGTTTGGACCCAGCAGACGCATTTTATAATGCCGGGCACAGGCAAGAAGTTCTTCATGTTGCGACGTGGGAGCAGACAGGATAATGCACGTTTTACACCCTTTCGCGCCAAGCGCGTCCAGTAACGCCAGGTTACGGCTGGCGTTAGTGCATAAAATAGCCAGATCGGGGGTGAAAGGAAGACTGGCGATATCCGGCCAGGCCATGACGCCTAAAACGGCTTTCCAGGCGGGCGTCACGGGAAGGACGGGGCCATTGAATCCGCCCGCCAACAAGTTACGCATCATCAGGTAACCCGCGCGGTGGGGCTTCATTGATGCGCCAATCACCGCGATCGATTTTGGCCGCAGTAGCGCTTCCAGTCCTTGCTGGCTCATACCGGTTTCCCTTACACAGAAGTGACCGGATAATTTTAAACGCTTTCGCTATTTTATGCTGTGACGTTTCCCGGATGTTGCGTTTTTCCTGCCAGATAGCGCGTTTTAAAACGGGTAAAATGTTCACCTAAACTGGTTGCCGCCTCGGTATCTCCCGCCAGATCTAACAACGCTATGGCGACTTCGGCGGTACAATATTGCCCTTCGGCATGGATTTCACGCAGACGATAAGCTGAAAGACGCGATAAATCGACGGAAATGACCGGCAGATGATCCAGATAAGGGCTTTTACGAAACATTTTACGTGCTTCGGGCCAGGTGCCGTCCAGCATGATAAACAGCGGCGGTTTCCCGGCGGGCGGGGTGGAAATGACCTCGCGCGCTTCGCCGGCGTAGGACGCAGGAAAGACCACTATCGGCTGATAATCCGGATGCCGTACCAGCTCCAGCAACGCCTGCGGCGGCTCGGTACGCGACCACTGAAACGCCGTGGTATCAGGCAAAATATCGGCTATCAGTCGGCCGGTATTGCTGGGTTTCATCGGTTCAGTGTCAAACATGACCAGACAAAAACGGCTTTTCGCCTGAGAAGGCGTTAACGTATCACACAGGCAAGATTTTAGCGGCAGCAGGCAGCGTTGACAGCGGCGAACCCGATTGCCTCTGGCAAGAAAAGGGCGTGTAGCGCGCGCAAGCCGTTCGGCGCGTAACTGAAGGACAGCGTTATTGGTCATAGAAAGCGTTTGCGGAGAAAAACGCTATTGTGGCAGAGGTGAAAACGGGGCACAAGATGCGCCCCGTGGCGTTTACAGCGCTTCGTTCAGCCAGCTGTCGAAAGGCGCTTTAGGCACTGCGCCATTAAGCATATCGACCACCTGTCCATGTTTAAAAATCATAATCGTCGGGATGCTGCGGATACCGAAACGGGCGCTGAGTTCCCGTTCCGCCTCGGTATTCACTTTGACGAAACGGACTTTACCGCTGCGCTCTTCTGCGACATCCTCGAAGATTGGCGCAAAGTTACGGCAAGGGCCGCACCAGGGGGCCCAGAAGTCGATCACCACTGGAAGATCGTCCTTCAACAGTTTGTCCAGCGTTTCGCCGGTCGCATTAATGACTTCTCCGTCAAACAACTCATGACCGCAGCGTCCACATTTTGCCGCGTCCTGAAGCCGATCGTCGGGGATGCGGTTAATGGCCTGACAATGGGTACAAACGGTGTTCATAGCTAACCTCTGAATACGTCGGAAGACGTCCCGCTACGCGCGGGATGTTTCTATAATGTTACATATTATCGAGGAGTCTGTGCTAAACAACAATGTGTTTTATTCAATGAGTACAATAGTCGCAAGCTTTTAAACGAAATCATGGCTAACCGGATGCACATCGGGTAATCTTCGCGCTTCGCGCAGCGCTGGTGGAGAAAAGCATGAACGATGAATTAAAAAACAAAAGCGGCAAAGTCAAAGTGATGTATGTCCGTAGTGATGATGACTCTGATAAACGCACCCATAACCCGCGTACCGGGAAAGGGGGAGGCCGCCCAGCAAAGTCTCGCACTGACGGTGGACGTCGCCCCGCCCGTGATGAGCGAAATAATCAGAGCCGTGACCGTAAACATGAAACTTCGCCGTGGCGCACCGTGTCCCGCGCGCCAGGCGATGAAACGCCTGAGAAAGTCGATCATGGTGGTATTAGCGGTAAAAGTTTTATCGACCCTGAAGTTTTGCGTCGCCAGCGTGCGGAAGAGACGCGCGTCTACGGCGAAAATGCCTGTCAGGCGTTATTTCAGAGCCGCCCGGATGCTATCGTTCGCGCCTGGTTTATCCAAAGCGTGACCCCGCGCTTTAAAGAAGCACTGCGCTGGATGGCGGCGAATCGTAAAGCCTACCATGTGGTGGATGAAGCCGAACTGGCAAAAGCTTCCGGGACTGAGCACCACGGTGGCGTGTGTTTCCTGATTAAAAAGCGTAACGGTACGACCGTTAAGCAATGGGTAAAGCAGGCGTCGGATCAAGACTGCGTGCTGGCGTTGGAAGATGTCGCTAACCCGCATAATCTGGGCGGCATGATGCGTAGCTGCGCGCACTTCGGCGTGAAAGGCGTGGTGGTACAGGATGCGGCGTTGCTGGAGTCCGGCGCGGCGATTCGTACCGCGGAAGGCGGGGCGGAGCATGTCCAGCCAATCACTGGTGAAAGCATTGTTGACGTACTGGATGATTTTCGTCAGGCGGGGTACACCGTGGTGACGACGTCCAGCGATCGCGGTCAGGCGCTCTTTAGTACGACCCTGCCGGAAAAGATGGTGCTGGTCTTAGGCCGTGAATATGACTACCTGCCGGAAGCGGCGCGCGAACCCGACGATCTGTGCGTGAAAATTAACGGCACCGGGAACGTGGAAAGCCTGAATGTGTCGGTTGCGACAGGCGTGCTGCTCGCCGAGTGGTGGCGACAGAATAAAGCGTAAGGGCTGCAGCCCGGTGACGCAACGCGCGCCGGGCCAATGATGTACTTCCTGCCGCCCGGTCAGACAAGGCGCTTTCGCGCCGTTATCCGGGCGATAAAACGGCGAGCCGCCAACGTTATTCACTCTCAGCCGGTAATACTGGCGTCCAGTCGATAGTTTTCTCGCCGTGTTGTTCCAGCCATTGGTTCGTTAGCGCAAAATGGTTACAGCCAAAAAATCCACGGTGCGCAGAGAGTGGCGAGGGATGCGGGGCTTTCAGAATATGGTGGCGCTGTGGATCAATAATCGCGCCTTTCTTCTGGGCGTGCGAGCCCCACAGCAGGAAGACGACCCCTTCGCGGTGTTGGTTAATCAGGCTTATCACTTTATCCGTAAAGGTTTCCCACCCCAGGCTGGCATGAGAGTGCGCCTGGCCTGCCCGTACCGTGAGCACCGTATTCAGTAACAGTACGCCCTGGCGCGCCCAGCTTTCCAGATAACCGTGCGCGGGGCGAACAAAGCCGGGAATGGAGGCTTCCAGCTCTTTGTACATATTCACTAATGACGGCGGGGGAGCGATCCCAGGACGCACGGAAAACGCCAGACCATGTGCCTGGCCGGGGCCGTGGTAAGGATCTTGTCCCAGGATCACCACCTTAACGTCGCCCAGTTCCGTAAAGCGAAAGGCGTTAAACACATCTTTTTGCGGCGGGTAGACCGTGATACCCGACTGACGCTCGCCAGCAACAGTGTGAAGCGTATTGATAAAGTAAGGTTGCTGTTTCTCATCAGCCAGCACATCGTGCCAGGTTAACTCAGTCGCCATCTCGCTCTCCTGCGAATTTCCAGTTCCCTTAGCTTAACTGCTTCTTTCTGCAGTGCAAAATCCTGCGTGCTACAAAAACGGTTACCTACAAAAGATAGTTGAAAATTTATGTAAAAAGTTTATAGGTCTGAATGGTGTAAGTTGATGTAAAACAATAAATTCCCTTCATCACCCTTTTTGTGGTGTGGTTTTTATTGATTTAAATCAAAGAATGAAGGGTGATCGAAGGGTATATATACACTCAAGCAACAATGGTTTTACCAATTGGCCGGGATTAGGCCGACCGAAATCAAATAATTTTGCCTGGGGAGGCATCACATGATTACAGGTATCCAGATTACTAAAGCCGCTAACGACGACCTGCTGAATTCCTTCTGGCTGCTGGACAGCGAAAAAGGCGAAGCGCGCTGCATCGTTGCAAAATCCGGCTTTGCTGAAGATGAAGTTGTGGCTGTCAGCAAACTGGGCGAGATTGAATACCGTGAAATTCCGATGGAAGTTAAACCGGAAGTACGCGTTGAAGGCGGTCAGCATCTGAACGTTAACGTTCTGCGTCGTGAAACACTGGAAGATGCGGTTAAGCATCCGGAAAAATACCCGCAGCTGACTATTCGTGTTTCTGGTTATGCGGTGCGTTTTAACTCCCTGACGCCGGAACAGCAGCGCGACGTTATCGCTCGTACCTTTACCGAAAGCCTGTAAGGCTTATCCGGTAATAACAAGCGGAAGAGGCCGGGCCTTTTCCGCTTTTGTTTTATTTGGGTCAGTAAAAAATCCGCACCGCGCAGTACACCAGCAGTAACGCCAGAATGATATTTAACTGGCGACCATAATGGCGAAACGCCCGCTGAAACAGATGTCCCGCCAGCGCCCAACACACATTACCGAACGTGCCGATCAATGCCAGCAATATACTGACGCCGATGACCCAGTTCAGCGCCTGCGTTTGCGGTAAAACAAATGTAGACAGAGCGGTAATGCCGTAAAGAATAATTTTGACGTTCACAAACTGCAGGCCAAAGCTTACCCAAAAGCCAACCGGTTTTGGTCTGGCGTTCTCATCCGCCGCTGGACTGGTGGCAATTTTCCACGCCAGCCACAGGATATACGCAGCCCCCACCCAACTGAGTAAATGAATGATTGCCGGATCGATAACCGCAAGGGAAAACGCGATCCCGGCGCACAGCAGCATAACGACCAAAAATCCCAGACTCATACCTGCCAGTACACGAATACTCTGCCGAAAACCATGTGCAGTTGCTGCGCTAAGCGCGAGAATATTGTTAGGGCCGGGGGTAAGGGCGGTGATTAATGTATAAGTCCAGAAAGCGCTTAAAAGCATCGGTGTCACTTGTCATCTCCTCTGTTTTAGCAGACAGTACCCGATATGAAATATTTAAAAAAATGAATGTTTTTTAATTCTGAATTCGAGATTTTCGATAGGTTGGTGGTTATGGATCTGCGTCGGTTTATTACGCTGAAAACGGTAGTGGAAGAGGGCTCGTTTCTGCGGGCTTCGCAAAAGCTGTGCTGTACTCAGTCGACGGTAACTTTTCATATTCAACAGCTTGAACGTGAGTTTTCCCTGCAACTGTTCGAGAAAATAGGGCGCCGAATGTGCCTGACCAATGAGGGGAAAAAGCTGATGCCGCATATCCATGAACTGACGCGTGTGATGGAGTTGATTCGTGAAGCCGCAAGGCAGGATGCGGAACCCGGCGGAGAGCTGCGCGTGGCGACAGGTGAAACCTTACTGGCGTACAAAATGCCGCAGGTTTTACAACGTTTTAAGCTGCGAGCGCCGAATGTCAAATTGTCGCTACAGTCGCTGAATTGCTATGTGATACGTGATGCGTTGCTGAATGACGAGGTCGATCTGGGCGTTTTTTATCGCGTAGGTAATGATGACGCGCTCACGATGCAGCAACTGGGGGAGCAGTCGCTGGCGCTGGTGGCCTCTCCACTGCTACAGGATGCTGATTTTACGCAGCCAGATCAGCATATTCCCTGTAGCTTCATCATCAATGAACCGCAATGTGTCTTCCGCCAGCTGTTTGAAAGTACGCTACGGCAGAGGCGGATTACGCTGGAAAACACCATTGAACTGTGGAGTATTGAAAGCATTAAACAGTGTGTGGCTGCTAACCTGGGCATCAGCTTTTTACCACGTTTTACCGTTGAACGAGAACTTAGTACCGGTCAGTTGAAAGAGCTGCCGTTTGGCGCGCCGTCGCTATCGATCATGGCGCTGTGCGCCCATCATGCCGGGAAAGCGGTCAGCCCGGCAATGCAGATATTTATGCAGTGTATGGAGGCGTGTTTTACCGTGGAAGATAAAAAAATGCCGGGTTAACGAACCCGGCATTATCATCACTCTTCGCTGGATTGCTCCTGCATTTTCGTACCGCTTGGCTTGCGGCGCTTACCGATATTTTTTGTATCGCGGTGACGTTTCTTCACGCGCGGCTTCTCTTTTTCTTTCTCTTTTTTCTTCTCGGCGCGTTTCGCCAGCACTTTTTTCGACGGTTTGCCGGTCAGCTTTTCGCTTGGCGCACGCGTGGTCGGGCGAAGCTCATCAATGACGCGCGCTTTTAGCGGCTCTTCGATGTAGCGACCGATTTTCAGCAGCAACAGATGGTCGTGGGCTTCTACCAGCGAGATTGCAGTGCCTTTGCGACCCGCACGGCCTGTACGACCAATGCGATGCAGATAGGTATCGCCACTGCGCGGCATGTCGAAGTTAATGACGTGGCTAACGTCAGGAATATCAATCCCGCGTGCCGCGACGTCGGTCGCGACCAGCACGTTAACGCGACCGTCGGTGAGACGCTTAATACCTTCGTTACGTTTGATCTGCGCCATCTCACCTTCAAGATAGCAATTGTTGATCCCTGCCAGACGCAGCGTTTCAGCCAGTTCATGGACGCGTTCACGTTTACGTACAAACACGATAGAACGGGTTGCATCGTCTTGTTTTAGCAGGTGCTTCAACAGCGCAACTTTATGTTCGAAATTGTCGGCACGGTAGTACCACTGGTGAATTTTCTTGCGCTCGCGGGTTGACGGATTGGCGGAAACCTCAACCGGGTCTTCCAGCAGGCGCTCGGCAAAATCTTTAATCGCATCGCCTTCCAGCGTGGCGGAGAACAGCATCGTCTGTTTACGCCAGCGGGTCTCACCAGCGATATGTTCAATGTCCTGAGCGAAGCCCATGTCGAGCATCCGGTCAGCTTCGTCAAGGATCAGTGTTTCAACCGCCCGGCAGTCAAAGTTCTCTTCTTTTATATATTGCAGCAGACGGCCCGTCGTGGCGACCACGATATCCTGGTTTTCGCTAAACACTTCAGCATGGTTCATATAGGCCACGCCGCCGGTAATCGTGGCGATATCCAGATGAGTATGCTTAGCCAGTTCACGAGCGTGATCGGCAACCTGCATTGCCAGTTCGCGGGTTGGCGTCAGGATCAGAATGCGCGGCGGCCCCGATTTTTTACGCGGAAAGTCGAGCAGGTGCTGCAACGCCGGCAGCAGATATGCCGCCGTTTTACCGGTGCCTGTCGGCGCAGAACCGAGTACATCACGGCCATCGAGCGCAGGCGGAATGGCGGCAGCCTGAATGGCGGTCGGGCGAGTGAAACCTTTATCCTGGAGGGCATCCAGCAGGCTTTCGTCGAGTTCAAGTTCGGAAAAAGTCGTTACAGTCATGTTCTACCTCTGTGTGGGGCGCTGATTATAGACGTTACGGCCGCAATCTTCATCTGTTTGTATGGATATCCCTTCTCAGGTATTGTTTTCACCCGGCGCTGTCGCCGTTTTTTGCAAGGTTGTTTTTACATGTCTCAGTCTGGCTCCGTTCTTCGTCGTAACGGATTTACGTTTAAACAGTTTTTTGTCGCACACGATCGGTGTGCGATGAAAGTGGGAACTGACGGTATTTTACTCGGGGCGTGGGCGCCGGTCGCGGATGTAAAGCGAATTCTGGATATCGGTACTGGAAGCGGTCTGCTGGCGTTAATGCTGGCGCAGCGGACGGATGACAATGTGCCTATTGACGCCGTGGAACTGGATGCCGGGGCTGCCATGCAAGCGCAGGAAAACGTGGCTCACTCTCCCTGGCCGCATCGAATAACGGTGCATACTGACGATATTCAGCGTTGGGCGCCTCGCCAGACGGTACGCTTTGATCTTATTATCAGCAACCCGCCTTATTACGAACCCGGTGTGGAATGCGCCACGCCGCAGCGGGAGCAGGCGCGTTACACCGCTACGCTGGATCACCAGACGTTATTGGCTATTGCGGCGGATTGTATTACCGAAGATGGCTTTTTTTGCGTAGTCTTGCCGGAACAAATAGGTAACGCTTTTACGCAGCAAGCGCTCAACATGGGATGGCATTTGCGATTACGTACTGACGTTGCGGAAAACGAAGCGCGCTTGCCGCACCGGGTTTTGCTTGCATTCTCCCCGCAAGCCGGGGAGTGCTTTAGCGACAGATTAGTGATTCGCGGGTCAGACCAGCATTATTCTGAAAGTTATACGGCGCTGACCCAGGCATTTTATCTGTTTATGTGAGGCGTTAACGGCGAAAGGATCGATGGGCCTGATTCAGCCAGTTGTTGCGGATAATCCAGCGTAAAGTGCAGCCCCCGGCTCTCTTTACGCATCATCGCGCAACGCACAATCAGTTCGGCCACTTGCACCAGATTGCGCAGCTCCAGTAAATTATTCGAGACGCGAAAGTTGGCGTAATACTCGTCAATCTCTTGTTGCAACATGGTAATACGCCGTAGGGCGCGCTCCAGCCGTTTCGTCGTGCGCACAATCCCCACATAGTCCCACATCAGCAGGCGCAGTTCATGCCAGTTATGCTGAATCACCACCCGCTCATCGGCGTTTTCCACGCGGCTTTCATCCCAGGCGGGAAGGGCGTCAACGCTGTGGACAGAAGGCATTCGCCTGTCGATATCCATTGCTGCGGACCAGCCGTACACTAAGCATTCCAGCAACGAGTTGGACGCCATACGGTTAGCGCCGTGCAGGCCGGTGTAACTGACTTCGCCAATGGCATATAAGCCGTCTACATCGGTACGACCATAATCATCGACGACCACGCCGCCGCAGGTATAGTGCGCGGCAGGAACAATGGGAATCGGTTCTTTGGTTAAATCCATCCCCAAATCGAGCAGTTTCGCATAGATCATCGGGAAGTGCTGGCGGACAAAATCGTCAGGCTTGTGGCTGATATCGAGAAACATACAGTCTGCGCCGAGTCGTTTCATCTCATGGTCAATAGCGCGGGCGACAATATCGCGCGGCGCCAGTTCCCCGCGTTCGTCAACGTCCGGCATAAACCGTGAACCGTCCGGACGTTTAAGGTATGCGCCTTCGCCGCGCAGCGCTTCGGTAAGGAGAAAATTACGCGCCTGCGGGTGATAAAGGGCGGTGGGATGAAACTGGTTAAATTCCAGATTAGCGACCCGACAGCCTGCGCGCCAGGCCATCGCGATACCGTCACCGGAGGAAATATCCGGGTTAGTGGTATATTGATAAACCTTTGAGGCGCCGCCGGTCGCCAGCACCACCGACTTCGCATGACAGGTTTCAACCCACTCTTTATTGCGATTCCAGATCCAGGCGCCGACGACCCGGCGAGGCCCCGGCAGACCCATTTTATCGGAGATAATTAAATCAACGGCGTTGCTGCGTTCCAGCACCTGAATATTAGGATGATTTTGCGCCCGACTGACCAACGTGGTTTCGACTTCCTTTCCGGTAGCGTCGGCGGCATGAAGGATACGGCGATGACTATGGCCGCCTTCACGCGTGAGATGATAGCTCTCCTTGCCGTTTGGCTGGACATGCGTATCAAACAGGACGCCCTGATCGATAAGCCACTGCACGCAGGTACGGGCGTTGCTGGCGACAAACTCCACCGCGTGGCGATCGCAAATTCCGGCACCGGCAATCAGCGTATCTTCGACATGCGACGCAATACTGTCGGTTTCATCAAACACGGCGGCAATACCGCCCTGCGCATAAAACGTGGAGCCCTCGCTCACAGGCCCTTTACTCAGGACGATAACCTTATGCTTTTCAGCCAGACGCAGCGCCAGCGAGAGTCCGGCCGCGCCGCTGCCGATAATTAACACATCACAGGACAGTTCAGGAGTTGTCATCATGGTTTTTGTTTAATTTACTAAACATGGTTGCGGCAGATTAGCACTATATGGCGCTAAAAAGCACGTAATGATTTCGCTGGTGTTGTGCTTATTAAACATAAAATAAAAATACGGCGAGAGATAAACGGCAAAAAATATTTTATAGGGCAGGGTGTTAGCGTCGGATTTTGTAGTGAAATAAAGATGCTGTTAGGTTACTCTGCAAACGACGAAATGGGCATTTCTGTACAGATAGTGCGTTGTTCAGCATCTGTAGACTTATAATGGAAGATAAGACCTGTCTACAACATGACAAACAAAAACAAATGCGTAACGGAACTTTACGAAACATAGACACTCTAACCTGTTGCTTGCTCATAGTGCGGCTTATGGAGTGGCGTTTCGAAAGCGCGTGGAAATTTGGTTTGGGGAGACATTACCTCGGATGAGCGAGCAGTTAACGGACCAGGTCCTGGTTGAACGGGTCCAGAAGGGAGATCAGAAAGCCTTTAACTTACTGGTAGTGCGCTACCAGCATAAAGTGGCGAGTCTGGTTTCCCGCTATGTGCCATCGGGCGACGTTCCCGATGTCGTACAGGAATCATTTATTAAGGCCTATCGCGCGCTGGATTCTTTCCGGGGGGATAGCGCTTTTTATACCTGGTTGTATCGCATTGCGGTCAATACCGCGAAGAACTACCTGGTTGCGCAGGGGCGTCGTCCGCCTTCCAGTGATGTAGACGCGATTGAAGCAGAAAACTTTGAAAGCGGCGGCGCGCTGAAAGAAATTTCGAACCCTGAGAACTTAATGTTGTCAGAAGAACTGAGACAGATAGTTTTCCGAACTATTGAGTCCCTCCCGGAAGATTTACGTATGGCAATCACCTTACGGGAGCTGGATGGCCTGAGCTATGAAGAGATAGCGGCTATCATGGATTGTCCGGTGGGGACGGTGCGTTCACGTATCTTCCGGGCGCGGGAAGCTATTGATAATAAAGTTCAACCGCTTATCAGGCGTTGACGATAGCGGGATACTGGAAAAGGTATTAGGCATGCAGAAAGAAAAACTTTCCGCTTTGATGGATGGCGAAACGTTGGATAGTGAGCTGCTCAAAGCGCTTACGCACGACCCGGAAATGCAGAAAACCTGGGAGAGTTATCACCTGATCCGCGATTCAATGCGGGGGGATACGCCTGACGTTCTCCATTTCGATATATCCGCTCGCGTGATGGCCGCTATTGAAAACGAGCCAGTACGTCAGGTGTCGCCATTAATCCCTGAGGCCCAACCCGCTCCGCAGCAATGGCAGAAAATGCCGTTCTGGAAAAAAGTGCGTCCGTGGGCGGCGCAGCTTACCCAAATGGGCGTGGCGGCGTGCGTTTCACTTGCAGTTATCGTCGGTGTCCAGCACTATAATGGGCAATCTGAAACATCCCAACAACCTGAAACGCCGGTTTTCAATACCCTGCCTATGATGGGGAAAGCCAGCCCGGTAAGTCTGGGAGTGCCTTCTGAAGCAGCGCCTGTCGGCAGTCAGCAACAGCAGGTACAGGAGCAGCGTCGTCGCATTAATGCCATGTTGCAGGACTATGAACTGCAGCGCCGACTGCACTCCGAACAGCTTCAGTTTGAGCAGGCGCAAACCCAGCAAGCCGCGGTACAGGTGCCAGGAATCCAAACTTTAGGAACGCAATCGCAGTAATGAAGCAACTTTGGTTTGCCATGTCCCTTGTGGCGGCTAGCCTGTTCTTCTCAGCAAACGCCTCGGCCGACCCTGCGTCCGGGGCGTTATTGCAGCAGATGAACATCGCCAGTCAGTCACTGAATTACGAGCTGTCATTCGTCAGCATCACGAAACAAGGCGTTGAATCTCTGCGTTATCGACACGCACGCCTGGATGGTCGCCCGCTTGCGCAATTGCTACAGTTGGACGGTCCCCGCCGGGAGGTCGTACAGCGTGGTAATGAAATCAGTTATTTTGAACCGGGCCTTGAGCCGTTCACCCTGAACGGTGATTATATTGTCGATTCTCTGCCTTCCCTGATTTACACCGACTTCAAGCGCCTGGCGCCATACTACGACTTTATTTCTGTCGGACGCACCCGTATCGCAGACAGATTGTGCGAAGTTATCCGCGTTGTGGCGCGCGATGGTACGCGTTACAGCTATATCGTCTGGATGGACATGGACACCAAACTACCGATGCGCGTTGATCTTCTGGATCGCGATGGCGAGACGCTGGAGCAGTTCCGCGTTATTGCGTTCACGGTGAGTCAGGATATCGGCAGCAACATGCAGGCGCTGGCGAAGGCGAATCTGCCGCCGCTGCTTTCTGTTCCCGGTGGCGAAAAAACGAAATTTAACTGGAGTCCATCCTGGGTGCCGCAAGGCTTTAGCGAAGTTTCCAGCAGCCGTCGTCCGTTGCCGACGATGGATAACCTGCCTATCGAATCGCGGCTTTATTCTGACGGTCTGTTTAGCTTTTCCGTCAATGTGAACCGGGCGACGCAAAACAGCAGCGATCAGATGCTGCGCACCGGGCGCCGAACGGTTTATAGCAGCGTTCGCGACAACGCGGAAATCACCATTGTCGGCGAGCTTCCGCCGCAAACGGCGAAGCGCATTGCCGACAGTATCAAATTCAGGGCAGTACAATGATTAAAGAGTGGGCAACCGTTGTCTCCTGGCAGAATGGTCAGGCGGTGGTGAGCTGCGACGTTAAAGCGTCATGCAGCAGCTGCGCCTCCCGTGCGGGATGCGGCAGTCGCGTGCTGAATAAATTAGGGCCGCAAACCACGCATACCATTGTTGTGCCAAGCGCGGAGCCGCTGGCGCCGGGGCAGAAAGTCGAGTTGGGCATCGCCGAAAAAAGCCTTTTAGGTTCGGCGTTGCTGGTCTATATGTCGCCTTTAGCGGGGCTATTTCTTTGTGCGGCGCTTTTTCAGATGCTGTTTGGATCTGACCTTGCCGCATTAAGCGGGGCCGTGCTGGGCGGCGTGGGCGGTTTTCTGGTTGCCCGCGGCTATTCCCGAAAACTGGCGGAGCGTGACGCCTGGCAGCCGGTGATTTTAAACGTTGCCCTCCCGCCGAACCTTGTCCGCGTCGAAACTACCTCAATCGAAACGCGCCAGTAAACGTTTTGCCCAACGGTGCACCTGCCGCGTTGGGTTGTTGTCCCGATAAGCATGCGCTTTTCCTGCGTTGCGGTGTTTTACAGGAAAAAAGCGAGGCGTTTTCCAGTTCCCGCTCTCCTTACACTATGAACATTTCCTCGCCTTAGCGTTGTAGTGTAGAATGCGGCGTTTCAGTTAAAACAGACGTTAAGCTCAGAACAGCGACCTCTAAAGTCTGGTCAACCAGGCGTAAGGCATAATAATTTATCTCTATGAAGAACATACGTAACTTTTCGATCATTGCTCACATTGACCACGGTAAATCGACGCTGTCTGACCGTATTATCCAAATCTGCGGTGGCCTGTCTGACCGTGAAATGGAAGCTCAGGTACTTGATTCGATGGATCTTGAGCGTGAGCGCGGCATTACTATTAAAGCCCAGAGTGTGACGCTGGATTTTAAAGCGTCTGATGGTGAAACTTATCAACTGAACTTTATCGACACGCCGGGACACGTTGACTTTTCCTATGAAGTTTCCCGTTCGTTAGCCGCCTGCGAGGGCGCGCTGCTGGTGGTGGATGCCGGCCAGGGCGTAGAAGCGCAAACGTTGGCGAACTGCTACACCGCGATGGAAATGGATCTTGAAGTGGTGCCGGTGCTTAACAAGATTGACCTGCCGGCCGCCGATCCGGAGCGTGTGGCGGAAGAAATCGAAGACATTGTCGGTATCGATGCGACGGACGCGGTACGCTGCTCCGCCAAAACGGGTGTCGGCGTGACGGATGTTCTGGAACGCCTGGTGCGCGATATCCCGCCGCCGCAAGGCGATCCGGACGGCCCGCTGCAGGCGCTGATTATTGACTCCTGGTTCGATAACTACCTGGGCGTGGTATCGCTGGTGCGTATTAAAAACGGCACCATGCGTAAAGGCGACAAAATTAAAGTGATGAGCACCGGGCAGACCTACAACGCTGACCGCCTGGGGATCTTCACGCCGAAACAGGTTGATCGTACCGAGCTGAAGTGCGGCGAAGTAGGCTGGCTGGTCTGCGCCATTAAAGATATCCTCGGCGCGCCGGTTGGCGATACTTTAACCTCAGCGCGTAACCCAGCGGAAAAAGCGTTGCCGGGCTTTAAGAAGGTGAAACCGCAGGTCTATGCAGGTCTGTTCCCGGTCAGCTCCGACGATTATGAAAGTTTCCGCGACGCGCTCGGCAAGCTGAGCCTGAATGATGCCTCACTGTTTTATGAACCGGAAAGCTCCTCGGCGCTGGGCTTTGGCTTCCGCTGCGGCTTCCTCGGCCTGTTGCACATGGAGATCATTCAGGAGCGTCTGGAACGCGAATACGATCTGGATCTGATCACCACTGCGCCGACCGTGGTGTATGAAGTAGAAACAACGGCGAAAGAGACTATCTATGTTGATAGCCCCTCCAAGCTGCCGCCGTTGAATAACATTTATGAACTGCGCGAGCCTATCGCCGAGTGTCATATGCTGTTACCACAAGCCTATTTAGGTAACGTTATTACGCTGTGTATTGAGAAACGCGGCGTACAAACTAACATGGTGTATCACGGTAACCAGGTCGCGTTGACCTATGAAATCCCGATGGCGGAAGTGGTGCTCGACTTCTTTGACCGTCTGAAATCAACGTCGCGCGGCTATGCGTCTCTGGATTATAACTTCAAGCGCTTCCAGGCTTCCGATATGGTGCGTGTTGATGTGTTAATCAACAACGAGCGTGTCGATGCGCTGGCGCTGATCACGCACCGTGATAACTCGCAAAGCCGTGGTCGCGAGCTGGTGGAGAAGATGAAAGATTTGATTCCACGCCAGCAGTTTGATATCGCGATTCAGGCGGCGATTGGTACGCATATTATTGCCCGTTCGACGGTAAAACAGTTACGTAAAAACGTGCTGGCGAAGTGCTACGGCGGCGATATCAGTCGTAAGAAAAAACTGCTGCAGAAACAGAAAGAAGGTAAGAAACGCATGAAGCAGATCGGTAACGTCGAGCTGCCCCAGGAAGCGTTCCTCGCCATTCTGCATGTCGGTAAAGACAATAAATAATCCCTAAGGAGTTGGCATGGCGAACATGTTTGCCCTGATTCTGGTGATAGCCACACTGGTGACGGGCATTTTATGGTGCGTTGATAAGTTTGTTTTCGCGCCAAAACGTCGGGCGCGCCAGGCTGCCGCGCAAACGGCGTCGGGAGATGCGCTGGATAACGCTACGCTCAATAAAGTGGCGCCTAAGCCAGGCTGGCTGGAGACCGGGGCGTCGGTTTTCCCGGTTCTGGCGATCGTTCTGATCGTTCGTTCATTTCTTTATGAACCCTTTCAGATCCCGTCAGGCTCAATGATGCCGACACTGCTTATCGGCGATTTTATTCTGGTGGAAAAATTTGCCTACGGCATTAAAGATCCGATCTACCAGAAAACCCTGATTGAGACCGGTCATCCAAAGCGCGGGGATATTGTGGTATTTAAATATCCGGAAGATCCTAAGTTAGATTACATCAAACGCGCCGTCGGTTTGCCGGGCGATAAAATCACTTATGATCCGGTTGCGAAAGAGGTGACGATTCAGCCTGGCTGTAGCTCCGGTCAGGCGTGCGAAAATGCGCTGCCGGTTACCTACTCTAACGTTGAGCCGAGCGATTTTGTACAGACCTTTGCCCGCCGTAACGGCGGAGAAGCGACCAGCGGTTTCTTTGAAGTTCCGCTAAACGAGACAAAAGAAAACGGCATTCGCCTGACCGAACGTAAAGAGACGTTAGGCGATGTAACCCACCGCATCCTGATGGTGCCGATAGCCCAGGATCAGTTGGGCATGTATTACCAACAGCCAGGACAACCGCTGGCGACCTGGGTTGTACCGCCGGGACAATATTTCATGATGGGCGACAACCGCGATAACAGCGCGGATAGCCGTTACTGGGGATTTGTTCCGGAAGCGAATCTGGTCGGTAAAGCGGTCGCTATCTGGATGAGCTTTGACAAGCAGGAAGGGGAGTGGCCGACAGGCGTACGCCTGAGTCGTATCGGCGGTATTCACTAACTGTGACGAGATGATCGTTCACGCTGCCGTCTTTTTAGCGGCAGCGTGAATTATTTCCTGGATAAATTCCCTCAGACTAACGACATCCCCTGTCGTTGTGTATAGAATATTCCCCCGAAGTTTTAGGTTGGCGCCGTTTGGTCGCCACGGCACACGAAACAGCGTTGGTTATAGACAACCTTCTTTCCGCTGCAGCGATGCGGCAGGACAGATGACGTGTATCAGGTCTGTTTCGTGTGCTGGATTGTTGACGCATTCATTTATTGGTATCGCATGAACCCCATCGTAATTAATCGGCTTCAACGGAAGCTGGGCTACACTTTTAATCATCAGGAGCTGTTGCAGCAGGCATTAACTCACCGCAGCGCCAGCAGTAAACATAACGAACGCCTGGAATTTTTAGGCGATTCAATCCTGAGCTTCGTTATCGCTAACGCGCTTTATCACCGTTTTCCACGGGTGGATGAGGGAGATATGAGCCGTATGCGCGCCACGTTGGTACGTGGTAATACGCTGGCGGAATTAGCCCGTGAATTTGATTTAGGCGAGTGCCTGCGTTTAGGGCCGGGCGAATTAAAAAGCGGCGGATTCCGCCGAGAGTCCATTCTGGCGGACACCGTGGAAGCGTTAATCGGCGGAGTATTTCTCGATAGCAATATCCAGACCGTCGAGCAGTTAATCCTTAACTGGTATAAAACCCGTCTGGATGAGATAAGTCCGGGCGATAAACAAAAAGATCCTAAAACGCGCTTGCAGGAATATTTGCAGGGTCGCCATCTGCCGCTGCCATCTTACCTGGTTGTGCAGGTACGCGGCGAGGCGCACGATCAGGAATTTACTATCCACTGCCAGGTCAGCGGCCTGAGCGAACCGGTGGTTGGCACGGGTTCCAGCCGTCGTAAGGCGGAGCAGGCTGCCGCCGAACAGGCGCTGAAAAAACTGGAGTTGGAATGAGCACCGACAAAACTTACTGCGGATTTATTGCCATCGTCGGACGTCCGAACGTTGGCAAATCCACCTTGCTGAACAAACTGCTCGGGCAGAAGATTTCGATCACTTCCCGTAAAGCGCAGACCACGCGCCACCGCATTGTCGGTATTCATACCGAAGGCCCGTATCAGGCAATCTATGTCGATACCCCGGGACTGCATATGGAAGAAAAGCGCGCCATTAACCGTTTGATGAATAAGGCGGCGAGCAGTTCGATTGGCGACGTTGAGCTGGTGATTTTCGTTGTAGAAGGCACCCGTTGGACGCCGGACGACGAAATGGTCCTGAACAAACTGCGCGATGGCAAAGCGCCGGTTATTCTCGCCGTTAACAAGGTGGATAACGTGCAGGAAAAAGCCGATTTGCTGCCGCACCTCCAGTTCCTGGCAAGCCAGATGAACTTTCTTGATATCGTACCCATCTCTGCTGAAACGGGTATGAACGTCGATACCATTGCCAGTATCGTGCGTAAACATTTACCGGAAGCGATTCACCACTTCCCGGAAGATTATATCACCGATCGCTCTCAGCGCTTTATGGCGTCTGAAATCATTCGTGAAAAGCTGATGCGTTTTCTCGGCGCCGAGCTGCCGTATTCCGTTACCGTTGAGATTGAACGTTTTGTTACCAACGAACGCGGCGGCTATGATATCAACGGGCTGATCCTCGTCGAGCGCGAAGGGCAGAAGAAGATGGTGATTGGCAACAAAGGCGCCAAAATCAAAACCATTGGTATTGAAGCGCGTAAAGACATGCAGGAGATGTTTGAAGCGCCGGTACACCTGGAACTGTGGGTGAAAGTGAAATCCGGCTGGGCCGATGACGAACGCGCTCTGCGCAGTCTCGGTTACGTAGACGATCTGTGAGTTAACACAGCGTGGAAGGGTGGCAGCGCGCATTTGTCCTGCACAGTCGCCCCTGGAGCGAAACCAGCCTGATGCTGGACGTCTTCACGGAAGAATCGGGGCGCGTGCGCCTTGTCGCCAAAGGCGCGCGATCTAAACGTTCCAATCTGAAAGGCGCGTTACAGCCTTTTACGCCGTTATTGCTACGCTACAGCGGACGCGGCGAGGTGAAAACCCTGCGCAGCGCCGAGGCAGTTTCTCTGGCGCTGCCGTTAAGCGGTATTACGCTCTATAGCGGCCTGTACATCAACGAACTCCTCTCTCGCGTACTGGAATATGAAACGCGCTTCTCCGAACTCTTTTTTGATTATCTGAACTGTATTCAGGCGCTGGCGGGAACCACCGGCTCGCCTGAACCGGCGTTGCGACGTTTCGAACTGGCGTTGCTGGGGCATCTGGGGTATGGCGTCAATTTCACCCACTGTGCAGGCAGCGGCGAACGGGTGGATGACACCATGACCTACCGTTACCGCGAAGAAAAAGGTTTTTTCGCCAGCGTCGTCATCGATAACAACACCTTTACCGGACGGCACCTGAAAGCGCTGGAGGCGCGGGAATTTCCGGATGTAGATACCCTGCGTGCCGCTAAACGCTTTACCCGTATGGCATTAAAGCCGTATCTTGGGGGAAAACCGTTAAAAAGCCGGGAGCTGTTCCGGCAATTTATGCCCAAACGCACAGTAAAAACGAAGAAAGATTAACGAGGATTGTCATGGCTGAATTACTGTTAGGCGTCAATATTGACCACATTGCCACGTTACGTAATGCGCGCGGCACCGACTATCCGGATCCGGTACAGGCGGCGTTTATTGCTGAACAGGCAGGCGCGGACGGCATTACCGTACACCTGCGCGAAGATCGTCGCCACATTACCGATCGCGATGTGCGCATTCTGCGTCAGACGCTGCATACGCGTATGAATCTGGAGATGGCGGTGACCGAAGAGATGCTGGCGATCGCCGTAGAAACCAGGCCGCATTTCTGTTGTCTGGTGCCGGAAAAACGCCAGGAAGTCACCACCGAAGGCGGCCTGGATGTGGCCGGACAGCGCGATAAAATGCGTGATGCCTGTGCGCGCCTGGCGGCGGCTGGCATCCAGGTTTCGCTCTTTATCGATGCCGATGAAGCGCAAATCAACGCGGCGGCGGAAGTCGGCGCGCCGTTTATCGAAATCCATACCGGCTGCTACGCCAACGCGGAAACCGATGCGGAACAGGCAAAAGAGCTGGCGCGTATTGCCAGCGCCGCGACCCTGGCGGCCCGTCTGGGGCTAAAAGTAAATGCGGGTCATGGCCTGACCTACCATAACGTCAAAGCTATTGCCGCGCTGCCGGAAATGCACGAGCTCAATATCGGTCATGCCATTATTGGTCGGGCGGTGATGACGGGGCTGAAAGAGGCGGTGGCTGAAATGAAACGTTTGATGCTGGAAGCGCGCGGCTAATGGCGATTCTCGGCCTGGGAACGGACATTGTAGAGATTGCCCGCATTGAGGCAGTGATCTCCCGTTCCGGCGAACGTCTGGCAAGGCGTGTGCTCAGTGACAACGAGTGGGCTATCTGGGAGTCGCATCAGCAGCCGGTGCGTTTTCTCGCCAAGCGTTTTGCGGTCAAAGAGGCGGCAGCGAAAGCTTTTGGCACCGGCATCCGCAACGGTCTGGCGTTTAATCAGTTCGAAGTGTTTAACGATGAGCTGGGAAAACCACGTTTGCGGCTGTGGGGCGAGGCGTTAACGCTGGCGGAAAAACTCGGTGTGGCGCACATGCATGTCACGTTGGCCGATGAACGCCATTACGCCTGCGCTACGGTCATTCTGGAGAGTTAGATTTGCCGGATGGCGGCGTAAACACGTTATCTGACCTACAGGCCGATATATTGTCGGCCTGATAAGCATAGCGCCATCAGGCATTGTTGCGTTGGAAGTGCGTTAACCCGCTTACAGTTTATCTGCGTGATGCATCAGAACAAACTTATCCCACAACTGTTCTTCGCTTTCGACATGGGCGGGATCCTGCAAAATCGTATTGGGGATCGGGCAGACTTTCTGACAGGTCGGCGTTTCGTAATGGCCTACACACTCGGTGCATTTATCGCTGTTAATTTCATAAATGCTGTCGCCCATTGAAATCGCCTCATTCGGGCACTCTGGCTCGCACATATCGCAGTTGATACATTTTTTGGTGATTAACAGCGCCATCAGGAAATTCTCAGAAACAACATAAATCGGGCGGGCATTATACGCCTATTTTCTGCTCGGGCCAGCTCTTTTCTGGCGCTGATTTGTTATCTACCGTGTAAAAATTTTTGATCTGCTTGAGCAGGCAGATGGTTGCGTTATCCAGTGAAAGGTCATTACTGTGCACCAGCATGACAGGAATAAAGAATGCGGGGATGCCCAGTGAAACCAGGCGAACATTTTTGGGTGTCGATAAATGGGTTAGCGAGCGGGTAATAAATGCGATGCCAATCTGCGCTTCGGCATACTCAAGGCATGAGTAGTGGTTATCCAGTTCGCAGATGACGTTAGGGACGACTTTGCGGTTATTAAATTCAGTGGTGATGATCCCCCTTAATAGCAGAGAGTCATTAAGTACGATAATGGGCTGGTCGTTTAAATCTTTTAGATGCAGACGTTCGCGTGTCGCCAGAGGATGAGAAAGTGGGATTGCAGCGATAATTTCATCTTCAAACAGCATGGTCGAGCTTAGCTGGGCAGGGAGCGCTGTTCGATAAACAATGCCAATATCAACGACGCTATCCGTCAGCTTTTTAATGGTTTGCTCAGTTGAGAACTCTTTAACATTTAAAGATATTTCCGGATGGTGCGCCATAAAGCTGCGAAAAGCGGGCAGAACCAGGTAGCTGCCTGACACCCCGATTGAAATAGTATCGCGCTGTTGATCCTGATAGGGAAGAAGTTCATTTTCGGCATTTTTTAAATCCAGCATTATTTTGTTAGCGTGTCGTTGCAAAATAATGCCTGCTTTTGTTAATTTAATTCCTCTGCCTTTTCGCTTAAATAATATTGTTTTAAGTGATGACTCAAGTTGTTTGATTTGCTGACTTAATGATGGCTGAGTGATAAACAGGCGACTGGCCGCCCGACCATAATGTAATTCATCACACAATATCAGGAAGGAGTGTAGTTGTTTGATATTCATTAAAATTTAATGCCAATCGATTGGGTTTTGTTATAACGATTATAAAAAATACCAAATTGTTTGCCTATTTTGCTTTTTTTAAACTGTGATCAGTGCATTTTAAAAAGGGAAAATTATGTCGGCATCAATCAACCGCTGGGGAATGCTTGCCGCTCACGTGTGCATCAATTTTGTGCTCGGGGGCGTTTACGCATTTAGCTATTTCAAAACACCACTCATGGCGCAATATCACTGGGATCCGGCTACGCTGGCGTTAGCATTCTCTATCAACATGGGGATCATTCCTTTACCGATGATTTGGGGCGGGAGAATGATCGACAATGGTAAAGGAAAGCAGGCGATAGTTATCGGCGGTATCCTGTTTTCTTTAGGTTTTATCTTGTCCGGGTTTGTGGATAATTTGCCCATGCTGTTTTTAACCTACGGCGTCATTGCCGGGTTGGGATCGGGCCTGGCTTTTACGGGTAATCTTAATAATATTCTGAAATTTTTCCCTGACCGTCGCGGTCTTGCCAGCGGTATCGTACTGGCGGGTGTTGGCGTCGGGACGCTACTTTGCACCCGCCTGGCCGAATATTTTATGGCGCAAACTCATGATGTTAGTCGGGCGTTGTTATATCTTGGTATTGTTTATCTGGTGGTTATTTTTATCGTCCAGTTCTTTATTCGTAGCGCGCCAGCAAAAGATAGCGGAGGAATTAAAGCGTCGCCACTGGATAAAGACTATCGGCACATGCTGAAAGATTTGCGCTTCTGGCTGCTGTTTATGATTCTGGCGCTGGGCGTGTTCTCTGGGATGGTAATTAGCTCAAGCTCTGCGCAAATTGGTATGACGCAGTACGGTTTACTGTCCGGTGCATTAGTCGTTAGCCTGGTCTCGATATTTAACTCAATTGGTCGTCTGTTCTGGGGAGGGTTAACCGATAAATTAGGCGGCTATAATACGCTGGTTATTGTTTACCTCTTTACTTGCTTGTGTATGCTGCTGTTATTTTTCTTCAATGGCAATACTTCGGTATTTTATTTCAGCGCTCTGGGCGTGGGCTTTGCTTATGCCGGTATATTAGTTATCTTCCCTGGCTTGACCAGCCAGAATTTTGGCATGCGCAACCAGGGACTAAACTACGGCTTTATGTATTTTGGTTTTGCCGTCGGTGCGGTTATTGCTCCTTACGTCACGTCCGCCATTGCAAAATATACCGGAAGCTACAATACAGTATTTATTTTGACAACGGTGCTATTGCTTATTGGAGTCGTGTTGACCCTGATAACGAAAAAATATGTCGCAACGGTTTTAGCCAAAATTCATTAATCAGATAATAAGGAAATAAAAATGAAAATTGCAATCGCAGGTGCAGGCGCTATGGGATGTCGTTTTGGCTATATGCTGCTGGAGGCCGGGCACGACGTGACGCTTATCGATAGCTGGCAGGAGCATGTCGACGCTATTCGTAGCAAGGGGTTGTTTGTCGAAACGGAAACGACTCAGAAGTATTACCCCATCCCTGCTATGTTGGCCGATGAATCCCAGGGGGAGTTTGAGCTGGTTATTCTGTTTACCAAAGCCATGCAGCTGGATAGCATGTTACAGCGTATCAAGCCATTACTGCCAGCCGCGAAGGTCGTGATGATTTTATCTAACGGCTTGGGAAATATCGAAACGCTGGAGAAATATGTCGATCGGCAGAAAATCTATGCGGGTGTGACGTTATGGTCCAGCGAACTGGAGGGGGCTGGGCATATTATGGCCACCGGTACCGGAACGATTGAACTGCAGCCGATTGCCAGCCAGGATTCGGCTCAAGAGGCTAAGGTCATTGCCACCCTTAATAGCGCGGGATTGAATGCTGAAATAAGCCCTGACGTATTATTATCGATCTGGAAGAAAGCAGCCTTTAATAGCGTAATGAACACCTATTGCGCGCTACTGGATTGTAATGTCGGCGGATTTGGTCAGCGGCCTGGTGCTTTAGATTTAGCGCAAGCGGTAGTTGATGAGTTTGTATTGGTTGCTGCCAGCCAGAATATTCCGTTGACTGAGCAAATGGTGATGAATACGGTGAAGAAAGTGTTCGATCCGCGTGAGAGCGGCCACCACTATCCTTCTATGCATCAGGATTTACATAAAGGCCGACTGACTGAAATCGACTATTTAAATGGTGCGATTGCGCGAATCGGCGCTCAGAACAATATTGCCGTACCGGTTAACACACTCCTGACGCAATTGATTCACGCTAAAGAAGCGCAATAAACTTGATGGCTCTTCTGCATGAGGCGGAAGAGCCATTTTCAAACCAGTTTTTTTACCAGCGCCTCGCTATGGCGAATACGCTCCGGCGCCCGCTCTAAATCCTGTTGTACCAGCGCCATAAACAGTAAGTCGGTCAACATCATTTGCGCATGTGTCGAGGAGATAGCGGCGCTGCGCGTCGCCTGCTCTTCAGCAATCGTATACAGACAGCGGGTGGCGCGCTGCTGCAAGGCGTTGGGAGAAAAACCGGTAATGGCCAGGATTTTCGCGCCTGCGCGTAATGTTTCGTCCGCCGCCAGGTTCAGCTCGCGCCGCTCCCCGGAATAAGAGATCGCCAGCAGCAGATCCTCCGGCGCCAGCGCCTGCACCGTCGCCAGCAGGGCGTGCATATCGCGCTCAACCACCGCGTTAATGCCAATCTTCAGTAGCTTCCAGGCAAAATTTTGCGCCACCAGCCCAGAGGCGCCAATCCCGGTGATCACAATACGGCGGGCGTGGCGCAGCATCGTGACGCTTTCTAACAGCTTTTCTTCACTGTTAACGTCCAGCGTGGCGTGCATCGCCGCCACATTCTCTTTAATTAATTTTTCCCCGACCAGGCGCATCGGATCGTCGCCGCGAATCTGGTTATGAACGGGAACGGAATGCGGATTAGGATTGCTGGCCAACGCTTCGCTGATAGCCAGTTTCAACGCCGGAAACCCTTTAAACCCCAGTTTTTGCGCGAACTTGACTACGCTGGATTGGCTGACGCCCGCTTCGGCCGCCAGTTGCTGCGAGCTCAGATGTCGCGCCGTATCCGGTTGCGCGAGCAGATAATCCGCCAGTTTCCTGTCGCTTTGCGCGAGATCCGGATAACGCTGGCGAATACGAATCAAACAGTTCATGGGCAGCTCCTGCGAAACGTGATGGCGACGACAAAACGAAATTTCACTCGCCTGGGGGAATATTCTATTCCATCATGGACGCTTATTATGAATTAAAAATTCCAGAGGGACAAAAATGAATCTTGGTACCTTAGTGTCTGAAACCCGTAACCCGCAAACGATGGATCTGGATGCGTTGCCTACTCCTGAATTAGTTAAGCGTTTTAATGAACAGGATACGCGGGTAGCGGAAGCGGTAAAAGCCACTCTGCCTGACGTTGCGCGTGCGGTGGATGCCGCTGCGGCGGCGCTGAAGTCTGGCGGACGTATCATCTATATGGGCGCGGGCACCAGTGGTCGGCTTGGCGTACTGGATGCCTCAGAATGCCCCCCGACGTTTGGCGTTCCGCACGGTCTGGTCGTCGGACTGATTGCCGGCGGGCCGGGCGCGTTGTTGAAAGCGGTCGAAGGCGCGGAAGACAGCCAACAGGCAGGCGAAGACGATCTTGTCGCACTAAATCTGCAAGAACAGGATCTGGTCGTGGGGCTCGCGGCGTCGGGTCGTACACCCTATGTGATTGGCGGCCTGCGCTATGCGCGACAGTCCGGTTGTACCACTGTTGCCGTCTCCTGTAATCCAGATTCGCCTATTGCGCGGGAGGCTAATATCGCTATTTCGCCCGTTGTCGGGCCGGAAGCGCTTACCGGCTCCACGCGGCTGAAATCCGGCACCGCGCAGAAAATGGTGCTCAATATGATTTCTACCGGCGCGATGGTGAAGTTCGGCAAGGTCTATCAAAACCTGATGGTGGATATGAAAGCCACCAACGTCAAACTGGTCGATCGCGCGTGTCGGATGGTCGTTGAAGCGACCGGGATAGGTCGTGAAGAGGCGGAAACGTTGCTGAAACAGACCGATTTTGAGGTTAAGCCCGCCATTTTGATGGCGCTTACGGGGCTGGATGCTGCAGCCGCCAGGGAAAAACTCGCTGCTCATCAGGGCTTTTTAAGGGCGGCGTTAGAACACTAAAGAGGTGTGTATGGATAAGACGGCAGCGCTCGCCAGCGACATTTTACGTGGTATCGGCGGAGAGCAAAATATTCTGCGCCTGGAAAACTGTATGACGCGAGTCAGAGTGGAGGTACAGGACGACAGCCAACTGGATATTCCGCGCTTAAAAGCGTTGCCTGGCGTTAGTGGATACGTAAAGCAAGGGGAGCAACATCAGCTGATCGTTGGGCCGGGGAAGGCTGCGCAGGTGGTTGATGCGATGCGCGTGCAGATTGCCGCAGGTGGTGTAAAGCCGGACGACGCTATGGCGCGTACCAAATCCGAGGCGAAAGCGAAGTATAAAGCGCCGATGAGCGATGCTTTGCGTAAGCTGGCGAATGTTTTTATTCCGCTTATCCCCGCCTTTATCGCATCCGGCTTGATTACCGGCATTATCAACATTCTTAAACGTCCGGATATCGTTGGCGATGTTGCCGTCCACTATCCTAACCTGCTGGGCCTGATGGGGATATTTGGTAGCGCGGTGTTCGCTATCATGAACATTCTGGTTGGCGTCAATACCGCGAAAGTCTTTGGCGGATCGCAGGCGTTAGGCGGCGTGATGGCAGGGATCCTTTCCAGCCCGCAACTGGCGCAGATTACGCTCTTTGGCGAGGCGCTTCAGCCGGGACGGGGCGGCGTCATCGCCGTCCTGCTGGTGGTAGCGTTAATGTGCTGGATTGAGCGCCAGTTCCGTAAGCTGCTGCCGGGGTCGCTAGAGTTAATTCTTAACCCTTTATTGACGACTGTTATCACCGGCGCGGTAGCGATTGTCGCTCTGCAACCGCTTGGCGGCTGGATTTCAGACGCTATCGCTCACGGCGCGTCCTGGGCTATCGATCGCGGCGGTTTTCTGGTGGGCGCGGTGTTAGCCGGAACCTTCCTGCCGTTGGTACTGACCGGGCTGCATCAGGGGCTGGTGCCTATTCATGTGGAGCTGGTGCAAGCGCACGGCTATAACGCGCTGTTTCCCATCCTGGCGATGGCGGGCGTTGGTCAGATAGGCGCGGCCATTGCCGTACTGATGAAAACCCGCAATGCGCGACTCAAAAAGGTGATTAAAGGCGCGCTTCCTGTCGGACTGCTGGGGATTGGCGAGCCGCTGATTTTTGGCGTCACGCTGCCATTGGGTAAGCCATTTATTGGCGCTTGCCTCGGCGGCGCGGTAGGCGGGGCGTTGATCAGCTACTGGAAAGTGGCGACGGTAATTACCTTTGGTATTTCCGGTTTGCCGCTGGCATTAACAATTGTTGCCGGAAAAGTCCTGTTCTATCTGTTAGGCTATTTAATAGCGGTAATTGCCGGGTTTATTTTTACCTGGCTGCTGGGGTTCAATGATCCAGAGGAGTAAGGTTTGGTCAGCCACGAGCGTCGTGTCGTCTTTTTTGATTTGGATGGAACGTTACATCAACAGGATATGTTCGGCAGTTTTCTGCGTTATTTGCTGCGCCGTCAGCCGCTAAATGCGCTGCTCGTACTGCCGTTGTTACCCATTATCGGTATCGGTTTACTGGTAAAAGGGCGTGCGGCCCGCTGGCCGATGAGTCTGTTGTTGTGGGGCTGTACTTTTGGCCATAGCGAAACGCGTTTGCAGGCGCATCAGGCGGATTTTGTCCGTTGGTTTCGCGCTAACGTCACGGCGTTTCCGGTTGTACAGGAGCGTCTGACCACCTATCTATTGAGCTCTGACGCGGATATCTGGCTTATTACCGGTTCTCCACAATCATTGGTAGAGCAAGTCTATTTTGATACGCCGTGGCTGCCGCGCGTTAACCTTATCGCCAGCCAGATGGCGCGACGGTATGGCGGCTGGGTATTAACCGTGCGCTGCCTGGGCCATGAAAAAGTCGCGCAACTGGAACGTAAAATCGGTACGCCGTTGCGTCTTTATAGCGGCTACAGCGACAGCAAACAGGATAACCCGCTGCTTTATTTTTGCCAGCATCGCTGGCGGGTGACGCCGCACGGCGAGTTGCAGCAGCTCGAATAGTGAAACGCATAGCGTCTGTGTATAATGCCGCCCGCTTTCATTACCGGAGTTACCTCTTTGTCTGATGTCGAATTAGATCACGAATACTGGATGCGCCACGCGCTGACGCTGGCGAAACGCGCCTGGGACGAACGCGAGGTTCCGGTTGGCGCGGTATTGGTGCATAACCATCGCGTCATTGGCGAAGGCTGGAACCGACCCATTGGCCGCCACGATCCTACTGCGCATGCTGAAATAATGGCGCTGCGTCAGGGCGGCCTGGTATTGCAGAATTATCGGTTACTGGATACCACGCTGTATGTCACGCTGGAGCCCTGTGTAATGTGCGCAGGCGCTATGGTGCATAGCCGCATTGGACGCGTTGTCTTTGGCGCGCGCGATGCAAAAACCGGCGCGGCCGGATCGCTAATTGACGTGCTGCACCATCCGGGAATGAATCACCGGGTCGACATTATTGAAGGGGTGCTGCGCGATGAATGTGCGACGCTGCTCAGTGATTTTTTCCGTATGCGTCGTCAGGAAATTAAAGCCCTGAAGAAAGCCGACCGTGCGGAAGGCGCGGGGCCGGCAGTATAGCGCAATGCCGGATAAGACGTTGCGCGTCGCCATCCGATAAGACCATCGCGCTATTTTTCTTCTTTCTTCTGCGGCGTAAACAGTAAAGACGGCGAATGCGTCAGGTAGCCTGATGACTGCGATAAAAACGACAGGAGGGGGAAGGGCGCTTTATTCAGCTCCTCCGGCGACACCGCCGGGTAATCCTGCGCCAGTTTCATGGCTTCCGCTTCCTGCTTTTCTTTTTCCTGCAAATACCCCACTAAACTTATCTGGTATTTACGGATATTTTCCACATAAGCATAAGCCTCATGTCCACGCGCGTAACCGTAGGTTAGCTTACTGTAATACGGTTTTTGGCTTAACAGAGGCAAACGCTGCTTCACATCGGTCCAGCTATCCGGATTGCCTTTGGTTTTTACCGTCAGCGATCTGGCATCGAGCATGTGCGCATAACCCATATTGTAGGCGGCTAAGGCAAACCAGATACGCTCGTCTTCCGGAACGGTTTCGGGAACTTTAGCCATCATATCTTCAAGATAGCGAGCGCCGCCGCTGATGCTTTGCTCCGCATCGGTACGGTCGGTCAGCCCCAGACTTTGGGCGGTATTTTTAGTCAGCATCATCAGGCCGCGCACGCCGGTTGGCGAGGTCGCCAGCGGGTCCCAGTGTGATTCCTGATAAGAAATCGCCGCCAGCAGGCGCCAGTCTATCTCTTTGGCATATTTTTTAAATAACGGCTCCAGCTCCGGCAGGACGTTATCCACCGCTCGCAGGAAAGAGCGGGTATCAACGTAGTCGAAATCATCGCCATGCCCCAGATATTTCTCTTCGATCCGCGCCAACGACCCGTCTTCATTGATCGAATTGAAAAAATCGAGCAGCGCGGCGGAGAGCGTATTATCGTCGTCCAGTCGGCTAAACCAGGTCACGGGCTGTTCATCCGTGACATCCAGCGCCACGGCCAGCTCGGGATGAACGCGCTGAAACAGACTGATCGCCACTGAATCGGCAATGGTGTAATCCAGTTTGCCGCTGATGACCTCTTCCAGCAGCGTCGTCGAGCCTTTTTTATCATCCACTTTCCAGCTCAGGTCGGGAAACTTTGTCTCTTTTAAACGCTGTAAGTCATTGACTACGACGTGCCCTGGCGCAATGGTAAGCTGATTCTCGTTAACGGTCGCCAGCGAACGTGGGCGATATTGTCCGACCCGGTAGACGAGCTGTTGCGAAACCGAGTAATACATGGGACCGGGCTGATAGTTTTTAACGCGTGCGCTGTCGTAGACCAGCCCAGCCGCGAGCAGGTCGGCATTGCCGTTATCCAGATCGTCAAACAACTGGCTGATATTCTGGCGCACCGTCACTTTCAGCTTCACGCCGAGATAGTTGGCGAACTGCTGCGCCAGTTCATAGTCCAGACCATATTTTTTACCGTTGATAACGGAATAGGTTAATGGCGAGTCGATCGTACTGACGCGCAGTATCCCCCGGGCTTGAATCGCGGCGATATGGTTTTCGGTTTTACCGAACCAGGGGATTGAGGGCCAAAGGGCTGCTGCCAGCAGCAGCGTCAATATGCCGATGAACAGATAATTAATCTTTAATTTTTTCAATTAGTTAATTCTCTGGATCGTGCGTTGCCTCAGGCTGAAAATGATGTTTTGCTGCAATAGATAAGTCATTAATGAGCGGCATTTTGCGTAACAATGCGCCAGTTGGCAACTTATTCGCAACGATAGCCGCACCGTATGACAAGAAAAAGCGGTGATTTTATTTCTACGCAAACGGTTTCGTCGGCGCGTCAGATTCTTTATAATGACGGCCGTTTCCCCCCTTGCGCACACCAAAGCTTAGAAGACGAGAGACTTATGATGGAAATTCTGCGTGGTTCGCCTGCACTGTCTGCATTCCGTATCAATAAACTGCTGGCGCGCTTTCAGGCTGCCAACCTCCAGGTCCACAATATATACGCTGAGTATGTCCATTTTGCTGACCTGAACGCCCCGTTAAATGATAGCGAGCAGGCGCAGCTTACCCGTCTGCTGCAATACGGCCCGGCGCTTAGCAGCCATACGCCGGCGGGTAAACTCCTGTTGGTCACACCGCGTCCTGGTACCATCTCCCCCTGGTCTTCAAAAGCAACGGATATCGCCCACAACTGCGGCCTGCAACAGGTTGATCGTCTGGAGCGCGGCGTAGCGTACTATATCGAGGCTTCGACGTTGACGGCGGAACAGTGGCGACAAGTGGCCGCAGAGCTGCACGACCGTATGATGGAGACGGTGTTCTCTTCTTTAACCGATGCGGAAAAACTGTTTATCCACCATCAGCCTGCGCCGGTTTCCAGTGTCGATCTGCTGGGAGAAGGCCGTCAGGCGTTAATTGACGCCAACCTGCGTCTTGGTCTGGCGCTGGCGGAAGATGAAATCGACTATTTGCAGGAGGCGTTTACCAAACTGGGGCGCAACCCGAACGATATCGAACTGTACATGTTCGCCCAGGCGAACTCCGAGCACTGCCGCCACAAGATTTTTAACGCCGACTGGATTATCGACGGTAAACCGCAGCCGAAGTCGCTGTTTAAAATGATTAAAAACACCTTCGAAACCACGCCGGACTATGTGCTCTCTGCCTATAAAGACAATGCCGCGGTGATGGAAGGATCTGCGGTGGGGCGCTACTTCGCCGATCACAATACTGGCCGTTACGATTTTCATCAGGAGCCCGCGCACATTCTGATGAAGGTCGAAACGCATAACCACCCAACCGCTATCTCTCCGTGGCCGGGGGCGGCGACCGGTTCCGGCGGCGAAATTCGTGATGAAGGCGCCACCGGGCGTGGCGCGAAACCAAAAGCCGGGCTGGTGGGCTTCTCCGTTTCCAACCTGCGTATTCCGGGCTTTGAACAGCCGTGGGAAGAGGATTTTGGCAAGCCGGAACGTATTGTCACCGCGCTGGATATCATGACCGAAGGTCCGCTGGGCGGCGCGGCGTTTAACAACGAATTTGGTCGCCCGGCGCTGACCGGCTACTTCCGTACTTATGAAGAGAAAGTGAACAGCCACAATGGCGAAGAGCTGCGCGGCTATCACAAGCCGATCATGCTGGCGGGCGGGATCGGTAATATCCGCGCCGATCACGTGCAGAAAGGCGAGATCGTCGTCGGCGCGAAGCTGATCGTCCTTGGCGGCCCGGCGATGAATATCGGCCTCGGCGGCGGCGCGGCATCGTCAATGGCTTCCGGCCAGTCTGATGCGGATCTCGATTTTGCCTCTGTTCAGCGCGACAACCCGGAAATGGAACGCCGCTGCCAGGAAGTGATCGACCGCTGCTGGCAGTTGGGCGACGCTAACCCAATCCTGTTTATCCATGATGTGGGCGCGGGCGGTCTCTCCAATGCGATGCCGGAGCTGGTGAGCGACGGCGGGCGCGGCGGGAAATTCGAACTGCGCGACATTCTTAGCGACGAGCCGGGCATGAGCCCGCTGGAAATCTGGTGTAACGAATCCCAGGAGCGTTATGTGCTGGCGGTCGCGGCTGACCAGTTGCCGCTGTTCGATGAACTGTGTAAGCGCGAACGCGCGCCGTATGCGGTCATTGGCGACGCTACCGAAGAACAACATCTCTCGTTGCATGATAGCCATTTCGACAATCAGCCGATCGATCTACCGCTGGATGTCCTGCTGGGCAAAACGCCGAAAATGACCCGCGATGTGCAAACATTGAAGGCGAAAGGCGATGCGCTGAGCCGCGCGGATATCACAATTGCCGACGCGGTAAATCGTGTTCTGCATCTGCCGACCGTGGCGGAAAAAACTTTCCTTGTCACTATTGGCGACCGTACCGTCACCGGTATGGTGGCGCGTGACCAGATGGTTGGCCCGTGGCAGGTCCCGGTAGCTGACTGCGCGGTCACTACCGCCAGCCTCGACAGCTACTACGGCGAAGCGATGTCGATTGGCGAGCGCGCGCCGGTGGCGCTGCTGGACTTTGCCGCCTCCGCCCGTCTGGCCGTCGGTGAGGCGTTGACTAACATTGCCGCGACGCAGATTGGCGATATCAAGCGCATCAAGCTTTCCGCTAACTGGATGGCGGCAGCCGGTCATCCTGGCGAAGATGCCGGTTTGTATGACGCGGTTAAAGCGGTGGGAGAGGAACTCTGTCCGCAGCTTGGCCTGACGATTCCGGTGGGCAAAGATTCGATGTCGATGAAAACCCGCTGGCAGGAAGGTAACGAACAGCGCGAAATGACCTCGCCGCTGTCGCTGGTGATTTCCGCGTTTGCCCGCGTGGAAGACGTGCGTCACACCCTTACGCCGCAGCTGTCAACGGAAGATAACGCCTTGCTGCTGATCGATCTTGGCAAGGGCCACAACGCGCTGGGCGCAACGGCGCTGGCGCAGGTCTATCGTCAGCTTGGCGACAAACCCGCGGACGTGCGTGACGTCGCGCAACTGAAAGGCTTCTATGACGCCATGCAGGCGCTGGTCGCTGCGCGTAAATTACTGGCCTGGCACGACCGTTCCGACGGCGGTCTGCTGGTGACGCTGGCCGAGATGGCCTTTGCCGGCCACTGCGGCGTGCAGGTCGATATCACTGCGCTGGGCGATGACCATCTGGCCGCACTGTTCAACGAGGAGCTGGGCGGCGTGATTCAGGTACGCGCTGAAGACAGAGACGCGGTCGAAGCGCTGTTGGCGCAGTACGGCCTTGCTGACTGCGTCCACTACCTTGGTCAGGCCCTGGCTGGCGATCGCTTTGTGATTACCGCTAATGACCAGACGGTATTCAGCGAAAGCCGCACTACGCTGCGTGTCTGGTGGGCGGAAACCACCTGGCAGATGCAGCGTCTGCGCGACAATCCGCAATGTGCTGACCAGGAACACGAGGCGAAAGCGAATGATGCCGATCCGGGCCTCAACGTGAAGCTGTCGTTTGATATTAATGAAGATATCGCCGCGCCGTACATTGCGACAGGCGCACGACCGAAAGTCGCTGTACTGCGCGAGCAGGGGGTGAACTCTCACGTGGAGATGGCGGCGGCGTTCCATCGTGCGGGCTTTGACGCGATTGACGTCCATATGAGCGACCTGCTGGGCGGTCGTATCGGTCTGGGCAACTTCCATGCGCTGGTGGCTTGCGGCGGCTTTTCCTACGGCGACGTGCTGGGGGCGGGCGAAGGCTGGGCGAAATCCATTCTGTTTAACCATCGGGTGCGCGACGAATTCGAAACCTTTTTCCATCGTCCGCAGACGCTGGCGCTTGGGGTGTGCAACGGTTGCCAGATGATGTCGAATCTGCGCGAGCTGATCCCGGGCAGCGAACTGTGGCCGCGTTTTGTACGTAACCATTCTGACCGCTTCGAAGCCCGCTTCAGCCTGGTAGAAGTGACGCAAAGCCCATCGCTGCTGCTGCAAGGAATGGTAGGCTCACAGATGCCGATTGCGGTTTCCCATGGGGAAGGGCGCGTTGAGGTGCGGGACGATGCGCATCTTGCCGCGCTTGAGAGCAAAGGCCTGGTCGCCCTGCGCTACGTTGATAACTTTGGTAAGGTGACCGAAACCTATCCGGCTAACCCGAACGGTTCGCCGAACGGCATCACGGCGGTGACGACCGAAAATGGTCGGGTGACGATTATGATGCCGCATCCGGAACGCGTATTCCGCACCGTCGCCAACTCCTGGCACCCGGAAAACTGGGGCGAGGATAGCCCGTGGATGCGTATCTTCCGTAATGCGCGTAAGCAGCTTGGTTAATTAGCCCGATAGCCATTAAGCCCCTCTTCACGAGGGGCTTTTTTGTAGACGGCGCTTATCAGGCCCACGGGGAAGCGCGGTTGAAGCTACCGTCTTGAACGTCAAGCGGTAGGCCGGATAAGGCGTTTACGCCGTCATCCGGCAATAAACTAGTGCTTATGCCGCAAGATTAAAGTGTCGGGAAATCCCGACATGAGTGGGGGATAGGTTGTCGCCAAAAAGAGACATTTAACTATTTGATTTTAAATTGTTTTATTTTTAGGTGTTGCAGGTGTTGCTGATTGGCGACAGAAAGGGCAAAAAACAGACAGAGCCATTTTTAGCATGAATAACGATATTTTTCATATCTATCATTGTGTTAACAAAGTCTTTTGAATGTTGGCACAATTACTGCATAATGATAACCAGTGGCTCATTCACCTTCTTATGTCAGCCCCTTAGGGACGCGCTACATAAACTTCGAATGACGCACAACAAGGTGCCTGCCGTCCAACTTCTGATAATAGCGTAGCTTTATCAACCTCCGGGCGAAACGTCGAGTTAGGCACCGCCTTATTCCATAACAAAGCCGGGTTTAGCCCGGCTTTGTTGTATCTGGCGCTTCCCTCGGTTAGCATCTTTTTTATTCTTCTTTTATGTGAGCGACACGTTGAAGCGCTGGTCTGTTTTCCCCCGTTCTTTACGACAATTGGTCATGCTGGCCTTTTTGCTGATCCTGCTGCCGTTGCTGGTTCTGGCCTGGCAGGCGTGGCAAAGCCTTAACGCGTTAAGCGATCAGGCTGCGGTGACTAACCGCAGCACGCTTATTGACGCCCGGCGCAGCGAGGCGATGACCAACGTCGCGCTGGAGATGGAGCGAAGCTACCGACAGTATTGCGTGCTTGACGATCCGACGCTGGCAAAAGTGTATCAAAGCCAGCGTAAGCGCTATAGCGATATGCTGGACGCCCATGCCGGCGTCTTGCCGGATGATAAGTTGTATCAGGCGTTACGCCAGGATTTAAACGCGCTGGCGCAATTGCAGTGTAAAGATAGCGGCCCGGAAGCGGCAGCGGCCGCGCGCCTGGAGGCCTTTGCCAACGCGAATACGGAAATGGTGCAGGCGACGCGTACTGTGGTTTACTCGCGCGGGCAGCAGTTACAACAAGAAATCGCCGAGCGCGGACAATTTTTCGGCTGGCAGGCGCTGGTGCTATTTCTGGTGAGCCTGGCGATGGTGCTACTTTTTACCCGCATGATTATCGGGCCGGTGAAAGGAATTGAACGGATGATTAATCGCCTGGGCGAAGGCCGTTCTTTAGGGAATACCGTCACCTTTACCGGTCCGCGTGAATTACGATCGGTGGGGCAGCGCATTATCTGGCTGAGTGAGCGTCTGGCGTGGCTGGAATCCCAGCGCCATCAGTTTCTACGTCACTTGTCCCATGAGCTGAAAACCCCGCTGGCCAGTATGCGCGAGGGGACAGAGCTGCTGGCCGATCAGGTGGTTGGGCCGCTGACGCCGGAGCAAAAAGAGGTGGTCGATATTCTGGATGACAGCAGTCGTAATTTACAAAAATTGATTGAGCAATTGCTTGATTACAACCGGAAACTGGTAGACAGTGCCACAGAGCTGGAAGCGGTCGATATCGCGCCGCTTGTGGATATGGTGGTTTCCGCCCACAGTTTGCCTGCCCGCGCTAAAATGATGCATACCGATGTCGACCTGGAGGCCGAACGCTGCATAGCAGAGCCCATGTTGCTGATGAGCGTGCTGGATAATCTCTATTCCAACGCGGTGCACTATGGCGCTGAATCCGGTAACATTTGTATCCGTAGTCGCTCTCAGGGCTCCACGGTTTATATCGATGTGGTTAATAGCGGCGAACCGATTCCGCAAACCGAAAGAGAAATGATTTTTGAGCCTTTTTTCCAGGGAAGCCACCAGCGAAAAGGGGCGGTAAAAGGCAGTGGGTTAGGGCTGAGTATCGCCAGAGATTGTATTCGTCGAATGCAGGGAGAGATCCAACTGGTGGATGACAACGCGCAGGAAGTTTGTTTTCGCATCTCGCTGCCGCTGCCTGCATCTGACAAACACTAATATGAATTTAAGCCTGGTGCGTATGTCACACGTTTTCGTCCAAACTATTAAACGATGCCTTTTGCGGTGGGGAATACCGGTGGGCATATCGTGTCTGGCGCTGACCGCATGTGTTCCCCATGCTTCACAGCAACTGCCCGGTAGCGCAGCGCAGGACACGCTCCCCCATTATCAACTGGCGGATTATCTCCCGACGGCGTGCGCGGATATCTGGTCGCTACGCGGGCAGGTGGTGGAGACGAATCCGCTGTACTGGCTACGCACGATTGACTGCGCCGATCGTCTGATGCCGGTTCAGTCGCGCGCAGAGGCGCGCGCGTTGACGGATGATAACTGGCAAAATGCCTTCAGGCGCGGGATTTTACTGGCGGATGCAAAAATTACGCCGCCGGAGCGGCGCGCCATAGTGACCCGTCTGGAGGCGTTAAGCGCGCAAATACCGGCTCAGGTACGGCCCGTCTACCAAATCTGGCATGACGGTCAGGCGTTGCAATTAGCGCTTTCTGCCGAACGTCAGCGTTATAGCAAGCTCCAGCAAACGTCAGATAGTGAGCTGGATGCGCTGCGCCAGCAGCAACAGGCCTTGCAAACGCAGCTCGATCTTACCACCCGTAAGCTGGAGAGTTTAACCGATATTGAGCGCCAGCTTTCGACACGAAAACCGGCAGGGAATTACAACGCCGATACGCCGCATACGAATGACAAACCCGCGACGTCTGAAGATGGCGCGGCGCCGTCGCCGTCACAAGATGAGGTAACGCCATGATAAGCCGTAAACCGGCGCACCTGCTGCTGGTCGATGACGATCCCGGATTACTGAAATTGCTCGGTATGCGCCTGACCAGTGAAGGATACAGCGTCGTGACCGCAGAGAGCGGCCAGGAAGGACTACGGGTACTACATCGGGAAAAAGTGGACCTGGTAATAAGCGACCTGCGCATGGATGAAATGGATGGTATGCAACTGTTCACAGAAATTCAGAAAGTACAGCCGGGAATGCCGGTTATCATTCTGACGGCGCATGGTTCTATTCCGGATGCGGTGGCCGCTACCCAGAAAGGCGTATTCAGCTTTTTGACGAAGCCGATCGACAGAGACGCGTTATATAAAGCGATAGATGAAGCGCTGGAGCAGTCCGCTCCCGCGACGGACGATAGCTGGCGCAACGCTATCGTTACCCGTAGCCCGCTGATGCTGCGACTGCTTGAACAGGCGCGCATGGTCGCGCAGTCGGATGTCAGCGTATTGATTAACGGACAAAGCGGCACCGGGAAAGAGATTTTCGCACAGGCGATTCATAATGCCAGCCCGCGCAGTAACAAGCCGTTTGTCGCCATCAACTGCGGCGCGTTACCGGAACAGTTGCTGGAGTCCGAATTATTCGGCCATGCGCGCGGCGCCTTTACCGGCGCAGTGAGCAATCGTGAAGGGTTGTTCCAGGCGGCGGAAGGCGGCACGCTGTTTCTGGATGAAATTGGCGATATGCCCGCGCCGTTACAGGTGAAGCTGCTGCGGGTGTTACAGGAGCGCAAAGTCAGGCCGCTGGGCAGCAATCGCGATATTGATATCGACGTGCGAATTATTTCCGCGACGCACCGCGATCTGCCGAAGGCGATGGCGCGGGGCGAATTTCGTGAAGATTTGTACTACCGGCTGAATGTCGTGAGCCTGAAAATTCCGGCGCTGGCGGAGCGTACCGAGGATATTCCGCTGCTGGCTAATCATCTGCTCAGACAGTCGGCACAGCGGCATAAACCGTTTGTTCGCGCCTTTTCTACTGATGCAATGAAACGGCTGATGACGGCAAGCTGGCCGGGCAACGTGCGCCAACTGGTCAACGTCATTGAACAATGCGTGGCGTTAACTTCTTCGCCGGTGATCAGCGATGCGTTGGTCGAGCAGGCGCTGGAAGGCGAAAACACCGCGCTGCCAACTTTTGCCGAAGCGCGAAACCAATTTGAACTGAACTATCTGCGCAAGTTACTGCAAATTACCAAAGGTAACGTGACGCACGCGGCAAGGATGGCGGGGCGCAACCGCACGGAATTCTATAAGCTACTCTCCCGTCACGAACTGGATGCGAATGATTTCAAAGAGTAGTTTTCATGCCGTAAAGTAGTGCGAAATATGTTACGTTTAACCGATCAAAACACAGGCGACCTTTTCAAGGAATAGCATGAAAAAGATTGATGCGATTATTAAACCCTTCAAGCTGGACGATGTCCGTGAAGCGCTGGCCGAGGTAGGTATTACCGGCATGACGGTCACTGAAGTCAAAGGCTTTGGCCGTCAAAAAGGCCACACCGAGCTGTATCGCGGCGCGGAATATATGGTGGATTTTCTGCCGAAGGTAAAAATTGAAATCGTTGTGCCTGACGACATCGTGGATACCTGTGTTGACACCATCATTCGTACCGCGCAGACGGGGAAAATCGGCGACGGTAAGATCTTTGTCTTTGATGTCGCCCGCGTTATTCGTATCCGTACTGGCGAAGAAGACGACGCGGCTATCTGATGTGCCGATTCGCTGCCCGTCTCCTCCTTGTGGGCAGCGAACCACCGTTTAATCGCCCTGCGGTAGCGCCGATGTAGTCCGGGTGCAAACCCATCTCAGGCCGACAATGGCGACGATCAGCGCCACGCAACTTAGCGTCCACTCGCCCATTTGCGAGAAAAAGTGTCCGTAGGCGGCTACCGCCGTATCACTAATTTGCGATTCCGTGGTTTGTTGCGCGACGACGCCAGCCAGCCAGTTAGCGACCGCGCCGGTCGCCAGCATATAAATACCGGTCAGTACGCCCGTGACGCCAGACAGATTGAGGCGGGTAATTTGCGCCATCGCGACCGGATCAATAAACAGCTCTGCAAAGCCCATCAGCGCCAGCCCTGCGATCATCATTCCCATTGATGCCTGCCCGTCTAACCGGGCCTGATGCGCGTTTAGCGCCAGCAGCATAAAACCGCCGCCCATTAATACCAGCCCCACGGCAAATTTAAGCCAGACGCGCAGCACCGAGCGGGCGCTCTCTTTCGGGCTGCTCAGCCACGCCAGCACCACGCCCGCCGCCATCACCGCAATCGCATTGACCGACTGGAACAATGCGGTGGGGACGGTCATGTTCAGCCAGTGGCGGTTGACAAAACGGTCGATGAATAAACTGATCGAACTTCCGCCCTGCTGCGCCAGAACCCAAAAGAGAGTGCCGGTGATCATTAACAGAACGATTTGCCACAAGGCGCGACGGTGTTCGGGAAATTTAACCATAATACGGGCGATAAGTTGCGCCGCGAAGACGCAGACAATGGCCAGCACATAGCCAGACCAGTTATTTTCCAGCAGGAGGGTGAAGAATACCGGTGCGATACACAGCATTAATACCAGCCAACCCCAGGTTGGAAGGGCAAATTTAACCGCCCGCAGCGCGGGGCGATTAACACCGCGTGTTTGCTGAAAGTGGCGATGACCGCTTAAAAAGATGAGCAGGCCGATGAACATTCCCACGCCCGCCAGCGCAAAGCCGACATGCCAGCCATACCACTGCGCCGCCAGACCACAGGCGATCGGCGCGGCTATCGATCCAATATTTCCGGCGGCGTAGAGCAGCGAGAATCCTCCGTCGCGGCGGTTGTCATCAGGGGCGTAAAGTTCGCCCAGCAGACAGCTAATATTGGATTTAAACAAGCCGTAGCCGCAGATAATAATGGCCAGCGCCGCATATAAACTCAGCGTTGAATCAGATTCTAAGCCCAATACCACATGACCCAGCGTCATCAATAAGGCGCCGGTGATAACCGCCACGCGGTTGCCAAGCAGGCGGTCGGCAAGCCAGCCGCCAAGAATAGGGGTAACGTAAACTAAAGAGGCGTAGGCGCTGAAGAGGTTGATCGCGTGGCTGTCATTAAAACCAAGCTGGTGGGTAAGATAAAGGATGAGTAAGGCACGCATGCCGTAAAAGCTGAAGTATTCCCAAATTTGAATCGCCACGATGTAAAAAATCGCGCGCGGTTGTGAGGGTGTTTTCATAAAGTCTCCTTGCTGCGTGAAAAAAGGGAAGTGGCAAGCCACTTCCCTTTGGTACTTATTTCGTATTTTCTTTCAGCACTTTAACGGTGTAACGTCCGTCTGCCTGACGATAGGCGCCGTGGATATCGGTTTCGAAGCCCGGATAGTGGGCGCCGATTTCGCACAGCATTTGCAGGAATTCCAGTACCGGACGGCTTTCCTCGGTGATCATTTCACCAGGCATCACCAGCGGCACTCCCGGAGGGTAAGGAAGGATCATGTTGGCGTTGACGCGTCCAACCATCTCTTCAAGATACACCTCTTCCGTTTCGCCATGCAGCTCTTTCTGGAACGCAGTATACGGCGTCATCACCATTTTCGGCAGCACTTCAAACGCACGGTACATTAAGTCCGGCAGATTATGATGTTCGACCAGTTTATGAATATTCTGCGCCAGTTCCTGGATGCGCATATTTTCATAAAACTCAGGCGCTTCGCGGTACAGTGCCGGCAGAATGTTTTTGACGCGCAGGTTCAGGTCAAAGGCGCGTTTAAATTCAGTGAGCGCGCGCAGCAGGCTCAGTGCTTTGGTTTTGTCGATACCAATGCTGAACAGGAACAGCAGGTTGTATGGACCGGTTTTTTCTACGATGATGCCACGTTCATCGAGATATTTGGCGACCAGACTTGCCGGAATACCGAACTCATCCATCGTACCGTCTTTCTTCATCCCCGGCGTCAGGATAGTGACTTTGATCGGGTCGAGGTACATGTGTTCGTTATCGATATTTTTGAAGCCATGCCATGCGCTATCTGAACGCAGCGGCCAGCACTCAGCTCCATCGATATGTTCCGGCTGCCATACGTCAAAGAACCAGCCGTCAGATTCGCTTTTCAGGCGTTTAATTTCTTTACGGAATTTAATCGCACGTTCAATAGAGCCGTTAATCAGGCGTTTACCCGCATTACCTTTCATCATCGCCGCTGCGGTTTCAGTAGATGCTACGATACCGTAGTGCGGAGAAGTGGTGGTATGCATCATGTAGGCTTCGTTAAAGGTTTCTTCGTTAATGTCGCCTTTAACATGAATCATGGATGCCTGTGAAAACGCCGCCAGCAGTTTATGCGTGGACTGGGTTTCATAAATGATTTTGCCTTCTACACGGTCGCCGCTCATACCGCATTTACCCTGATAAATAGGGGAGAAATTGGTATAAGGCACCCAGGCGGAGTCAAAATGAATGGACTTCACATCCAGAGTTTTCTTGATGTAGTCAGTGTTATACAACAGACCGTCATAGGTTGAGTTAGTAATAACAGCATGGACCGGCCAGGTTGCGTTAGGCGTCTCTTTTACCCGTTTAGCGATAGTGGCGTGCTGGAACTCGCTTTGCGGAATACCGCCAAGAATACCGTAGGCGTTACGGGTTGGGCGGAAATAAATCGGCGTAATGTCGCTCATCATCATCAGATGGGTCAGCGATTTATGGCAGTTACGGTCAATCAGTACCGTGCTGCCTGCCGGCGCGGAGTACATACCGACGATTTTGTTCGCCGTAGAGGTGCCGTTCGTCACCATGTAGCTACGTTCGGCGTTAAAGACGCGGGCGATATACTCTTCCGCTTCTTTATGCGGGCCGGAGTGGTCCAGCAGCGAACCCAGTTCAGAAACGGAAATCGAAATATCGGATTTCATCGTGTTCGGGCCGAAGAAATCATAAAAGATGCTGCCGACGGGGCTTTTCTGGAAAGCGGTCCCGCCCATGTGGCCAGGCGTACAGAAAGTATATTTCCCTTCGCGCACATATTTGAACAACGCTTTTGTCAGCGGCGGCAGAATATTGTCGATGTATTCATCGGTATTCTGGCGAATTTTCGCCGCGATATCGGCTGCGGCGCCTAAAGCATATTCAAAGAAGCGAACCTGCATTCTCAGATCGTTGAGGCTGACGTCCAGCGTAGAGTAGCTGTTGGCGAAGGCGTACAGCGGCATATACTCGTTCAGCTTGCTAATCTCTTCGCAAAGCTCAAGGTTATATTTATCCCAGTCGAAAATGACGCCGCAAAGGCGGGAGTTATTTTCAATCAGCTTCAGCAGGTCTTCTCGGTCGTTTGGATAGACGATACGGAAATTTAAACCTTCCAGTGCACGATGCAGTTCACGAATAGGCTCTTCTTTAAAGTAGACGCCCATGTGGTTCATGATAGCAATAACGTTCATAGTCTTGTTCCTGGTAAAGTGGGCCCCTCCCGCTACGCTATAGCAGGTGACGAAAGGGGCTTTGAGAAAAAGGAGTTAGCGGTTAAAGCGCTTCAGCCGTATTGTTGTCGCTGTCGTTGTTCTGGCGCTGGTGCATTTTGCGACCGTAGAACATCAGGATGATCAGACTGACGATAAAGGTGCCGGAGAGTTCGAAGGAGCTGGCGCCCATCAGTGCGATGAAGCAAAATGCGCAGCCCAGTACAGAACAAATCAGGCTTACCGAGTTACGGATGTTGAACCCTTCGAAGCGAATCAGGTCAACACAGGAGTAGAAGTACGGCAGCATGGTAAGCAGTACGGCAATCCCGGTCAGTTCGCCGAACAGGTCGGACGCTTTACCGCCGCTGGAGTTCATGATGGTGATCAGAATCATCAGCGCCGTCATTTTCACCGCAGCCAACAGCAGACCTTTTTTCGGAATACCGTTTTTATCCATTTCACCGTAAATTTTCGGGAAGTTGCCGTCGTTGGCGGCGCGAACCCCAGCCTGGCCGACCAGCATCATCCAGGAGCCCAGAGACGTCAGGCAGGCGAAAGCGGTAAAGGCGGAAACCAGCGGCGCAGCCCAGCCACCCAGAATCGTGGAGGTACTGATAGCGAACGGCGCGCCGGAAGAGGCCATAACGGAAGCTGGGAACATCCCGGCGATAACCTGAGTCGCGGCGATATAGATGATGCCTGCCAGCGCGGTACCCAGCATGGTTGCCAGCGGTACGGTGCGTTTCGGGTTTTTCACCATGCCGGTGCTGACGGCGGCAGACTCAACGCCAACGAACGCCCACAGGCAGAGCAGAATACTTTTAACAATGGCGTGAGAGTCGGTCGTCGTAGACGTGTTCCAGTTCGCGTGATAGGTCGCGATATCGAACCAATGCCAGCCGGCGACTGCGGTCAAGACTACCGGGATCAGCACCAGGAATAGGCCAATCGTTGTCAAGCGGCTGACCCAAGCCCCGCCCAGCATATTAATAAAGGTGAACAGCCAGACGATAGCAATACAGGCAATACCTGCCGGTATTGGATTATTTAATGCCGGGAAGAACGTAGAAAGATAAGAAACAGCGGTAATGCCGATGGCTAAGTTACCAATCCAGTTTGCGTGATAATAAAGAACGCCGGTCTGGAAACCAAACGCCGGAGATATTTCCCCAGCATAAGCGATAGGGCCACCCTGTTGAGGGTTTTTGGTTGCCAGCCTCGCATAAACATAAGCCAGCGACATTGCCCCAATAATAGAAATTACCCAGCCCCAGATGGCAATGCCACCAATACTGGCAAGGTTGGCGGGTAATAATGCAATCCCGCTCCCCATCATATTACCGGCAACGACGCCAGTACAGGCAAATAGCCCGATCTTTTTGACAGAACTCATGTTCATTTCTCCTGAGCTGTATTTTTAAGAACCGGGCTTATGCTTCATATATGCTGCGTGCCCGTTCAACTGTCGACAAGATTAACGAATGGGTTGAGATAAGTCCTAAAGAAAAAGTGAAATAAACACAAACATGAAAAAACTGATAGATTGATTTTTTTGAATTAACATATAAATATCATGGAAAATATCATGAAAGGATAAACATCGTTTAATTACAAAGAGTTATATTTACATATCTTTGCAATGAATATGTTGCCAAAATTAACATAAGCTATTTTTGGCAACATGTTTTTCACAAAATAAAAGCGAAAAATTTAATATCTTTTCGCTTTTATTTGTCATGGTTCAGCGTTAAATTTAATCTTCTGCCAGAAAACTATTCAGATAAGGGACAATTTTCTGAACGGATGTCTGAAATACGCCATTTTCGATCCAGTACAGCGTGTTTTCACCTGGACGTAAATTAAAGGCGGTCAGATAGGCATCAGCGGCCAGACGATTCTCACCTTTCATTTCGTAAACTTTCCCCAACAGGACATAGTTAAACCACGACATTTCAAGCTCGATGCTTTTATTGATTTCCTCATACGCTGCATCGATATCACCTTTGCCCAAAAGATCAACGGTCTTGATTTTATAATAAACAGACGTTTTCTCAACGCCCGGAATTTGATCTATTTTTTTAAACTCTTCGTTCAGCGCAGCCACTTGTTCTTTATCAAACGGCTGTTGTGATTGCCGTAATACATCTACCAGCACTTTATATTCATAGGCATAGTTGAAATCAGGCGTTTCCTTAATAATGCCATTCAGAATATCGCTGGCTTTACCTAGCGCCTGCGCATCGCCGCTCAGAATAAGCTGGCGCGCCTCATAAAAACGCATCAGCGCGGTATTTTGCGGCGTTCTGAACAGGGCCAGTTGTTCTCGCATACGATTAGGCCAGGGCTGTGTTAAAACGAAAGACAGGCTATTAAACAGATCATCCTGGATGGACAACTGGTTAGTATTGGTGACGAAATAACGCTTATCCAGCATGGTTGAACCATCGGCGTTATCAATGAGCACTACAGACATAAAGCACTGCTGCGCCCGATAGTGGCGCTGATTGACAAACTGAATGGTTAACGTCTTACCGGAGCTGCTTGGCTCATTGACCCGGTAATTGGTTTTATCGTGCACCATAAAAGTCGAGTAGGTGTTCAGCAGGTCGGTGATTAAGCCGCCCAGACCGATGGCGTAGGACTCCTGCGAGACCCAGTTATTACAGGAATTGCCGCCTTCAAAACGAACATCTATATCTCGTGGGTTAAGTAATAACCGCGTTTTTGTTACCGCGGCATTATGATCTACCACCGACATCACGATAAACACCACCAGCGTCGCCAGCGAGAGCAGGAACATCACCCACGTCCAGAAAGCGGCGATACGCGGCTTTTTCGCCTTTTTAGTCGGCGTTTGCAAAGAAGCGGGCGGCACAGGCGTAGCGGCAGTAGCCCCCTCTGTCGGTTCTGCATTCGTTGCTGCGATCGGCGGCGGCGGCGACGTTGATGAATTATCGATCTCATCGCTATTTTCTTCGCACCAGATAACCGGCGCCGTCAGCTTATAGCCGCGTTTAGGTACGGTAACGATGTATTCAGCATTGCTGTCTCCGCCATCTCTTAATGATTTGCGTAGTTCAGAAATGCTTTGGGTGACAACATGGTTGGTCACGATGGTGCGCATCCAGACATGATCAATAATGTTATCCCGGCTTAACACTTCATCCGGATGATGCGCAAAATACATCAGAAGATCGATCAGCCGTGGTTCAAGAGTAATCTGGCGTCCCTGACGACTGATCTGATTAACAGAAGGTGTAACCAGCCACTCTCCAATGCGTACAACAGGTTGCTGCATAAAAAGATGCCCTAACGAGCTAAGTCAAACGTTAATAATAACACGATTTGCACAGACTTTTTTTATTCCCCTTTTTTGTAAAAGAAAGGCATAAAAAGCAGCGCAATAAGCAGGGGAACGGGGAGGAAAACGGGCGTTCGCCTTAACGATAACGCCCGTTTTTTCAGAGGATTTCTTGCAATTACAGCACCTTATGCGGGCCGAAGCATTCGTAATGAATGTTTTCGTTATTCACGCCAAGTGAAACCAGTTGTTTTGCGGCAAACTGCATAAAGCCTACCGGGCCGCAAAGATAGAACTGCATTGCCGGATCGCTGATCGCGGCTTCCAGTTTGCTTAAATCCATCAGCCCTTCGCTGTCGAAGAGGCGTTGGGCGCGATCGGCCTCAGTCGGCTCGCGGTACCAGGTATGGGCAGTGAAACGCGGCAGTGTACGGCCCAGCTCGCTCACTTCGTCGGCAAACGCATGGACGTCGCCGTTCTCCGCCGCGTGGAACCAGTTCACCTGCGCGGTATGCTGTTCTTTCGCCAGCGTATCGAGCATCGCTAACATCGGCGTCTGGCCGACGCCAGCGGAAATCAGCGAAACGGGGGTATCAGCGGCGACATTCATAAAGAAGTCACCTGCCGGCGCAGCCAGATGTACCACATCGCCTACGCTGGCGTGATGGTGTAACCAGTTTGATACCTGGCCGCCGTCTTCACGCTTCACGGCAATACGGTACCCTTTGCCATCGGGTTTACGGGTCAGTGAATATTGGCGGATCTCCTGATGCGCAAAACCTTCCGGCTTCAGCCAGACCCCTAGATACTGCCCGGGACGGTATTCCGCCACCGTACCGCCGTCGACTGGTTCAAACTCAAAGCTGGTGATCAGTGCGCTACGCGGGGTTTTTGCAACGATGCGGAAGGGGCGCGTGCCTTCCCAGCCGCCGTCTTTGCTGGCGTTCTCGTGATAAATCTCGGCTTCCCGATGAATAAAGACGTTAGCCAGTACGCCATAGGCTTTGCCCCACGCGTCCAGCACTTCCTGGCCCGGGTTGAACATTTCGTCCAGCGTCGCCAGCAAATGCGTCCCGACGATGTTGTACTGCTCCGGCTTAATCTGGAAGCTGGTGTGCTTCTGCGCGATTTTTTCTACCGCCGGCAGCAACGCCGGTAAATTTTCGATATTGCTGGCGTAGGCCGCGATAGCATTAAACAGGGCTTCACGCTGATCGCCGTTACGCTGGTTGCTCATATTGAAGATTTCTTTGAGCTCCGGGTTATGCGTAAACATACGGTCGTAGAAGTGGGCGGTCAGTTTCGGTCCTGTTTCAACCAGCAGGGGAATGGTGGCCTTTACTGTAGCGATGGTTTGTGCGTCAAGCATACGTGCTTCCTTTATGTGAAAATCTAATGATGTATATAAAATGCATCTTATAAAAATACCCTTGCATTGTAAATGGATCTTCTCTGCTTTACGTTATGGAGGTAACAACGTGAAAAATCTGCATCACAAAGCTGAAAAGAAATCCGTTGAAATTCGTCAGGCTCTCGTTCAGGAAACCCTTATCTGACGTATAGGTAATCGTTTGCGTAAAAACCTTTGTCAAGACCTGTTATCGAAGAATGATTCGGTTATACTGTTGGCCGAAGTCCCACGGACTGCCTTTTCAGGCACAAATTTTATTGTTAGCTGAGTCAGGAGATGCGGATGTTAAAGCGTGAAATGAACATTGCCGATTATGATGCCGAGTTGTGGCAGGCTATGGAGCAGGAAAAAGTACGTCAGGAAGAGCACATCGAACTGATCGCCTCCGAAAACTACACCAGCCCGCGCGTGATGCAGGCGCAGGGGTCTCAGCTGACCAACAAATACGCTGAAGGATATCCGGGCAAGCGCTACTACGGCGGTTGCGAATACGTTGATGTCGTTGAGCAACTGGCTATCGACCGCGCGAAAGAACTGTTCGGCGCCGACTACGCTAACGTGCAGCCGCACTCCGGTTCTCAGGCTAACTTCGCTGTTTACACCGCGCTGCTGCAGCCGGGCGACACCGTTCTGGGTATGAACCTGGCGCAGGGCGGCCACCTGACTCACGGCTCCCCGGTTAACTTCTCCGGTAAACTGTACAACATCGTACCTTACGGTATCGATGAGTCCGGTAAAATTGACTATGACGAGATGGCGAAGCTGGCCAAAGAGCACAAGCCGAAGATGATTATCGGTGGCTTCTCTGCCTACTCCGGCGTGGTTGACTGGGCAAAAATGCGTGAAATCGCTGACAGCATCGGCGCATACCTGTTTGTCGACATGGCGCACGTGGCGGGCCTGATTGCCGCAGGCGTTTACCCGAACCCGGTTCCCCATGCTCACGTTGTCACCACCACCACCCACAAAACCCTGGCGGGTCCGCGCGGCGGCCTGATCCTGGCGAAGGGCGGCGATGAAGAGCTGTACAAAAAACTGAACTCCGCCGTGTTCCCAAGCGCGCAGGGCGGCCCGCTGATGCACGTGATCGCGGGTAAAGCGGTAGCACTGAAAGAAGCGATGGAGCCGGAGTTCAAAGTTTACCAGCAGCAGGTGGCGAAAAACGCCAAAGCGATGGTGGAAGTGTTCCTGAACCGCGGCTACAAAGTGGTGTCTGGCGGCACTGAGAACCACCTGTTCCTGCTGGACCTGGTGGATAAAAACCTGACCGGTAAAGAAGCTGACGCCGCGCTGGGCCGTGCTAACATCACCGTGAACAAAAACAGCGTGCCGAACGATCCTAAGAGCCCGTTCGTGACCTCCGGTATCCGTATTGGTTCTCCGGCGGTTACTCGTCGCGGCTTCAAAGAAGCGGAAGTGAAAGAGCTGGCTGGCTGGATGTGTGACGTGCTGGACAACATCAATGATGAAGCCACCATTGAACGCGTGAAAGCGAAAGTGCTGGATATCTGCGCACGCTTCCCGGTTTACGCATAAGCGCTTGTGTTGTGAAAATGGCCCGATGGCGCTGCGTCTGTCGGGCATTACTTATGCGCCATAACGTGACGCCGCCGGAAGTCATTATCCGGCGGCGTTGCCGTTTGAACTTCTCCCTCCGCCTGTTAACCTTATGTTACCCTTGCCAGCGCAACCGTTTACCGCCAGACTATCGCCTCCAAACGGGAGGGAATCATGGCATTGCATTCCACGCGCTGGCTGGCGCTCAGTTATTTCACCTACTTCTTTAGTTACGGTATTTTTCTGCCCTTCTGGAGCGTCTGGCTCAAAGGTCTTGGGCTAACGCCGGAAACCATCGGTCTTCTGCTGGGCGTGGGTCTGGTCGCGCGTTTTCTCGGTAGTCTGCTCATTGCGCCTCGCGTAAGCGATCCTTCGCGGTTGATCTCCGCGCTGCGCGTACTGGCATTGCTGACGCTGGTATTTGCGCTGGCATTTTGGGCAGGAACGCATGTCGCGTGGCTAATGGTGGTGATGGTTGGGTTTAACCTCTTCTTTTCACCACTGGTGCCGCTGACCGATGCGCTGGCCAATACCTGGCAAAAGCAAATTACCCTGGACTATGGTCGGGTGCGGCTGTGGGGGTCCATCGCCTTCGTGATAGGGTCGGCGCTGACCGGTAAGCTGGTGAGTTTATACGATTACCAGGCGATTCTGGCGCTACTGACGCTCGGCGTCGCCTCGATGTTGCTGGGTATGTTGTTACGTCCCAGCGTGCCGCCGCAAGGGGAAAGCCGTCAGCAGGAGAGCGCAGGCTGGCCCGCCTGGCGTACGCTGGTGGCACAAAGTTGGCGTTTTCTCGCCTGCGTCTGTTTGCTGCAAGGGGCGCACGCCGCCTACTACGGTTTTAGCGCCATCTACTGGCAGGGGGCTGGCTATTCAGCATCGGCGGTCGGCTATTTATGGTCGTTGGGCGTGGTGGCGGAAGTGATCATTTTTGCCCTGAGTAAAAAGCTATTCCGCCGGTTTAGCGCCCGCGACTTGCTGTTGCTTTCCGCTGTGTGCGGCGTGGTACGCTGGGGACTGATGGGCTGGAGTACGGCGTTGCCGTGGCTGATTGTGATACAAATCCTGCACTGTGGCACGTTTACCGTTTGCCATCTGGCCGCCATGCGCTATATCGCTGCGCGTCAGGGAAGCGAGGTAATTCGTTTGCAGGCCGTCTATTCCGCTGTGGCGATGGGCGGCAGCATCGCGATTATGACGGTATTTGCCGGTTTTCTGTATCAACATCTGGGCGGCGGCGTATTCTGGATTATGGCGCTGGTGGCATTGCCCGCTATCTTCCTTCGGCCCAAAGTGGTTGCCGCGTCATGATTCCAGGATCTTGCGGATCTGCTGCTGTTGGTGCTCTGTGAGGGCGCGATCCGCATGAATTAATGGCGGTGAGAAGAGCGGTAGCGGCGTGGCGTAAGGGGTAACAATCAGCGCTACGCCGCGCGGGCATCCCTCTTTTTGAAACGCCTGGAGCGATATCCGTCTGATATTCAGCGGCAATAGGGTCAGTTCACGCAGTTGCTGCTCAATATGCGTCTCCAGCGCATCATTTTTATCCGCTAACAATACGATCTGTCTCTCATGCAAATCGTTATCCTGCATCAGCCAGGCGCCGAAAATCACTGCCACCAGCCCCGTCTCTTCCTCGGAAAAGTGGACACCATATTCGGCTTCAAATCCGGCGAGCGCCTCACGTGTGGTGCGAACCAGACGCGGATAAAGACGGTTAAACTCTTCCGGAAGCGTATTATCGATGCCAATCGTGAATAAACTTCGGTTCAGCGCCTGGGCGAGATGGACATACAGCTGATCGTTAAGCCCTTGTTCGTCGCTGAAGCGTACGTTCCCTTTTTCTCGAAAGCGCAGCACCAGCCTCGCCACCTCCAGTCGCAGTTGCTGCGCCCGTTGATGCGTGTCGCGAATCGGGTCGGGGAGGCGAATCATTGAAAACAGTAACGCCATAAACAGCGCTTCATTGAGCGGTGCGGCCTGCATCACGTGGCGCTGCCAGTGACGACCAATTTCCTGGGCGAGTGGATATTCCGCGCACGACTGCGCCCAAATCTGCTGCACAGGGTTGAACTCCGGGGTGATGCCGGCATGGTGTTGTAGCAGACAATACTGTAAAAAGAGACGCAGGAACTGCACGTCGCGATGTTCAAATGGTTTTTGCAACCGGCGGGCGCACAGATTGATGAGCGCGTGCAGATTAATATCGTCATACAGCGGACGCGCGATACCGCGCTGTTTTAGCGCGTTTTTTAAGGCCGGGGTAAACTGTTGCGTGACGAAGGTCGGGCATAAACGCAGGCCGCGCCTGAGCCAGTGTAAAAGGCAAAGGCGCTGATCGAGTGCTGTACCTTCGATCCGATAGCAACCGTTCTGGCATGTTGTGATGGCAAGGCGATGATAGCGCTGGATCTCCAGACTTGTCTCAGTGATATCCTCACGGGCAGTATCATCATCAACGCCATTAAGCGCGCTGAAGATTTCCACCGTGGCAATTGGCTCCGGCTGGAAAAGCGTCAGCAATACCTGACAGCGGCGCTGGGGAGCGGAAAGTACAGATGGTGGGGCAATTGTCGGCATCATCTGTCAGGTCTCCCGTTAGTTTGTCTGGTAAGGATAGCTAAAGTTTGCGTGTGAAAAATGTGATAAGCGTGCTTTTAGGCCAGGAATGCTGAGGAGTGTCACAGAATTTTTATCGCGAGGAACAGATGAAGCCAGTGAAACGCAGCGCCTTAACACTATTTCTTGCCGTTTTATCTTTCGTGGCGGCGGCGCATCCGCACAGCTTCATCCGTCTGCAAACGCAGGTGGTCAGTGAAAATGAGCAATTTGTGGCGTTAAAAATGCGCTGGACAATGGACGCGCTGACGTCCGCAGATCTGCTGTATGACGCCGGAAACGCGGCGCCGGGGTCAGAAATATGGAAAAAGTTGGCGGCGGAAGTGATGGCTAACGTACTTGGGCAGCACTACTTTACAGAAGTGTGGCGCAATGGCGCGAAAGTGAAGTTTAAAAACAGGCCGACAGAATACGGTATGACGCGTGACGCGCATCAGGCGGTATTGACCTTTACGCTACCGCTGGCTGAACCGCAGCCGTTAAGCGGACAGACTTATACCCTTTCAACGTTTGATCCCTCTTATTATGTCGATATGCATTATGACCAGGACAGCGATATCACGATGCCGGAACCGCTGCGCGAAAAGTGTCGGATTCAGGTTTATACTCCTGCGCCCGGCGAAGAGACGCTACGTTTCGCCCAGTCGCTGGATAAGGAGGACGCGCCGCCGGAGGATATGGATTTAGGTAAACAGTTTGCCCAAACGGTGACCTTGCAATGTCAGTAATTTTTTCTCAACGCACTCCGGGGCGACGCTGGCTCTCGCTGTGGCCATTGGCGTTATTCCTGCTGCTAATGCTGGTTGGCGGTCTGTGGATATGGCAGGCCTGGCCGCAGGTGATGTTGAAAAGCGCTCTTTGGCAGCGGGACGTGAATCAGCAGTTGAGCGCGCTGCTTAACGCGGTGGCGACGCATCCTGAGCGGGCGGGCGGATCGTTGCTTCTGCTGAGTTTTATGTATGGCGTGCTTCATGCGCTGGGGCCGGGACACGGCAAAGTGGTGATCGCGACATGGCTGGCGACGCATCCTTCGAAGTTGAAATCGAGTATCGTGTTAACCCTCGCCGCCGCGTTATTACAGGGGCTCGTGGCTATCGGGTTGGTGGTGGGCGTGCTGACCGTATTGCAACTTCCGGCCAGGCAGCTCCATCTGAGCGGCTTCTGGCTGGAAAAGGGGAGCTATGCGTTAGTTGGCGGGCTGGGCATTTTGCTGTGCTGGCGGGCCATAAAAAGGTTACGCGCGCTGCTACGTAAACCTGTCTTTATCGCTTTTACGCCGCGCCATGTTCACCATGAAAAATGCGGCTGCGGACATCAGCATTTACCGACGCAGGAACAATTGCATAGCGGTGATGACTGGCGCGCGCGACTCATGATCGTACTGTCTATGGGGATGAGGCCCTGTTCCGGCGCGATAATGGTGCTGTTATTCAGTAAAGTGATTGGCGTTTTTAGCTGGGGAATGGCGTCGGTACTGGCGATGGCGGCGGGAACCTCGCTAACGATTACCTCGCTGGCGTTGCTGGTACACACTTTTCGTGCTCTGGCGGTGAAGCTCAGTGGAAACAAAGCGCCAGCGTTATGGCGGCAGGTAGGCTGGTCAACGCTGGCGCTGGCCGGAGGGGTCATACTGCTTGTCGCGGCGCTGGTCATGTGGTTTAGCGTGCCGCAGCCTGTGGGCGGGCTGCGGCCATGGCGTGGTTGATTAGTGTCCGGCGGGTTTGAGATGCATCCGCGCGACGGATTCGTCTTCGGCCCAGTAAATGCGTTCGGCGACCATCGCTTCCGGATTGAGCTGAACGCCGCGCAGTACCCGTTCTTTAAAACGCAGATAGCCGCCTTTGTCGATCAGATGGCCCATATGTAGATAGATCGGTTTTCCGCCGAGCATCTCTTTTTCAAATTCATACAGGTTAACGATCACCTGCTTTATCACATCTTCAGTCACCCAGTTGAGGAAGAGCTTGCCGACGCGCGGCGTCTTTTTACTGGTGCGTCCGCCCAGACGGACTTGCCAGAGCTGATCCGGCTTACGTTGCCAGGCCAGCGTCGGACAGGCCAGCACGCACTCGCCGCAGCCGATACAGGCGGACTCTTCTTTGACCGCTTTGCCGTTCTTCAGCGCCAGGCAGCCTACCGCGTGGTGACTACAGGCCTTCACGCAGGCGCCGCAACCGATACAGCGATCGGCAGTGAAGCGCATTTTCGCCACGCCAATAATTCCCAGATCGGCCATTGACGCCTTCGCGCAATCATTCGGGCAGCCAACAATGACCGTTTTGAGATGATAAGGGCTGGGATAGACCAGTTTTTCAAGACGACGGGACAGACCGGTCGTGTCAGTGTTGGCTTTCTGGCAAATGCGGTTCCCCTGACAGGCGACAATATTTCGCCCGCCAATAGCGAGATAGCCCGCTTTGGTATCCTCAACCTGGACGTCGCACAGTTCTATTTCAATCTCGCGAAGAAACGGCTCCAGCGCAGCGTTCACGTTGTCGATATCTTCGTAACGGATACCCGGCATCGCCAGCTTCTGGCGGGTAGTGAGGTGAATTTGTCCGTTGCCCCAGGTTTCGGCGATGTCACGCGCCACCGTTAGCAAATGCGCGGGCAAAATACCGCCGGGAATGCGGACGCTGATCATGGCTTCGCCGCGCACTTTTGACAGGCGATATTCGTTTTTCGCACGGGCTTTAATGATATCAATATCAATGCTCATGATGTTCTCCTTAATCGGCAAAACGTTGCGCGACGGCGTAGTTAAATATCGGACCGTCGGTGCAGACATACACTTCGCCCATACGGCAGTGGCCGCACTTCCCGACGGAGCAGGCCATCCGGCGTTCGTAGTCCACCCAGATTTGCTCCGGCTTGAGCCCTTTTTGCAGCAGCATTTTTACGGTAAAGGTAATCATTATTGGCGGCCCAACGACGATGGCCTGCATAGTGTCGATATCGCTAAGCGTCATGTCGGCAAGCCGATCGGTCACCCGGCCAATCTGGTAACGGTCATCAGCCTCGCCTTCATCCAGCGTGAGCACCAGATTATGTTTGCCGCGCCACGTCGCCATTTCTTCTTTGTACAGCACGCAATCGCGATTTTTATAGCCGAGAATCATATCCAGTTGACCAATTTCCTGGGGATTCTCAACGAAATAGCGCATTAAGCCTTTCACCGGCGCGACGCCCGTACCGCCTGCGACAACCAGTAAGGGCTTATGGCGCAGCGTATCGACCGGATAGCCATTGCCATAGCAGCCGCGTAGCCACACGTTGTCGCCTTCTTTCAGCGTAAAGAGGGCGCTGGTCACTTTTCCGACATTACGAATCAGCAGATCTATCCAGCCGTCGCCGTAGTCGGAAACGGAGATGGGCGCTTCGCCGACGCGCGGCAGCGACACCTCAACAAATTGCCCCCAGTGCGCGGGAAAATCGACGGCCACGCGGAAATTCCACTCCAGCGGCGTGTGGCGAGTAATACTGAGGATGCGGTACGCCGCAGGCAGCAAACTGTGCTGCGGTTTATCATGACAGGAACAATGTGACATGCGTTATGCCTCCTCTGCCAGCGCCTGCCGAACGGCAGCGGTCATTTTATTGATAATCAAAGAAAATTTGATGTATTGCGGGCAGCGATCGTCGCAGCGGCCGCAGCCGACGCACATATGTTCAATGCCGTTGCGCGCTTTGTAGTCATTGACCTTATGCAGGGCGCGGTAGCGCAGACGCTCGCCGGGTTTTTCGCGAAAACCATGACCGCCGGCCATGTCGCTAAAGCCCGGCACCATGCAGCTTGCCCACTGGCGACGGCGTTCGCCGCGCTGCGGATTTTCATCATAGGCGACGTCAAAGACGCTATAGCAGGTACAGGTTGGGCACCCGGTAGTGCAGCGGCCACAACTGATGCAGCGGCTGTCGTAGGCGTCCCATAGCGGATGGCGGGTGAGAATGTCGCGAATTTTTTGCGGATCGCGGCAAACGCTGTCCGGCGTGACGACGGTTTCCCGGTTTTCGCTGACGAAAGAGGGGGTATAGTCAGCCTCCTGCCCCAGCCCTTGTATCGCCGCCTCGATAAAGGGATCGCGGATGCTGACAAGCGCGCCCTCATCGCTAAAACGCATGGCGGCGCTATAACAGTCAGTTTTATTGGTACCCATTGAGACGCAGAAACAATTTTCGAAGCTTTCTTCACACTCAATAAGGACGAAACGAATATGCTCCCGTAGCAGTTGATAACTGTAATCGGAATTATTCCCATTTGATAAATACATATAATCCAGCCGCGACATGGCGTTAATGTCGCAGGCGCGGGCAAAGATGATTATCGGGGAAGTGTCTGTCTCGGCAATTTGAATGGTGTCTTTATCGAAATAAAAGAGCGTTTCGGTGATAGGGGCGATAATGGTATTCGGCGACATGTGCGATTTCTCGTGCCAGATGAGATCGCGCCAGCCGCTAATCCGTTGATAAATAATGTTGTCAGTGTCGGAAAAACGTCCGCCGCGAAACTCTGCGGACGGGGCAAACACGCGCCATTTTTTGTTTAATCGCTGGATAAGCAGACTAAACTCGTCAGGCGTAATTTTGATAGCCATCACATACTCCACAGTAATATTCAGGAAAAACAAATGAAAATAAATTGTTATAAAAATCAGTTGAATATTACTGTTACGCTAGCGCTAATCCACCGCCTTCGCTAACGGGAAAAAATGGTTTTTACTATCGGTATAATAAATATATTCTTAATCATAAAATATGCATATATACAGCGTCGCGCTATTTAGCGGATAGCGCGGTCTGAATAAATTTAATCATTGCATCACGGTAAAGGTTTGCATAACGTCCGGAAAAAGCATCAATGTGATCGCCGTCAGGAATGAAGATTTTTTGTTTGGGCTCCCGGGCGAGGGCATACAATTTCTCACTGTCCTGCCAGGGAATAACATGGTCTGCCGTGCCATGAAGAATCAATACCGGAATGGGGCTGACGCTGGCGATATTGCGATCCGCGCTATAGCGGTCATCAAGCAAATAGCCGCTGCCCGGGATCATCTGGTTGGCGATGGAGGAATAGGATAAAAACGTTGAGTCGAGGATAATCGCACGTATGCCCGCCTGGTCGGCGTAGCGCATATTTGCGCAGCTTACGCAGTGGCCTACGGCGGCCAGTACATTATTGCCGCCCAGGCTCTGTCCCAGCAGTACCAGGCGCTCGGGGTTAACGTCGGCGCGATGCCGCACATAATCTATCGCGCTTTTCGTATCGTCCAGTAGCCCCTCTTGTGATGGGGTGCCCTCAGATTCGCCAAAACCACGGTAATCAAACATAAACAGGTTTACGTTGCGTTCTGGCAGCCAACTGACTAACGGCCAGTGCGCCGACATATTTCCGGCGTTGCCATGGACATGAATAACCGTCGCGACGGCGTTTTCCGGCCTGCCGAAAGCAGTGGGAATAAACCAGCCGTGCAGATGCGTGCCATCTTTGGCGGTAAAGGTAATGGATTCAGCTTCGGCAGGGGTTGGCCCATAGACTTTATTGTCCGGGTAATAAAAGGCATTGATCGCTACGCGGGGTAGCAGATAAATACAGACCACAATGATAAACAGAATAAAAAGGGATTTGACGATGCGTCGGGTATGTTGAAGGGTCATGTTCGCTTCCTTGCCGCTTTATGCCAATAGCGGAGCAGGGAGCGATCGTACAAAAACATGCAGGCAAGTAAAGCGATGAGGCTGTGTTTAGGAAAAACGCCTGAAAAGGTACGGCGGATGAGTGGCCCCATCCGCCGAAGAGACTTAGCGCTTCAGCGCATCGCTCAGTTCGTCGCGCATATTCGCCAGCATGGCTTTAACGACGCGCGGATTCCCCGCCACGATATTACCGGTCATCATGTAGTTATGACCGCCGGTGAAATCGCTGACGATACCGCCCGCTTCACGAACCAGCAGTTCGCCCGCGGCGAAATCCCACGGACGAAGGCCAATTTCAAAGAAACCATCGACACGACCTGCAGCCACATAGGCCAGATCCAGCGCGGCGGAACCGGTGCGGCGGAAATCGGCGCATTCGCTGAACAGCTTGCCGATAATATTAATGTAGGTGGTCGCGTATTGTTTGGCTTTGAACGGGAAGCCAGTAGCGAGGATAGTGCCGTCCAGATCGCGCGCGGTACTGCCGCGCAGACGGTAGCCGTTCAGCTGTGCGCCCTGACCGCGGGTGGCGGTGAACAGTTCGTTACGCATCGGATCGTACACGACAGCCACTTCAGTACGGCCTTTAATGCGTACAGCAATGGAAACAGCGAAGTGTGGCAGACGTTTGATGAAGTTGGTGGTGCCATCCAGCGGATCGATAACCCATTGAACATCCTGATCTGTGCCAACGTGCTCACCGCTTTCTTCGGTGATAATAGTGTGTTGCGGGTAAGATTTGCGAATGGTGTCGATAATCACCGCTTCAGCGGCCTTATCTACATTGGTCACAAAATCGTTACTGCCTTTTTGGCTCGCTTCTACAGCGTCCGGAGTTTCATAGTTTTTGGCAATTACATTACCCGCCTTGCGCGCTGCGCGCACGGCGATGGTCAGCATCGGATGCATCGGTCTCTCTCACTGGATGTTAAAGAACGGGAAAACGGCGCAGAGTATAGCAGCGAGATCGGAATCTGTCTTGGTTTTATGGTAAGATGTCAGAATAATCTTTAGCTGAAGAAAGACAATGCTGCAAAACATTCGAATTGTGCTGGTGGAAACCTCCCATACCGGCAATATGGGCTCCGTGGCTCGCGCTATGAAAACCATGGGCTTAACTAACCTGTGGCTGGTAAACCCGTTGGTGAAACCGGACTCCCAGGCCATCGCCCTGGCGGCAGGCGCCAGCGATGTGATCGGTAATGCGCAGATCGTCGATACGCTGGATGAAGCGTTGGCTGGCTGTAGCCTGGTGGTCGGCACCAGCGCCCGTTCCCGCACTTTGCCGTGGCCGATGCTTGATCCGCGCGAGTGCGGCTTAAAAAGCGTGGCGGAAGCGGCAAATACGCCGGTTGCGCTGGTTTTTGGTCGTGAGCGTGTCGGGCTGACTAACGATGAGTTGCAAAAATGCCATTATCACGTCGCTATTGCCGCTAACCCGGAGTACAGCTCGTTGAATCTGGCGATGGCGGTACAGGTCATCGCGTATGAAGTCCGCATGGCCTGGCTGGCGACGCAGGAAAACGGCGACGCGGCAGATCATGAAGAGACGCCGTATCCGCTGGTGGACGATCTTGAACGCTTCTACGGCCATCTGGAGCAAACGTTGCTCTCCACTGGCTTTATTCGCGAAAACCATCCGGGGCAGGTGATGAATAAATTGCGCCGTCTGTTTACCCGCGCCCGACCGGAAAGCCAGGAGTTGAATATTCTGCGTGGGATTCTGGCGTCTATTGAGCAGCAGAATAAAGGCAAGTAACCGCATCAATATCGCACGGAACGCTAAATACCTGACTAATTTACTCAAGTAAATAGTTGACCAAATTACTCGGGAATGTCAGACTTGTCCCTGCTATGCAATACCCCCATTTTACAATAAAAAACCCCGGGCAGGGGCGAGTTTGAGGTTAAGTAAGACATGAGACTGACATCTAAAGGGCGTTATGCCGTGACCGCAATGTTAGACGTTGCGCTCAACTCCGAAGCGGGCCCGGTACCGTTGGCTGATATTTCTGAACGTCAGGGGATTTCCCTTTCTTATCTGGAACAGCTATTTTCCCGTTTACGTAAAAACGGTCTGGTTTCCAGCGTACGCGGGCCGGGCGGCGGTTATCTGCTGGGTAAAGATGCTGGCAGTATCGCGGTCGGCGAAGTGATCAGCGCGGTTGATGAATCCGTTGACGCGACCCGTTGCCAGGGCAAAGGCGGCTGCCAGGGCGGCGATAAATGCCTGACCCATGCGCTGTGGCGTGATTTAAGCGATCGTCTGACCGGTTTTCTCAACAATATTACCTTAGGCGAGCTGGTGAATAACCAGGAAGTTCTGGATGTGTCTGGTCGCCAGCACACGCATGACGCGCCGCGCGCCAGTGGTCGTGCGCAGGACGCTATCGACGTTAAATTACGCGCTTAATTAAAATATTACGCCATCTCTTCTGGCGGCCTCATGCGGTGAATGCTGCGGTCGTCTGAAGGATGAAGCGTAAAAAAGAATTCAGAATCAGGCCGGGACGCGGACGTCCCGTCAACACGGTCGTACATCCAGCCGGTTGCCTGATTCCTTGCATTGAGTGATGTACGGAGTTTAAGAGCAATGAAATTACCGATTTATCTCGACTACTCCGCAACCACGCCGGTGGACCCGCGTGTTGCCGAGAAAATGATGCAGTTTCTGACCCTGGACGGAACCTTTGGGAACCCGGCGTCTCGTTCACACCGTTTTGGCTGGCAGGCTGAAGAAGCCGTCGATATCGCCCGCAACCAGATTGCTGAACTGGTCGGCGCCGACCCGCGTGAAATCGTCTTTACCTCAGGGGCGACGGAGTCCGATAACCTGGCGATTAAAGGCGCTGCCAACTTTTATCAGAAAAAAGGCAAGCACATCATCACCAGCAAGACCGAGCACAAAGCGGTGCTGGACACCTGCCGTCAGCTTGAGCGCGAAGGGTTTGAAGTGACCTACCTGGCGCCCCAGCGCAACGGCATCATCGATCTCAACGAGCTCGAAGCAGCGATGCGTGACGACACCATTCTGGTTTCCATCATGCACGTGAACAACGAAATCGGCGTGGTGCAGGATATCGCGACCATCGGCGAAATGTGCCGCGCGCGCGGTATCATCTACCACGTTGACGCCACCCAGAGCGTGGGCAAACTGCCTATCGACCTGAGCCAACTGAAAGTGGATCTGATGTCCTTCTCCGGTCATAAAATTTATGGTCCGAAAGGCATTGGCGCGCTGTATGTGCGTCGTAAGCCGCGTATTCGCATTGAAGCGCAGATGCATGGCGGCGGGCACGAACGCGGTATGCGCTCTGGTACTCTGCCTGTCCACCAGATCGTCGGCATGGGCGAAGCTTACCGTATCGCGAAAGAAGAGATGGAGACCGAAATGGCCCGTCTGCGCGGTCTGCGTAACCGTCTGTGGAACGGCATCAAAGATATTGAAGAAGTTTACCTGAACGGCGACCTTGAGCAGGGCGCGCCAAACATTCTCAACGTGAGCTTTAACTACGTTGAAGGCGAGTCGCTGATCATGGCGCTGAAAGACCTGGCGGTCTCTTCCGGTTCCGCCTGCACCTCCGCCAGTCTGGAACCGTCTTACGTGCTGCGCGCGTTGGGCATGAATGACGAGCTGGCGCATAGCTCTATCCGTTTCTCTTTAGGTCGTTTTACCACTGAAGAAGAGATCGACTACACCATTGATCTGGTTCGTAAATCCATTGGCCGTCTGCGTGACCTTTCTCCACTGTGGGAAATGTACAAGCAGGGTGTGGATCTGAACAGCATCGAATGGGCACATCATTAATCGGTATCGGAATCAGGAGAATTTATAATGGCTTACAGCGAAAAAGTAATCGATCACTATGAGAACCCGCGTAACGTAGGGTCGTTTGACAACAACGACGATAACGTGGGAAGCGGCATGGTTGGCGCGCCGGCCTGCGGCGACGTCATGAAGTTGCAGATTAAAGTTAACGATGAAGGTATCATTGAAGACGCGCGCTTCAAGACTTACGGCTGCGGTTCCGCTATCGCCTCCAGTTCTCTGGTAACGGAGTGGGTGAAAGGGAAATCCCTGGACGAAGCGCAGGCGATTAAAAACACCGACATTGCAGACGAACTGGAACTGCCGCCGGTGAAAATTCACTGCTCTATTCTGGCGGAAGACGCGATTAAAGCCGCTATTGCGGATTACAAAAGCAAACGCGAAGCGAAATAAAATAGAACGTTAACATTGAGGTTTTGTTATGTCGATTACACTTAGCGACAGTGCAGCAGCGCGAGTTAATACCTTCCTGGCCAACCGTGGTAAAGGGTTTGGTCTGCGTCTGGGCGTGAGAACCTCCGGCTGCTCAGGTATGGCTTATGTACTGGAATTTGTTGACGAGCCAACGGCGGAAGACACCGTGTTTGAAGACAAAGGCGTTAAGGTAGTGGTTGACGGCAAGAGCCTGCAATTTCTGGACGGTACACAGCTGGACTTCGTAAAAGAAGGTCTGAACGAAGGGTTTAAATTCTCCAACCCGAATGTGAAAGATGAGTGTGGTTGCGGCGAAAGCTTCCACGTGTAACCGTGTTCCGCTGTTATACCGAGCATTCGTGCTGTAGAAAAGCGGCAAGCGAGTGAATCTCCAGGCGCTTACTTGAGTAAATGACTGGGGGAACCCGCGCAGACAACGCATCTGCGGCGCGAAGTAAGAAGGTATAACCCCACCGTGGTCGCCTGCGTGTGGGGTTTGTTCTGACAGGCTATCCCTGAGAATGTTATGGATTACTTCACCCTCTTTGGCTTACCAGCCCGTTATCAGATTGACACCCAGGCGCTGAGCCTTCGTTTTCAGGATCTGCAACGCCAGTATCACCCTGACAAATTTGCCAACGGCACCCAGGCGCAGCAGCTTGCCGCCGTCCAGCAATCCGCCACGATCAACCTGGCCTGGCAAACGCTGCGTCACCCTTTGACGCGCGCGGAGTATCTGCTTTCCTTACACGGGTTCGATCTGGCCAGCGAGCAACATACGGTACGCGACACCGCGTTTCTGATGGAACAACTCACGCTTCGCGAAGAGCTGGACGATATCGAACAATCAAAAGACGACGCGCGGCTGGAAAGCTTCATCAAACGCGTACAAAAGATGTTTGATGCTCGTCTTCAGCAAATGGTGGAACAGTTGGACAACGCCGCGTGGGACGCGGCGGCGGATACGGTGCGCAAACTGCGGTTTCTCGATAAACTGCGAAGCAGCGCAGAACAACTCGAAGAAAAGCTGCTCGATTTTTAACTGGAATCTAACATGGCCTTATTACAAATTAGTGAGCCTGGTCTGAGCGCCGCGCCGCATCAGCGTCGTCTGGCGGCGGGCATCGACTTAGGCACTACCAACTCTCTGGTTGCGACGGTTCGCAGCGGCCAGGCGGAAACTCTGCCTGACCACGAAGGGCGCCACCTGTTGCCTTCAGTGGTTCACTATCAGCAGCAGGGCCATACGGTCGGTTACGCTGCGCGTGACAATGCCGCGCAGGATACGACCAACACTATCAGCTCTGTGAAACGCATGATGGGACGCTCGCTGGCGGATATCCAGGCGCGCTATCCGCATCTGCCTTACCGGTTTAAGGCAAGCGTTAATGGGCTGCCGATGATTGACACGGCGGCTGGATTGCTCAATCCGGTACGCGTATCGGCTGATATTCTCAAAGCGCTGGCCGCGCGGGCTAGCGAATCGCTCTCCGGCGAGCTGGATGGCGTGGTGATTACCGTTCCCGCCTATTTCGATGATGCCCAACGTCAGGGAACGAAAGACGCCGCGCGGCTGGCAGGCCTGCATGTACTGCGCCTGCTCAACGAACCGACGGCGGCGGCGATTGCCTACGGTCTGGACTCAGGCAAAGAAGGCGTTATCGCTGTTTACGATCTCGGCGGCGGTACCTTCGATATCTCTATTTTACGCCTGAGCCGCGGGGTGTTTGAAGTGCTGGCGACGGGCGGTGATTCTGCGCTCGGCGGCGACGACTTTGACCATCTGCTGGCGGACTATATTCGCGAGCAGGCGGGAATTGCCGATCGTAGCGACAATCGCGTTCAGCGCGAACTGCTGGATGCCGCGATTGCGGCGAAAATCGCCTTAAGCGATGCCGATACCGTTCGCGTTAACGTTGCGGGCTGGCAGGGGGAGATCACTCGCGAGCAGTTTAACGATCTCATTTCCGCGCTGGTTAAGCGCACGCTATTGGCCTGCCGTCGCGCATTGAAAGATGCCGGCGTTGATCCCCAGGACGTTCTGGAAGTGGTCATGGTCGGCGGTTCGACCCGTGTACCGCTGGTGCGTGAGCGGGTGGGCGAATTTTTTGGCCGCACGCCGTTAACCGCTATTGACCCGGATAAAGTGGTCGCTATTGGCGCAGCGATTCAGGCCGATATTCTGGTCGGCAACAAGCCGGACAGCGAAATGCTGCTGCTGGACGTGATTCCACTCTCTCTTGGGCTGGAAACGATGGGCGGCCTGGTGGAAAAAGTCATTCCGCGCAACACCACTATCCCGGTGGCGCGCGCGCAGGATTTCACCACCTTCAAAGACGGTCAGACTGCGATGTCTATCCATGTGATGCAGGGTGAACGCGAACTGGTGCAGGACTGCCGCTCGCTGGCGCGCTTTGCGCTGCGCGGGATTCCGCCGCTGCCGGCGGGCGGGGCGCATATTCGCGTGACCTTCCAGGTAGACGCCGATGGCCTGTTGAGCGTAACCGCAATGGAAAAATCCACTGGCGTCGAGGCCTCCATTCAGGTCAAACCTTCCTATGGCCTGACCGATGGCGAAATCGCCTCGATGATCAAGGATTCCATGAGTTTTGCCGAGCAGGACGTGAAAGCGCGTATGCTGGCGGAGCAAAAAGTCGAAGCCGCGCGCGTGCTGGAAAGTTTGACCGGCGCGCTAACTGCCGACGCCGCGCTGTTAAGCGCCGCAGAACGTCAATGCATTGATGATGCCGCCGCACATTTGAGCGCGGTCGCACAAGGCGATGATGTTGACGCCATAGAACAAGCCATTAAAAACGTAGATAAACAAACCCAGGAATTTGCCGCTCGCCGCATGGACCAGTCGGTTCGTCGCGCGTTGAAAGGCCATTCCGTAGACGAGGTTTAACATGCCGAAGATTGTTATTCTGCCTCATCAGGATCTTTGTCCGGATGGCGCAGTTCTGGAAGCTGAGACCGGTGAAACCATTCTTGACGTTGCGCTGCGCAACGGCATCGAGATTGAACACGCCTGTGAGAAATCGTGCGCCTGCACCACCTGTCACTGTATTGTACGTGAAGGCTTCGACTCCTTGCCGGAAAGTTCGGAAGAAGAAGACGATATGCTGGATAAAGCGTGGGGGCTGGAGCCGGAAAGTCGACTGAGCTGCCAGGCCCGCGTTACCGACGACGATCTGGTTATCGAAATTCCACGTTACACAATCAACCATGCGCGTGAGCATTAACAGAGGGTAGTATGGGACTCAAGTGGACCGATAGCCGCGAGATCGGCGAAGCGTTATACGACGCATATCCTGATGTCGATCCTAAAACCGTTCGTTTCACCGATCTGCATCAGTGGATCTGCGAACTGGACGATTTTGACGACGACCCTAACGCATCCAATGAAAAAATTCTGGAGGCGATTCTGCTAGTCTGGTTGGATGAAGCAGAGTAATTTTTGCGTCATGATCCTCGCCGCAGGTGCGTTGGCTACGTTCGCTCACCCCAGTCACATAGTTTGCTATGCTCCCGGGGATGATGAGGGACATCCTTGTCCCTCACCTGAGGCAGCCTTTGGCTGTGCAAATTCGTTCCCGACGAATTTGTCGCTCACTTGCCGCCTTCCTGCAACGCGAATCATTTAGCAAAAGATCTAACGGGCTGCCCTACGGCGGCCCGTTTGCTAATAAGGAAAATAACAATGACAGAAGCCATGAAAATTACGCTTTCCACGCAGCCTGCCGATGCGCGCTGGGGCGATAAAGCCACTTACAGTATTAATAACGACGGTATTACCTTGCATCTTAACGGTAAAGACGATCTGGGATTGATCCAGCGTGCGGCGCGTAAAATCGACGGCCTGGGAATAAAACAGGTCGCGCTGACAGGCGAAGGATGGGATACCGAGCGTTGTTGGGCATTCTGGGCGGGTTACAAAGGACCAAAAGGCGTCCGTACCGTAATGTGGCCGGATTTAGACGATGCCCAACGTCAGGAACTGGATAACCGCCTGACCATTATTGACTGGGTGCGCGACACCATTAATGCTCCGGCGGAAGAGCTTGGGCCGGAGCAACTGGCGCAGCGCGCGGTGGATCTGCTGTGCAGCGTCGCGTGCGATAGCGTCACTTACCGTATCACCAAAGGCGAAGATCTGCGCGAGCAGAACTATATGGGGCTGCATACCGTAGGCCGTGGTTCTGAGCGTCCACCGGTACTGCTGGCGCTGGATTACAACCCGACGGGAGACAAAGATGCGCCGGTTTATGCCTGCCTGGTCGGTAAAGGTATCACCTTTGACTCCGGCGGCTACAGTATCAAACAAAGCGCTTTTATGGACTCAATGAAATCCGATATGGGCGGCGCGGCGACAGTAACGGGCGCGCTGGCGTTCGCCATTACCCGTGGGTTGAATAAACGCGTAAAACTGTTCCTGTGCTGCGCCGATAATCTGATCAGCGGCAATGCGTTTAAACTGGGCGACATTATTCGCTACCGTAATGGCAAGAATGTCGAAGTCATGAATACCGATGCGGAAGGGCGACTGGTGCTGGCGGATGGCCTGATTGACGCTAGCGCGCAACACCCGCAGCTAATCATTGATATGGCGACGTTAACCGGCGCGGCGAAAACGGCGCTGGGTAACGACTACCATGCGCTATTCAGTTTTGACGATACGCTGGCGGGGCGCTTGTTGACCAGCGCGGCGCAAGAAAATGAACCGTTCTGGCGTCTGCCGCTGGCGGAGTTCCACCGTAACCAGCTGCCGTCTAACTTTGCGGAACTGAACAACACCGGCAGCGCGGCGTATCCCGCCGGGGCAAGCACCGCCGCAGGTTTTCTGTCGCACTTTGTTGAAAATTACCGCGAAGGCTGGCTGCACATTGACTGTTCCGCCACTTATCGCAAAGCGCCGGTTGAGCAGTGGGCTGCCGGGGCAACCGGTCTGGGTGTGCGCACCATCGCGAATCTGCTGACCGCCTGAACGGTGTTTTTGTAGGCCGGGTAAGCGAAGCGCCACCCGGCATTTTGCCTGATGGCGACGCCGTGCGTCTTATCAGGCCTACAACCCATATACATAATTTGTGATTCCTATGTCCGAAACTAAAAATGAATTAGAAATCTTGCTGGAGAAAGCGGCGACTGAGCCCGCGCATCGTCCGGCATTTTTCCGTACCTTACTGGAGTCCACCGTCTGGGTGCCGGGCAGCGCTGCCGAAGGCGAGGCGATTGTGGAAGACAGCGCTCTGGATTTGCAGCACTGGGAAAAAGAAGACGGCACGACCGTCATTCCCTTCTTTACTTCTCTGGAGGCGCTGCAGCAGGCCGTGGAAGACGAACAGGCGTTTGTGGTGATGCCGGCGCGCACGCTGTTTGAAATGACGCTTGGCGAAACGTTATTCCTCAACGCTAAATTGCCGACCGGCAAAGAGTTTATGCCGCGTGAAATCAGCCTGCTTCTCGCTGAGGAAGGCAGTCCGTTAAGTACGCAGGAAGTGCTGGAAGGCGGCGAGTCGCTTATTTTATCCGAAGTGGCCGAGCCGCCGTCGCAGATGATTGATTCCCTCACTACGCTGTTTAAAACCATCAAACCGGTGAAACGCGCATTTCTCTGCGCGATTAAAGAACATGCGGACGCCCAACCCAATCTGCTGATTGGCATTGAGGCTGACGGCGATATTGAAGAGATCATTCACGCAGCGGGCAATGTGGCGACCGACACGTTACCGGGTGACGAACCGATCGATATTTGTCAGGTGAGGAAGGGCGAGCAGGGTATCAGCCACTTTATCACTGAGCATATCGCGCCGTTCTACGAGCGCCGCTGGGGCGGGTTCCTGCGCGATTTTAAACAGAACCGCATCATCTGAATAAAAGAAAGCCGCCCAACAGGGCGGCCTCCTGGCTTACCTGCTCTGGACGTTGAGCGTTACGGGAACAGAGCTACCTGGGTGGCTTCTGTCTGCGTGAAGACACAACGTGCCAGAAACAAGAAGCACGACACAAAAGTATCGTACCTTCATGTTGCGGTCCTTGCGAAGACCGCATCACGGCAGCACCGCTGGCGATAATGCCGTGATAGCAGGCACTACGGTGTGCCTGCGCTTACGGCCATGGGTTATCCTCTCCTGAAGCCAGCGCCCGTTTGCGAGACGGCGGAAAGGGCCGGGAAAGATAATACCTCAAATGTTGAATAGTTTCCCGGTAAATCATATTGACATTTGCTCCCTTAAAAGGGAGTATTAATCCCCTACGGTGTGCCTGCGTTGCTATGGCAACAAAGCCTGCTGGAAAGGCCGCGAACCGGACCAGCACAAAAAAACCGCTCAATTGAGCGGTTTTTTTGTGGCCTGCTTAAACAGAATTTATGTAGATTCGCTTTAAATCAGCCTGAACGGTAGGCCGGATAAGCGTGAGCGCCACCCGACATCATGTCGATTAATCGACGAGCGCGTCCAGTTTTGCCCAAAACGCCTCATGATAATCCTCCAGGTCAAGTAAAGCGGCATCGCGTTGTTCATTCATTTTTTGCTGTGCCTTCCATTGCGGAAGATGTAAATCCTCTTCGGTAAAGCCAATGTCTTTAGCGCCCGAAATAATATTATAGAGATATTCCACCAGAGAAGACTCCGCCAGCCAGAATTCATTACGTTCCATGCGGGCAATAGGGTATTCGCCGTTGGCATCCCGTTCTGTGATATAGATAAAAATGGCCTGATCGCCGACATGATCGATACGAATTAATGCCGGAAGACGGGGATCGTTACTCCAGACAGGCATCAGATCTTCAATATCAATACCTGAGCTATCCATGCCAACGCCGTAATACGCCTCTTCATCAGGGGAGTAAGAATGAATTACTCCCTCTTTATCAATAGATCTTTGTAATGTTTCAATCACAGGCATATTATAATTGCTAAGTAGATCGCGGTCGTAGGCCAGTAGCGCCTTCAGGCTTTCAGGTAACTCAGTGGTTTCCGTATTTTGCGGATCGCGATACTTACGCACTCGCAGACGACTTATTTCCTCGGCAGACATAGGAGTAGGTACCTTATTACGGTTAACCTTTTTAACCAACTCAATTAAATTAGCGAGTGAAATATCCATTTTCCATCCTTAAAAAATTATATTTACAGGAGTTATTTTCCGGTGAAAACAAAAACAGCGGTAATGATACTCCTTATACCGGACGTAAAGTATTTACCGATAAAAAATAGGATTTTATTAAGAGAAAATAATGCCCGTTTGCAGGACAGCGGAAAAGAGCGGAATAAAAACAATGTCTGTAGATCGTTTTACATCAGCCTGAACGGTAGGCCGGATAAGCGTGAGCGCCATCCGGCATGGCGGATATTAAGCGGGTTCAACCGGTAAATCGGTACGCGCGCCCCATTCGCTCCACGCGCCATCGTAAAGCGTGACGTCAGGCACATCCAGCGTGGCGAGCGCCAGCACCACGACCGCGGCCGTCACGCCGGAACCGCAGCTGGCGATAATCGGTCTGTCGAAACTCACGCCGTGGCTGAAAAAAACCTCATTCAGTTCGTCAGTGGTCTTTAATTCGCCTTCATACACCAGTTCCGTCCACGGGACGTTTAGCGCGCCAGGAATGTGTCCGCGCCTCAGTCCCGGACGCGGTTCATCAGCCTGAGCGTTAAAACGCGCCGCCGGACGCGCGTCAACGATTTGCGCGGTTTTTTCATGGCTTGCCAGCAATACGTCGGTGAGACGCACCACGGCTTGCGGCGCGAATTTCGCCTCAAACTCGCCTCCTTCATGCGCTTCTTCGCCTTCGCGCAATAGCCATTCGTCGCGCTGCCAGCCCGCCAGTCCGCCCGCCAGAATGGACACTTTCTCGGCACCGAACGTGCGCAGCATCCACCATGCCCGCGGAGCGGAGAACAGATTGCCTTCATCGTATATGACCAGGTGTTTATCCTGGCGAACACCCAGTTCACGCATGGCCACCGCAAACGCTTCCGGGCGCGGCATCATATGCGGCAACGGCGATGCGCGATCGGAGAGCGCTTCAATATCAAAAAACAGCGCGCCGGGAATATGTCCGGCGCGATATTCGCCCGCCATATCACGATGTTCTTGTCCTGGCGGCGCCATACGGGCGTCAAGAATCTGTATTTCCGGATCATCAATATGTTCGGCAAGCCAGTCGGCGGCGACAAAAAAGGCGGTGGTCATGGGCATCTCCATTGTTACCTGGTTATGGTCAAATTGTCGGACGTTTCCCGAAAAGGGACAAGTAGAAGAGGCTGTTTTGGCTGGCGAAACCACATTTCTGCGTAAAATTTTCGCATCATCACAGTAATACGGACTTACACAATAAAATTTCTCGCGCATAATATCTCATCAACCGTTGCTGACAGGCCGTTAAGGCCAGGGATGAAAGATGAAACATTTACGCGTGGTGGCCTGCATGATCATGCTGGCGCTGGCGGGATGCGATAACAACGATAAAACCGCCCCGACGACTAAAAGCGAAGCGCCAGCCGTAGCGCAGCCCTCGCCCGCGCAAGACCCGGCACAGCTACAAAAGCTGGCGCAGCAAAGCCAGGGCAAAGCGCTCACGCTATTAGACGCCTCCGAAGCGCAGCTCGACGGCGCGGCGACGCTGGTGCTGACGTTTTCAATTCCTTTAGATCCTGAACAGGATTTCTCCCGTGTGGTTCACGTGGTTGATAAGAAAAGCGGCAGCGTTGACGGCGCATGGGAGCTGGCGCCAAATTTAAAAGAGCTAAGGTTACGTCATCTGGAACCTGAACGCGTGCTGGTGGTCACGGTTGATCCCGCCGTTAAAGCGCTGAATAACGCCACCTTCGGCAAGTCTTATGAAAAAACGATTACCACGCGTGATGTCCAGCCCAGCGTCGGATTTGCCAGCCGGGGATCGCTGCTACCGGGGAAAATCGCGGAAGGACTGCCGGTCATGGCGCTTAACGTCAACCACGTTGATGTGAACTTTTTCCGCGTTAAGCCCGGATCGCTGGCGTCATTTGTCAGCCAGTGGGAGTACCGTAGTTCTCTCTCTAACTGGGAGTCCGACAATCTGCTGAAAATGGCGGATCTGGTTTATACCGGTCGTTTTGATCTTAATCCGGCGCGCAATACGCGTGAGAAACTGCTGCTGCCATTAAGCGATATTAAGCCGCTGCAACAGGCGGGCGTATATGTGGCGGTAATGAATCAGGCTGGACACTACAACTATAGTAATGCCGCTACGTTGTTTACCCTTAGCGATATCGGCGTGTCCGCGCACCGTTACCATAATCGGCTGGATATCTTTACGCAAAGCCTGGAAAACGGCGCGGCGCAGTCGGGAATTGAGATCGTTCTTCTGAATGATAAAGGGCAGACGCTGGCGCAGGCGACGAGCGACGCGCAGGGGCATGTGCAACTGGAGGCTGATAAAGCGGCGGCGCTATTACTGGCGCGTAAAGAGGGGCAGACCACGCTGCTCGATCTCACGCTTCCGGCTCTGGATCTGTCGGAATTTAATGTCGCTGGCGCGCCCGGCTACAGCAAGCAGTTCTTTATGTTCGGCCCACGCGATCTCTACCGACCGGGCGAAACGGTTATCCTCAACGGATTACTGCGCGATAGCGACGGTAAAACGCTGCCCGATCAACCCGTTAAGCTGGAAGTGGTAAAACCAGACGGACAGGTGATGCGTACCGTTGTCAGCCAGCCGGAAAACGGGCTATACCGTTTGAATTATCCGCTGGATATCAACGCACCGACCGGCTTGTGGCATGTCCGCGCCAACACCGGCGATAATTTGCTGCGGAGTTGGGATTTCCATGTGGAAGACTTTATGCCGGAGCGGATGGCGCTCAACCTGACGGCGCAAAAAACACCTCTGGCGCCTGCGGATGAGGTGAAATTCTCCGTTGTCGGCTATTACTTGTATGGCGCCCCTGCTAACGGCAATACCCTGCAAGGGCAACTTTTCCTGCGTCCGCTGCGCGACGCTGTCGCGGCGTTGCCTGGCTTCCAGTTCGGCAATATTGCCGAAGAGAATCTTTCGCGCAGCCTGGACGAAGTTCAGCTGACGTTGGATAAAGGCGGACGTGGTGAAGTGAGTGCTGCCAGCCAGTGGCAAGAAGCGCATTCGCCGCTGCAGGTAATTCTACAGGCCAGCCTGCTGGAGTCTGGCGGTCGTCCGGTCACTCGTCGCGTAGAGCAGGCGATTTGGCCTGCCGATACGTTACCGGGAATTCGTCCACAGTTCGCCGCCAAAGCGGTATACGACTACCGTACGGATACCACCGTTAATCAACCGATTGTCGACGAAGACAGCAACGCCGCATTCGATATTGTTTACGCCAACGCGCAGGGCGAGAAAAAAGCGGTGTCCGGTTTACAGGTGCGGCTCATCCGCGAGCGTCGCGACTATTACTGGAACTGGTCGGAAAGCGAAGGCTGGCAGTCGCAGTTTGATCAAAAAGATCTGGTGGAGGGCGAGCAGACGCTGGATCTGAACGCGGATGAAACCGGAAAAATCAGCTTCCCGGTGGAATGGGGCGCGTACCGTCTGGAGGTCAAAGCGCCGAATGAGACGGTCAGCAGCGTTCGTTTCTGGGCCGGCTATAGCTGGCAGGATAACAGCGACGGTAGCGGCGCGGCGCGTCCGGATCGCGTCACCCTCAAACTGGATAAAGCGAGTTATCGTCCAGGCGATACCATGAAATTGCATATCGCCGCGCCGGTCGCTGGTAAAGGTTATGCGATGGTGGAGTCCAGCGACGGTCCGCTGTGGTGGCAGGCGATCGATGTGCCGGCACAAGGTCTGGAGCTCACGATTCCGGTGGATAAAACCTGGAATCGCCACGATCTCTATCTCAGTACGCTGGTGGTGCGTCCCGGCGATAAATCTCGTTCCGCGACGCCAAAACGCGCCGTGGGGTTACTACACCTACCGCTGGGGGATGAAAACCGCCGCCTCGATCTGGCGCTGGAAAGCCCGGCTAAAATGCGCCCGAATCAGCCGCTCACCGTCAGGGTGAAAGCCAGCGTTAAACACGGCGAAATGCCAAAACAGATCAACGTGCTGGTCTCCGCGGTCGATAGCGGCGTATTGAATATCACCGATTACGCGACGCCGGACCCGTGGCAGGCGTTCTTCGGTCAAAAACGCTACGGTGCGGATATCTACGATATTTACGGCCAGGTCATTGAAGGGCAGGGGCGGCTGGCGGCGTTGCGTTTTGGCGGCGATGGCGACGACCTTAAGCGCGGCGGAAAACCGCCGGTAAACCATGTCAATATCATCGCGCAGCAGGCGCAGCCGATCACGCTCAATGAGCAGGGCGAAGGGGTCGTAACGCTGCCGATTGGCGACTTTAACGGCGAACTGCGGGTTATGGCGCAGGCATGGACAGCGGACGATTTTGGCCGCGGCGAAAGCAAAGTCGTTGTCGCCGCGCCAGTGATTGCCGAGCTGAATATGCCGCGTTTTCTGGCGGGAGGGGATGTTTCGCGACTGGTGCTGGACGTCACCAATCTGACCGACCGTCCGCAGACGCTGAATATTGCGCTCGCCGCCAGTGGGTTACTGGAACTGCTTAGCCAGCAGCCGCAACCGGTCAACCTGGCGCCGGGCGTGCGCACTACCTTATTCGTTCCGGTACGCGCGCTGGAAGGTTTTGGCGAAGGCGAAATCCAGGCGACCATTAGCGGTCTGAATCTGCCGGGAGAAACCCTCGGCGCGCAGCATAAGCAGTGGCAAATCGGCGTGCGTCCGGCCTGGCCTGCCCAAACGGTAAATAGCGGCATTGCGCTGGCGCCGGGAGAGAGCTGGCATGTACCAGAGCAGCATCTGGCAAACGTCTCGCCAGCCACGTTACAGGGACAACTGCTGTTAAGCGGAAAACCGCCGCTCAATCTGGCGCGCTACATTCGCGAGCTGAAAGCATATCCGTACGGGTGCCTGGAACAAACCACCAGCGGGTTATTCCCGGCGCTGTATACCAATGCCGCTCAATTGCAGTCGCTCGGTATTACCGGCGATAGCGATGAAAAACGGCGCGCCGCGGTGGATATCGGCATCTCCCGCATACTACAGATGCAGCGTGATAACGGCGGTTTTGCGCTATGGGATGAAAATGGGGCGGAAGAGCCCTGGCTAACGGCCTACGCAATGGATTTCCTCATTCGCGCGGGCGAGCAGGGATATAGCGTCCCGCCGGAGGCCATTAACCGGGGCAATGAGCGACTGCTGCGCTATCTGCAGGATCCCGGCACGATGCTGATTCGTTATAGCGATAATACCCAGGCCAGTACTTTTGCCGCTCAGGCTTACGCCGCGCTGGTACTGGCGCGCCAGCAGAAAGCGCCGCTCGGCGCGCTGCGCGAAATCTGGGAGCGCCGTAGTCAGGCGGCTTCAGGACTGCCGCTGATGCAATTGGGCATCGCGTTAAACACGATGGGTGATGCCAGACGCGGCGAAGAGGCCATTACGCTGGCTCTGAATACGCCGCGTCAGGACGAACGGCAATGGATGGCGGATTACGGCAGTTCTCTGCGCGATAACGCTCTGATGTTGTCGTTACTGGAAGAGAACAACCTCAGACCGGACGCGCAAAACGCGCTATTAAGCTCGCTTTCTGAGCAGGCCTTCGGTCAGCGCTGGCTCTCTACCCAGGAGAACAATGCCTTGTTCCTCGCCGCGCATTCGCGACAGGCCAGCGCGGGCGCCTGGCAGGCGCAGACCTCGTTAGAGGCGCAGCCGCTGTCGGGCGACAAGGCGCTGACCCGTAATCTGGATGCTGACCAGCTGGCCGCCCTTGAGGTGACGAACACCGGTAGCCAGCCGCTATGGCTGCGTCTGGATAGCAGCGGCTATCCCTCATCTGCGCCTGAGCCTGCCAGCAACGTTTTGCAGATTGAACGACAAATACTGGGGACCGATGGTCAGCGTAAATCGCTGTCCTCGTTGCGTAGCGGCGAACTGGTGCTGGTCTGGTTAACGGTAGTGGCCGATCGCAATGTGCCGGATGCGCTGGTGGTGGACCTGCTCCCGGCCGGGCTGGAGCTGGAAAACCAGAATCTGGCTGACAGCAGCGCCAGCCTGCCGGAGAGCGGTAGCGAAGTGCAAAATCTGCTTAATCAGATGCAGCAGGCGGATATTCAGTATATGGAATTCCGCGACGATCGGTTTGTGGCTGCCGTCGTTGTCAATGAGGGCCAGCCCGTGACGCTGGTCTACCTGGCGCGCGCGGTAACGCCGGGGACGTACCAGCTTGCGCAACCGCAGGTGGAATCGATGTATGCGCCTCAGTGGCGGGCAACCGGCGCGAGCGAGGGGCTGCTGATTGTGACGCCTTAAATGAACGGTTGGCGTGGTAAACGTGGCCGCTGGCTGTGGCTGGCGGGCGCGCCGCTTTTTATTTTCCTGGCGTTATGGGCAGCGGATAAACTCTGGCCGCTGCCGCTCAATGAGGTCCATCCTGCGCGGGTCGTGGTAGCCCATGACGGTACGCCGCTGTGGCGCTTTGCCGACGCCGGGGGGATCTGGCGTTATCCGGTGACGATTGAAGAGGTCTCTCCCCGCTACCTGGAGGCCCTAATCAATTACGAAGATCGCTGGTTCTGGCGGCACCCTGGCGTTAACCCTTTCTCCGTCGCGCGCGCGGCATGGCAGGATCTTACCGCCGGGCGCGTTATTTCCGGCGGCAGTACGCTGACTATGCAGGTGGCGAGACTGCTGGACCCGCATTCGCGCACGTTCGGCGGTAAAATCCGCCAGCTTTGGCGCGCCCTCCAGCTTGAATGGCATTTGTCCAAGCGCGATATCCTGACGCTGTACCTGAACCGCGCGCCGTTCGGCGGCACGCTACAGGGTATTGGCGCTGCAAGCTGGGCCTACTTCGGCAAGCCGCCCGCGCGCCTGAGCTACGCTGACGCGGCGCTGCTGGCCGTATTGCCGCAGGCGCCGAGCCGGTTACGCCCCGACCGCTGGCCTGCGAGAGCCGAAGCGGCACGAAATAAAGTGCTGGATCGGATGGCGGCGCAGGGCGTCTGGCCTGCCGAAACGGTACGCGAGTCGCGTGAAGAACCGGTCTGGCTGGCGCCGCGTCAAATGCCGCAACTGGCGCCGCTTTTTGCCCGAATGATGTTGAGTAAAAGCCAGAACGACAAAATTGTGACCACGCTGGACGCCGGGTTGCAGCGGCAACTGGAAGATCTGGCGCGGGCATGGAAAGGGCGGCTGCCTGCACGCAGTTCGTTGGCGATGATCGTCGTCGATCATACCGATATGAGCGTGCGCGGCTGGGTAGGATCGGTAGACCTTAATGACGACAGCCGTTTTGGTCATGTCGACATGGTAACGGCGATCCGATCGCCGGGATCGGTACTCAAACCCTTTGTGTACGGTCTGGCGCTGGATGACGGCTTGATCCATCCCGCATCATTATTACAGGACGTTCCGCGCCGTACCGGAGATTACCGCCCGGGAAACTTCGACAGCGGATTTCACGGCCCGGTCAGCATGAGCGACGCGCTGGTACGCTCGCTGAATCTGCCTGCCGTTCAGGTGCTTGAAGCCTATGGGCCGAAACGATTTGCGGCAAAACTGCGTAACGTCGGCCTGCCGCTATATTTGCCTGCTGGCGCGGCGCCCAATCTTTCGCTGATTCTGGGCGGCGCGGGCGCGCGGCTTGACGAGATGGCGGCGGCATACAGCGCGTTCGCTCGTCATGGGAAAGCGGCGAAACTACGGTTACAGCCGGACGATCCGCTGTCGGAAAGACCATTAATGTCGCCGGGAGCGGCGTGGATCATTCGGCGGATTATGGCGGATGAAGCGCAACCCTTGCCGGATAACGCGCTGCCGCGCATTGTGCCGTTGGCGTGGAAAACCGGCACCAGCTACGGCTATCGCGATGCGTGGGCTATTGGCGTTAACGCGCGCTATATCATCGGCATCTGGACAGGCAGACCCGACGGCACGCCTGTGGTGGGGCAATTTGGTTTTGCCAGCGCGGTGCCATTGCTTAACCAGGTCAATAATCTGTTACTGGCGCATACGGGACGCCTGCCGGAAGATCCGCGTCCGCAGACGGTAAGCCGCGGCGTCATTTGCTGGCCGGGCGGACAGACTCTGCCTGCCGGAGACAGCAACTGTCGCCGCCGACTGGCGACATGGCTGCTTGACGACAGCCAGCCGCCCACGCTGCTGTTACCTGAGCAGGAAGACATCAACGGTATTCGTTTCCCGGTCTGGCTGGATGATACGGGGCGGCGTGTCGCTGCCGACTGTCCGCAGGCGCGTGCGCATACGTTTATCGTCTGGCCGCGGCCGCTGGAGCCGTGGCTGCCGCCTGCGGAAAGACGTAGCGCCCGCTTGCCCGCGGCGTCCGACCACTGTCCGCCGCTACAGGGCAGTGATGCCGCGCCGTTAATGCTGTCAGGAGTGAGGGATGGCGCGGTGATCAGGCAATTGCCAGGCCAGGAAAACGTCACGCTGCCCGTCTCGACTACCGGCGGCAAAGGGCGTCGCTGGTGGTTTTTAAATGGCGAACCTGTTAATGGCGAAAATAATCGCCTTTCTTTATTACTCAATATCGCTGGACGTTATCAACTTGTCGTAATGGATGAGTCCGGTCAGGTTGCAGCGGTTAATTTTGAATTAATACGTTAACCATTCTCCAAAATAGATTATCAATTCCTTTTAATTTAAGCTTAATGATAATTGTTAATTATTACTGGATCATACATAACTGGAGAGCTTGATAAATATCAAGAGAACCAACGCATAAAAACGTGAGAATGGGTTTTTATTTGACGAGTCGGATCATGAAAAATATAAAAAGCCAGGGAAATGGCGAACAGCCCGCTATTTCTCGCCGCCATTTTATCCAGGCCAGCTCCGCGCTTATTGCGTTACCGTTTGTCTCCTCGCCAGCTACCGCTCAGGCGCGCGCTGTGACGGCAACTGAAAACAGGCCTGCGGAAAAAGTCGTTCAGACATGCAGCACTTTTGACTGCGGGGGCAAATGCGATATTCGGGCGCATGTTAGTGACGGTATCGTGACGCGAATTTCAACGCGACCGGATAATGCGCTGGATGCGCAAATGCCGGTGATGCGTGCCTGTGTTCGTGGACGCGCATACCGTAAATTTGTTTATCATCCTGACAGACTTAAATATCCCATGAAGCGCGTAGGAAAACGCGGTGAAGGAAAATTTGAGCGAATTTCCTGGGATGAAGCGACAACCTTAATCGCCGATAATTTAAAATCGATTACTGAAAAATATGGCCCGGCTTCGCGCTATGTTCATGTTGGTACCGCCGTTTCCGGCGGCACCTTTTCCGGCGATAAAATGGCACGTCGCCTGTTGAATCTGACCGGCGGATATCTCGAAAGCTACCATTCTGTGAGTATGGGCAACACGGCGGCCGCGACGCCTTATACTTACGGCATTGCCGCCAGCGGCAGTTCACTGGATACGCTTTTGGACACCAAACTGGTGATTCTGTGGGGCCATAACCCGACGGAGACCATTTTTGGTCATACCAACTATTTCTTGCAGAAGATGAAGCAGAACGGTACGCGGTTTATCGTGGTTGATCCGCGCTATTCCGACACCGTTTCGTCGCTGGCGGATCAGTGGATCCCGCTGCTGCCCACCACCGACAATGCGCTGATGGACGCGATGATGTACGTCATCATCAGCGAGAATCTGCACGATCGCGCATTTATTGCGCGTTACGCTATCGGTTTTGATGAAGACTCAATGCCGGAAGGCGTACCGGCTAACGAATCGCTGGTGGCGTATCTGACCGGCGCCAAAGACGGTGTCGTTAAGTCCCCCGAGTGGGCGGAAAAGATCACCCATGTGCCGGCGCAAACCATTCGCCAGTTAGCGCGTGATTACGCGAATACCAAACCCGCCGCGTTGATTCAGGGGTGGGGACCACAGCGCCACAACTGCGGCGAGCGCACCGCGCGCGGTTCGACTCTACTGGCGACCATTACCGGTAATGTCGGCATCAAAGGCGGTTGGGCTGCGGGTTACGGCGGCTGCGCTAACCGTAAATTCGCCGCGGGTCCGGAGATGCCGGATAACCCGGTAAAAGCCAAAATTTCGGTGATGAACTGGGTGCAGGCCGCAGACGACGCCAGCAAAGTGACGCCGGATATGGGGCTGAAAGATGCCGATAAGCTGGACAGTAACATCCGTATTCTGTTCTCGCTGGCCGGGAACTATCTGGCGAATCAGAACCCCGATCTGCACCAGGCGGTACGCGTACTGGAGGATGAATCAAAGATCCAGTTTATTGTCGCCAGCGATCTGTTTATGACGCCGAGCGCGAAATACGCTGATCTACTGCTGCCGGAAACCAGCTTTATGGAACGCTGGAACATCGGTGAAACCTGGGGCACGGCAAGCTACCTGATACTCTCTGAAAAACTGATTGAGCCTGAATTTGAGCGGCGCTCCGACTACGACTGGCTACGTGAGGTGGCGGCGAAATTAGGCATTGAGAATGAATTTAGCCAGGGGCGCGATGAGAAAGCGTGGATTGAACACATCTGGGAACAGACGCGCCTGGCGATGCCGGACGAAAATCTGCCGGATTTCGCCACGCTGCAAAAGACCCGTCAGCATCTGTTCAAAAGCGCGCCATTTATCGCCTTTGAAGACAATATTCGCGATCCGGAAAATCATCCGTTCCCGACGCCGTCAGGGAAAATAGAGATCTTCTCGAAGCGCCTCTACGACATGCAGCATCCGGAAATCCCGGCGTTATCGCACTACGTTCCCGCGCATGAAGGCCCGGAGGATGCGCTGGCGAAAGATTTTCCTCTCCAGTTAATTACGTGGAAAGGAAAAAACCGCGCCAACTCAACGCAATACGCTAACCCGTGGCTGATTGAAGTGCAGCAGCAGACATTGTGGATCAACCCGCAGGATGCGCAAACGCGCGGCATTACGCATGGCGACATGGTGCGCATTCATAACTCACGCGGGATTTGCGAAATCCCGGCGGAAGTGACGCCGCGCATTATTCCCGGCGTTGTCGCGATGCAGGCTGGCGCCTGGTGGCAGCCGGATGAAAACGGCGTTGATAAAGGCGGCTGTGCGAACGTCCTCAGCTCGGCCCGTATTACCGCGCTGGCGAAGGGAAATTCACATCAAACCATGCTGGTGGAGGTGGCTAAAGCATGAGTCAGTTTACACATTACCCGCCGGTGAGCGATAAACAACTGGGATTTTTCATCGACTCCTCACGCTGCTCCGGTTGTAAAGCCTGCCAGGTGGCCTGCAAAGACAAAAACAATCTGGAAGTAGGCCGTCGTTTCCGCCGCGTCTATGAAGTCAAGGGCGGAAGTTTCATCCCGACCGGGCAGGGTGGGGTCAGCAATAACGTATTTGCTTATACGCTTTCCATTTCCTGCAACCACTGTGCGGACCCTGTCTGCACCAAAAATTGCCCGACTACCGCTATGCATAAACGCCCGGGTGACGGCATTGTGCGCGTTGATACCGACAAATGCGTCGGCTGTGGCTATTGCGCCTGGTCCTGCCCTTATGGCGCGCCGCAGCTTAACGAGCAGACCGGCCAAATGTCTAAGTGCGACATGTGCGTTGATTTACTGGCGAAAGGTGAACCGCCCGTCTGTGTTGCGACCTGTCCGCTGGAGGCCATCAAGTTTGGTCCGATTGATGAACTGCGCGCGAAGTACGGTAGCGTATGCGACGTTAACGGGCTGCCAGATTCATCCATAACCAAACCTAATCTGGTTGTCAAAGCGCATCAGGGCGCAGAAAAAGAGGGTAAACGCCATGCATGAGTTACCGCTGCTGATTTTTACGCTCTGTTTGCAAGGGTCCGTGGGCGTGACAGTGTGGCTGGCGTTGGGCCGCCAGTACGCCGTAGAGGGACGCGTGCCTGCACGCGGCGCGCTTCCCGCGATGGCGGGGGCGTTTGTACTGGCCTGCGTGGGGCTGCTTGCTTCAGCGCTGCACATGGGCTATCCCCTGAATGCGCTAAATGCGTTACGTCATGTCGCCAGTTCGTGGCTGAGTCGCGAAATCGTCTTTGCCAGCCTTTATCTGGCGGCGCTGGGGCTAGGGGTTGTGCTGCTGTTTTTCCGAAAGCCAGGCTGGCAGCCGCTGCTGGCGCTGGCGGCAGCGTTTGGGCTGGTGGATGTATTCTGCATGGCGCAGGTTTATATCCATGCCTCGGTGGCGACCTGGCAGCATAGCAACACGCTGGCGCTGTTCTTTGGCACGTCAGGCATTATCGGCTCGGTAGTCATTGCGCTGGCTTATCTGCGCAACGCTGGCGCCGCAATGCGCTGCGCTGTGGTGGTGGTCGCACTGATGGTGCTGATTCGCCTGATCATGCAGCCGCTATGGCTGGCGGATATTAATGCGGTGGATACGACGGTCGTCACTTTCCCGCATCATCCGCTACAGGCGCTGGCGCAGTTGCGTGACGTCTATCTTCTCGGCTGGTGTGTCTCAGCGGCGGGAATGCTCTGCTTTGCCGCAGGCGGTCTGCGAAACGCCAGAGGGACGCTGGTGGCGGGCAGCGTATTGCTGCTTATCGGCGAGATTATGCTGCGCTACGTCTTCTTTAGTATTGGCTGATGGTTAACCTGACGATCGATCCGGCGGTAGACGTGACGCAGGCTTGCGTCCGTCGTCGCTTTCGTTTTTCTTCCTGCCGCGCTTGCGCCAATGTTTGTCCGGCGCAGGCGTTTTCGCTGGCGCAGGGGCAGGTCAGCATAGATACGACGCGCTGCATAGCCTGTGGCGACTGTCTGTTTGTCTGTCCTGTTGACGCCATTACCGGTATCAAACCGGTTAAACGCTTTGTGCAGGGGGATACGTTGGTGGGGCCGTTTTCGCTACAGGCGCCAACGGTCGATGAACTGCTTCTCTGGCACAGCCAGTACGGTATTCGCTTTATTGATATTGCGGTGGAGCGATCGGCGCAGTGGCTGATGGCGCTGGCGGGGCTAAATTTAGCGCTGCGCCGCTACGGCGAGCCGGGCTGGTCTTTCAAACACGTTGTCGGCGCGGAGATTAACGCCTCGCGGCGCACTCTGTTTCATGTTCCGCGCGACGCCATTACCCCGTGCGCCGTCGAGCCGGGGAAACGGCGTCTCAGACAGGCGTTTTCCGCGTTCAGCGAATGCGTACCCGAAATCAGTCCGCAAGAGTGCAGGATGTGCGGCGCCTGCTGGCGAAGCTGCCCGGAGAACGTTATCCAGTTTGACGACAATACCCTGACGATAGCTGCGGCGCGTTGTACGGGATGCGGCGGCTGTGCGGCGGTATGTCCGCATCAGGCGCTGCGGCTGCGGTTTGACGTGGAACCCGCGTCAACGCGGCATAGTGCGGTGCATACGCTCACCTGCGAAAGCTGCAAACGTACTTTCCATGCTCTCACGCCTGAACACACGCACTGCGTGCTGTGTCAGTCCCCTGAGTTTGCTGTGCGCCTTTAACTTTTGTTGCTAATGCTCATTTTATTTTAAAAAAATGTTACCTGCATCCATAGGCAATTGATGGGATGCTCTTTATAATCCGCGCCTGACATAACAACAGAACATATTTCAGAGGTAAACATGGCTATTGAACGGACTTTTTCCATCATTAAACCCAACGCGGTGGCAAAAAACGTTATTGGCAGCATCTTTGCGCGCTTTGAAGCTGCAGGGTTCAAAATTGTTGGCACTAAAATGCTGCACCTGACCGTTGAGCAGGCGCGCGGCTTCTATGCTGAGCACGACGGCAAGCCGTTCTTTGACGGTCTGGTGGAGTTCATGACCTCTGGCCCTATCGTGGTATCCGTGCTGGAAAGTGAAAATGCGGTACAGCGTCACCGCGATCTGCTTGGCGCCACCAATCCGGCGAACGCGTTGGCGGGTACGCTGCGCGCCGACTACGCTGATAGCTTAACTGAAAACGGCACCCACGGTTCGGATTCGCTGGAATCCGCGCAGCGCGAAATCGCCTTTTTCTTCGGTGAAGGCGAAGTGTGCCCGCGCACCCGTTAATCTCCTTCGTCTTTCACGCTGCAAATGCGTTGGCGATAAATTATCGGTTCAAATATTATTTTTGCTAATGCCGCGTGCAGACGTGGCATCCTTACGCCAGAATTTGTACAATGCAGCGCCCTCGGACGAGCAGTAAGCTTACCGGGGCGTTTCTTTTTTCAACCCTCCAGGGGCCATAACGTGTAATAACGAGGCCGGAATAGCATATGTCTGAACAAATTGTCACACCTGAAAGCAGTACCCCGGTAGTTCTTAACAACGAAACAAAAATCAACCTGCTGGATCTCAACCGTCAGCAGATGCGCGAGTTTTTTAAAAACTTAGGTGAAAAGCCTTTCCGCGCCGATCAGGTGATGAAATGGATGTATCACTATTGCTGCGATAATTTTGATGAGATGACCGACATCAACAAAGTGTTGCGCGGCAAATTAAAAGAGGTCGCGGAAATCCGCGCGCCGGAGGTCGTTGAAGAGCAGCGTTCCTCAGACGGCACCATTAAGTGGGCGATTGCTGTCGGCGATCAGCGCGTTGAAACGGTCTATATCCCGGAAGACGACCGCGCTACGCTGTGTGTCTCTTCACAGGTAGGGTGCGCGCTGGAGTGCAAGTTTTGTTCAACTGCGCAGCAGGGCTTTAACCGCAACCTGCGCGTATCGGAAATTATCGGTCAGGTCTGGCGTGCGGCGAAAATCGTCGGCGCGGCCAAAGTCACCGGCCAGCGTCCGATCACCAACGTGGTCATGATGGGGATGGGCGAGCCATTGCTTAACCTGACCAATGTCGTACCGGCGATGGAAATTATGCTCGATGACTTTGGTTTCGGCCTGTCCAAACGTCGTGTCACGCTCTCAACGTCCGGCGTGGTGCCTGCGCTGGATAAACTGGGCGATATGATAGATGTCGCGCTGGCTATCTCGCTCCATGCGCCGAATGACACTATTCGCGACGAAATCGTCCCGATCAACAAAAAATACAATATCGAAACGTTCCTGGGCGCGGTTCGCCGCTATCTGGAGAAATCCAACGCCAATCAGGGGCGCGTGACGATTGAATACGTGATGCTTGACCACGTTAACGACGGCACTGAACACGCGCATCAACTGGCGGAGCTACTAAAAGAGACGCCTTGTAAGATTAATCTGATTCCGTGGAACCCGTTCCCTGGCGCGCCGTATGGCCGCAGCTCTAACAGCCGTATCGATCGCTTTTCTAAAGTTTTGATGAGTTATGGTTTCACGACCATCGTACGCAAGACGCGTGGCGATGACATTGATGCGGCATGCGGACAGTTGGCTGGCAATGTGATTGACCGGACTAAACGTACTCTGCGTAAGCGTATGCAGGGAGAGGTGATTGACATCAAGGCTATTTGATAGCAGTTGCGCCACGGGGCATTCATTATACCGTGGCGCAATGTCAGTTGAATAATGTCTGGCGTTGTACTTGTCTGGTCAATAATAACGGTGCGTTTTTGTCGACTTTAAGGCAGTATGTAATGGTGCAACAAGAGTTTAGCCTTGTGTCTTAGCGGTTTTGTCATCTGCGGCCTGACAGGCTTATACTGTCTGACTAAGGTTAACTAACCTGATGTTTCGCGGTGTGGGCGGGCATTACGGCTCGTCGGCGCCTGAATCCTAATTTACACGTACCTGTAGCTGTAGCGAATGAATACTGAAGCCACGCACGACCAAAATGAAGCACAAACCACCGGCGTTCGTCTGCGCAATGCCCGTGAACAACTCGGACTCAGCCAGCAGGCTGTCGCTGAGCGACTTTGCCTGAAGGTTTCTACGGTACGCGATATTGAAGAAGATAAGGCGCCGTCCGATCTTGCTTCAACCTTCCTGCGCGGATATATCCGCTCATATGCGCGTCTGGTGCATGTTCCAGAAGAGGAACTGCTGCCGGGGCTGGAAAAGCAGGCCCCGCTGCGCGCCGCTAAAGTCGCCCCGATGCAGAGTTTCTCATTAGGAAAGCGTCGTAAAAAACGCGACGGCTGGTTAATGTCTTTTACCTGGCTGGTACTGTTTGTGGTCGTAGGGCTGACCGGCGCCTGGTGGTGGCAGAACCATAAGGCGCAGCAGGAAGAGATCACGACAATGGCCGATCAAAGCACGGCTGAACTGAACGCAGATAAAGACAGCGGCCAAAGCGTACCGCTGGACACCGGTGCCGCGACAAGCCAGGATACGACGCCAGCGCAAACGGCTCCGGCTCCTGCGACGCCGGTTGATTCGACGGCGGCGACGCAAACGCCAGCGCCAACGGCGGCGGCGACGCAAAATACGGTAGTCGCGCCTTCGCAGGCGAATGTCGATACGGCTGCGACATCTGCCGCGCCAGCGGCAACGGAGACGCCGTCCGCGCTGCCGACCAATCAGGCTGGCGTAGCGGCGCCTGCTGCCGATCCGAACGCGCTGGTGATGAATTTTACCGCTGACTGTTGGCTCGAAGTCACTGACGCCACGGGTAAAAAACTGTTTAGCGGTATGCAGCGTAAAGATGGCAATTTAAACCTAACCGGTCAGGCGCCTTATAAACTTAAAATTGGCGCGCCGGCCGCGGTGCAGATCCAGTATCAAGGAAAACCTGTCGATCTGAGCCGCTTTATCAGAACTAATCAGGTTGCGCGTCTGACCCTTAATGCCGAACCGACACCGGCGCAGTAACAGACGGGTAACGCGGGAGATTTTTCATGCATAACCAGGCTCCGATTCAACGTAGAAAATCGACACGTATTTACGTTGGGAATGTGCCGATTGGCGATGGCGCCCCTATCGCCGTCCAGTCGATGACTAACACGCGTACCACTGACGTGGAAGCGACGGTTAATCAGATCAAAGCGCTGGAGCGCGTTGGCGCAGATATTGTTCGTGTTTCTGTACCGACCATGGACGCCGCCGAAGCGTTCAAGCTTATCAAACAGCAGGTTAACGTCCCGCTGGTTGCCGATATTCACTTCGACTACCGCATTGCGCTGAAGGTGGCGGAATACGGCGTTGACTGCTTGCGTATCAACCCCGGCAATATCGGTAACGAAGAACGCATTCGCATGGTGGTGGACTGCGCGCGCGACAAAAACATCCCTATTCGTATCGGCGTAAATGCCGGATCGCTGGAAAAAGATCTGCAGGAAAAATACGGTGAGCCGACGCCGCAGGCGTTGCTGGAATCAGCCATGCGCCATGTGGATCATCTTGATCGTCTCAACTTTGATCAGTTCAAAGTGAGCGTAAAAGCGTCCGATGTATTCCTTGCCGTTGAGTCTTATCGTTTGTTGGCTAAACAGATCGATCAGCCGCTGCATCTGGGGATCACCGAAGCGGGCGGCGCGCGTAGCGGGGCGGTCAAGTCGGCGATCGGTTTAGGTCTGCTGTTATCGGAAGGCATCGGCGACACGCTGCGCGTATCGTTGGCGGCCGACCCGGTGGAAGAGATCAAAGTCGGTTTCGATATCCTGAAGTCGCTGCGCATTCGCGCGCGCGGCATCAATTTCATCGCCTGCCCGACCTGTTCTCGTCAGGAGTTCGACGTTATCGGCACGGTGAACGCGCTGGAGCAGCGTCTGGAAGATATCATCACCCCGATGGACGTCTCGATCATCGGTTGTGTGGTGAACGGGCCGGGCGAAGCGCTGGTATCGACGCTGGGCGTGACGGGCGGCAATAAGAAAAGCGGCCTGTATGAGGACGGCGTGCGTAAGGACAGACTCGATAACGACGATATGATCGCGCAGCTTGAATCCCGTATTCGCGCGAAAGCAAGTCAACTTGATGAAGCGCGTCGGATTGACGTGCTGCAGGTTGAAAAATAAGAACGTGATGGGAAGCGGCGCGCTTCCCGTGTATGATTGAACCCGCATGGCTCCCGGTTCGTTCGGGGAAGCGCTGAGGGTTCATTTTTATATTCAGAAAGAGAATAAACGTGGCAAAAAACATTCAAGCCATTCGCGGCATGAACGATTATCTGCCTGGCGAAACCGCCATCTGGCAGCGCATTGAAGGCACACTCAAAAACGTGCTCGGCAGCTACGGTTACAGTGAAATCCGCTTGCCGATTGTAGAGCAGACCCCGTTATTCAAACGCGCGATCGGTGAAGTTACTGACGTGGTTGAAAAAGAGATGTACACCTTTGAGGATCGCAACGGCGATAGCCTGACATTGCGCCCTGAAGGTACGGCGGGCTGTGTACGCGCCGGCATCGAACATGGTCTCCTGTACAATCAGGAACAGCGTTTGTGGTATATCGGCCCGATGTTCCGTCATGAGCGTCCGCAAAAAGGCCGCTACCGTCAGTTCCATCAGCTAGGCGCCGAAGTCTTCGGCTTACAAGGCCCGGATATTGACGCGGAGCTGATTATGCTGACCGCACGCTGGTGGCGCGCGCTGGGCATCGCTGACCACGTTAGCCTGGAGCTGAACTCTATTGGTTCATTAGAGGCGCGTGCGAACTATCGCGATGCGCTGGTCGCGTTCCTCGAACAGCATCAAGAGACGCTGGACGAAGACTGCAAACGCCGTATGTATACCAATCCGCTGCGCGTGCTGGATTCAAAAAATCCGGACGTGCAGGCGCTGCTCAACGACGCGCCCGCTCTCGGCGACTATCTCGATGACGATTCACGCGAGCACTTTACCGGTCTGTGTAAATTGCTGGACGCGGCGGGGATTGCCTACACCGTCAACCAGCGTCTGGTACGCGGTCTGGATTACTACAACCGCACCGTATTTGAATGGGTAACAAACAGTCTGGGGTCACAGGGTACCGTCTGTGCGGGGGGGCGTTATGATGGTCTGGTGGAACAACTGGGCGGTCGCGCTACCCCGGCAGTGGGCTTTGCGATGGGCCTGGAACGACTTGTTTTGTTAGTTCAGGCAGTTAATCCGGAATTTATTGCCTCTCCTGTTGTCGATATATACCTGGTGGCTGCCGGCGCACAAACGCAGTCTGCGGCAATGACGCTGGCGGAGCGGCTGCGCGATGAAATGCCAGGCGTGAAGCTAATGACAAACCACGGCGGCGGCAACTTTAAGAAACAGTTTGCCCGCGCCGATAAGTGGGGCGCCCGTATTGCACTGGTTCTTGGCGAATCTGAAGTCGCCGATGGGACTGTTGTAGTGAAGGATTTGCGCTCCGGTGAGCAAACGGCAGTGGCGCAGGACAGCGTCGCCGCGCATTTGCGCACTTTATTGGGCTAAGGAGAAGGACAGCGTGGAAATTTACGAGAACGAACACGACCAGGTGGATGCGATTAAACGCTTCTTTGCCGAAAACGGCAAAGCGCTGGCTGTCGGAGTGATTTTAGGGGTTGGCGCGCTGGTTGGCTGGCGTTACTGGAGCAGCCATCAGACGGAGTCCGCGCGTGCTGCTTCTCTGGCGTATCAAAATGCGGTGACGGCGGTAAGCGCCGATAAGCCGGATAGCATTCCCGCCGCTGAAAAATTCGCGGCTGAGAATAAAAACACCTATGGTGCGCTGGCGTCTATGGAACTGGCGCAGCAGTTTGTGGATAAGAATGAACTTAAAAAAGCCGAAGCCCAGTTGCAGCAGGGGTTGGCGGCCACCAGCGATGAAAATCTCAAAGCGGTGATTAATCTGCGTCTCGCTCGCGTTCAGTTGCAGCTTAAGCAAGCTGACGCTGCGCTGAAAACTCTGGATGCCGTTAAAGGCGAAGGATGGACGGCCATTGTCGCTGATTTGCGCGGCGAAGCGTTGCTGAGTAAGGGTGATAAAAAAGGCGCGCGCAGCGCATGGGAAGCGGGCGTCAATAGCGATGCTTCTCCGGCGTTGAGCGAAATGATGCAGATGAAAATCAATAATTTGTCCATCTGAGAGGGACCCGATGCAATTGCGTAAATTACTTCTGCCAGGGTTGCTTTCCGTTACCCTGCTCAGCGGCTGTTCACTGTTTAGCGGCGAAGAAGATGTCGTCAAGATGTCTCCATTACCGCAGGTTGAAAACCAGTTTACCCCGACCACTGTCTGGAGCACCTCTGTCGGTAACGGAATTGGCGAATTTTATTCTAACCTTCATCCGGTAATGGCAGATAACGTGGTCTATGCAGCCGATCGCGCGGGCGTGGTAAAAGCGCTCAATGCGGATGATGGCAAAGAGATCTGGTCTGTGAATCTGGGCGAGAAAGACGGCTGGTTCTCTCGTTCGTCCGCGCTGTTGTCCGGCGGCGTCACTGTTGCGGGCGGTCACGTCTATATCGGCAGTGAAAAGGCCGAGGTTTATGCGCTGAATACCAGCGACGGCACTACAGCATGGCAGACGAAGGTCGCAGGCGAAGCGTTGTCTCGCCCGGTTGTCAGTGATGGAATCGTTCTTATCCATACCAGCAACGGTCAGTTGCAGGCGCTAAATCAGGCGGATGGCGCCATTAAATGGACGGTGAACCTGGATATGCCTTCGCTGTCGCTGCGCGGCGAATCTGCGCCGGCAACCGCGTTCGGCGCGGCTATCGTTGGTGGTGATAATGGCCGCGTCAGCGCCGTGCTGATGCAACAAGGGCAGATGATTTGGCAGCAGCGTATCTCCCAGGCCACTGGCCCAACGGAAATTGACCGTCTGAGCGACGTCGATACCACGCCGGTTGTGGTAAACGGCGTCGTTTACGCGTTGGCGTATAATGGTAACTTAACGGCGCTGGATCTGCGCAGTGGTCAGATTATGTGGAAACGCGAGCTGGGGTCGGTCAATGACTTTATCGTCGACGGCGACCGTATCTACCTGGTCGATCAGAACGATCGTGTGCTGGCGCTGACCACTGACGGCGGCGTAACGCTGTGGACGCAAAGCGATCTGCTGCACCGTTTGCTGACCTCCCCGGTACTGTATAATGGTGATTTAGTCGTCGGCGATAGCGAAGGTTATCTGCACTGGATTAATGTCGATGACGGGCGTTTTGTGGCCCAACAAAAAGTAGACAGTTCTGGTTTCCTGACCGAACCGACGGTGGCGGATGGTAAACTGCTCATCCAGGCCAAAGACGGTACGGTCTACGCGATTACACGTTAATCGTCACGGTTGTGCGTTTTAAAAAACGGCTCCTGGTGTAGGGGCCGTTTTCCTGTTTTTAACAACGGCGTAAAAATGACGCGCGTTGTCTGATGATTTTTTAAATGAGGCTTTAAACATGGTACCTGTGGTCGCGCTTGTCGGGCGCCCTAACGTCGGAAAATCCACGCTATTTAACCGTCTGACCCGCACCCGAGATGCGCTGGTTGCGGATTTCCCGGGTCTGACTCGTGACCGTAAGTACGGTCGTGCGGAGGTTGAAGGCCGCGAGTTTATCTGTATCGACACCGGCGGTATTGACGGCACCGAAGACGGCGTCGAAACGCGGATGGCGGAACAGTCGCTGCTGGCGATTGAAGAAGCGGATGTGGTGTTATTCATGGTAGATGCGCGCGCTGGTCTGATGCCGGCGGATGAAGCGATTGCCAAACATCTGCGCTCCCGTGAAAAACCGACCTTCCTGGTGGCGAATAAAACGGATGGTCTCGATCCCGATCAGGCGGTTGTCGATTTTTACTCGCTGGGATTAGGCGAAATTTACCCTATCGCCGCCTCACATGGTCGCGGCGTATTGAGCCTGCTGGAACATGTGCTTCTGCCGTGGATGGATGATGTCGCGCCGCAGGAAGAGGTGGATGAAGACGCGGAATACTGGGCGCAGTTCGAGGCGGAACAAAATGGCGAAGAAGCGCCGGAGGATGATTTTGACCCGCAAAGCCTGCCGATAAAGCTAGCGATTGTCGGTCGCCCGAACGTAGGTAAGTCCACGCTCACTAACCGTATTCTCGGCGAAGAGCGCGTGGTGGTATACGACATGCCGGGCACCACTCGCGACAGTATTTATATCCCGATGGAACGCGACGAACGGGAATATGTGCTGATTGACACGGCGGGGGTGCGTAAGCGCGGAAAAATCACCGATGCGGTAGAAAAGTTCTCGGTGATTAAAACGTTACAGGCGATTGAAGACGCTAACGTCGTACTGTTGGTTATCGATGCGCGCGAGGGGATCTCTGACCAGGATTTGTCTCTGCTGGGCTTTATCCTCAATAGTGGGCGCTCACTCGTTATCGTAGTCAACAAATGGGATGGCCTGAGCCAGGAAGTCAAAGAGCAGGTGAAAGAGACGCTGGATTTCCGTCTGGGCTTTATTGATTTTGCCCGCGTGCACTTTATCTCTGCGCTGCACGGCAGCGGTGTCGGGAACCTGTTTGAGTCCGTACGCGAGGCTTACGACAGTTCCACTCGCCGGGTGAGCACTGCGATGCTGACCCGTATCATGACGATGGCGGTGGAAGATCATCAGCCGCCGCTGGTGCGCGGTCGCCGTGTGAAGCTGAAATATGCCCACGCTGGCGGCTATAACCCGCCGATTGTGGTGATTCACGGCAACCAGGTAAAAGATCTGCCAGACTCCTATAAGCGCTATCTGATGAACTACTTCCGCAAGTCGTTGGAAGTGATGGGTACGCCGATTCGCATTCAGTTTAAAGAAGGGGAGAACCCGTATGCGAACAAGCGTAACACACTGACGCCAACGCAAATGCGCAAACGTAAGCGTCTGATGAAGCATATCAAGAAAAGCAAGTAATGCTTTTTCAGTAATATTCCAGGCCTGATAAGCGCAGCGCTATCAGGCCTTTCAAGTAAAAGCGAGTCACGCGCCTGAGGAGAATGTTATGGAAATAATCTGCCCTGTTTGCCATCACGCGCTGGAGCGCAATGGCGATACAGCCCATTGCGAGACATGCGCTAAGGATTTCTCGTTACAGGCACTTTGTCCTGACTGCCGCCAGCCGTTACAGGTTTTGAAAGCCTGCGGCGCAGTGGACTATTTTTGCCAGAACGGTCATGGTTTAATTTCAAAAAAACGGGTTAATTTCGTCATTTCCGATCAATAAAACCGCTGTCGACGTTGCGCCGCAGAGCAGAGACGCCGACGTCTTATCCGGCTAAGGGCAAAAGAGTTATTCGATACTCCCGTAATATCAGCATAGTATCCTGCCCGGCGGCTATTTTATTCTTTTTATTTATTCAACTATTTATAGGGAATATTATTCCCGAAAATAAATATTAAAAATAAATAACATCCTTCTTTTTATTTATTATATCAATATTATAAGTCTGTTTCATATTAAACTTTTCTTTTTAGGAATATATTTAGGCCTGTTAGTTATGATTCCCTATGAATCATCCATATAATATCGTCTCATAGCAGCGTGTTTATTTAACAACAGGGATATCATATGGTGCGAAGGATTCGCATTCTGGTTTTGCTATTAGTGTCTGGAGTATCAGTTGCGGCTTCCGGCGCAGGTAACTCTGTACCTGCAAACGATGAAAGCCACTCCTCCCTGCCTGATTTAGCCAGCGAATCCGCGAAAAAAGAAGAACAGGAAAATAAAGGAAAGTCCTTTAAAGAACAGGGCGCTGACTACTTTATTAATTCCGCCACCCAGGGCTTTGATAATCTCACCCCGGAAGCGCTGGAATCCCAGGCGCGTAGCTATTTGCAAAACCAAATCACTTCATCAGCACAGTCATATCTTGAAGGCGTAATGTCACCTTATGGCAAGATCCGTACCAGCCTCTCCGTAGGCGAAGGCGGCGATCTGGACGGCAGTTCGCTGGATTATTTCGTTCCCTGGTATGATAACGAAAAAACCTTACTTTTTAGCCAACTCTCAGCCCAACGTAAAGAAGACCGCACCATTGGTAACTTTGGGCTTGGCGTGCGCCAGAACGTCGGCAACTGGCTGCTTGGCGGCAACGCATTCTATGACTACGATTTTACGCGCGGTCACCGTCGACTAGGTCTGGGAACCGAAGCCTGGACGGATTACCTTAAATTCTCCGGCAACTATTACCATCCTCTTTCTGACTGGAAGGATTCCGAAGATTTCGACTTTTATGAAGAACGACCCGCGCGCGGTTGGGATATCCGCATGGAAAGCTGGCTGCCCTTTTATCCGCAGCTTGGCGCTAAATTAGTTTACGAACAGTACTACGGCGATGAAGTAGCGCTGTTTGGCACCGATAACCTACAAAAAGATCCTCATGCCGTTACCTTGGGGCTGGAATATACGCCGGTACCGCTGGTTACGGTTGGTTCGGATTACAAAGCCGGTACTGGCGATAATAACGATTTTAGCGTTAAAGCGACTGTGAACTACCAGATAGGAACGCCGCTGGCGGCGCAACTCGATCCGGAAAACGTTAAAATCCAGCACTCTTTAATGGGCAGCCGCACCGATTTTGTCGATCGTAACAATTTCATCATTCTCGAATACCGCGAGAAAGATCCGCTGGACGTCACGTTGTGGCTGAAGGCCGACGCCACCAACGAACACCCGGAATGCGTGATTGAAGATACGCCTGAGGCCGCGGTGGGGCTGGAGAAATGTAAGTGGACGGTCAACGCGCTGATTAACCATCATTACAAAATTATTTCTGCTTCCTGGCAGGCGAAAAACAACGCCGCCCGTACTCTGGTGATGCCGGTGGTAAAAGCAGATGCGCTGACCGAAGGCAACAATAACAGCTGGAATCTGGTGCTTCCTGCCTGGGTTAACGCCGATACCGAAGAGCAGCGCACCGCCCTGAACACCTGGAAAGTACGCATGACGCTGGAAGACGAAAAGGGCAATAAGCAGAACTCCGGTGTGGTGGAAATCACCGTCCAGCAGGATCGCAAAATTGAGCTGATCGTTGACAACATTGCCGATACCGATCGTAGCGATCACAGCCATGAAGCCAGCGCGCTGGCCGATGGCGAAGACGGCGTGGTGATGGATCTCCTGATCACCGACTCCTTTGGCGACTCCACGGATCGCAATGGTAACGAACTGGTGGACGATGCCATGACGCCCGTGTTGTACGACAGCAATGATAAAAAAGTCACCCTGGCCCAGACGCCCTGCACCACGGAAACCCCCTGCGTGTTTATTGCCAGCCGTGACAAAGAAGCGGGGACGGTGACGCTTTCCAGCACCCTGCCGGGCACTTTCCGCTGGAAGGCGAAAGAAGACGCCTATGGCGACAGTAACTACGTTGATGTCACTTTTATCGGCGACAACCTGAGCGCGCTGAATGCGGTGATTTATCAGGTAAAAGCTCCTAACCCCATCAATCTCATTGGCAAAGAAGATAAACATCCTACGGTTAATAACACCTACCGTTTCCTGCTGTGGCGCGACAAAAATAAAGACGGCGTATTCCAGATGTCCGAGCAGCTCACGGAAGAAGAGATGGCGTTGTACGACTACCAGTGGGAGTTTACCGGACAGAGTACAAACGGACATACCGGCGCGCTGGCCAACACCATAAATGAAGATCTTGTTCTGCCAGTAACCAATAAAGAGGCGGCGCAGAAGTTTGCCGCCAATGTGGAAGATGGCGTTCAGGGTTACGGCATACGCGTTACGTATAGTCAGAAATAGCGTCAGCGTTGTGGCTGACCAGCCAGCCGCTGAATTTTGAGAAAAAGGAGAGTCTGAATGCAAGCAACAGTAAAACGGCGGCTGACGAAGGTCGCTTTAGCATTAGTAGTTGCCGGGTATTGCGCCGCGCCGGCGGTGGCGGCAAACGGTAATCTGAAATCGGGGCAGTGGCAGATTGTCTCTGAACAGACGGGCACCATTCAGGGTACGGTGCCGTGGATTACCCGTGCGGCGGATAAGACCGCGGATACCGACAAAGATCACGTAACGGTAACTATCGATCGTGGTTCAAGGACCATTACGACCGACGGCGATAAGCAGTTCCACGTTGGCGATAAGGTCACGGTCAACTGGGCGATTGGCGATAAGGAAGGCGACCTGGATGTCGACAACGCCGCCACGAAACTGACGGTGCAGTGGATGAGATACAGCGACCAGAATGGTAGCAATCCCGAAGAGATTGGCACCAAAGGCAGCGATACCTATGAAATTCAGGCGGGTGACGCAGACCATTATATCGGTATCAAAATCACCCCAACCACCACCACCGGTGACCCTGCCGTGGCAACCGAACTGCTGTTGAAAGACCTGTCGACCGATGCGGGCGGTGGTGCGGATGGCGACGACATTCCGGAAGGTCCGGTGGTGGATGAAAACGTCCATGTTGTTATCTATGAGTCTGGCTCAACCACCAACCTGCTGGGTACCTCTACTCCGCTCAAAACCGACACCACCTATAAAGTGCTGCTGTGGAGCGATAAGAACAGCAACGGTACCTATGATACCGGTGAAGACGTTACCAGCCAGTATGACTACCGCTGGAAATTCGTCGGCACCAGCGCAATTGCACGTACTGGCACTGGCGGTATCGTCAACGAAAGCTGGAACGATAAAGACCTTGTCATCCCGCTTACCAACGCCGAAGCGAAAGAGGCGTTCGAGGGCGCGGAAGGCGGCGTTACCGTGGGTAGCGACGGTGTCCAGGGCTTTGCTTTGTCCATCGACTACAAACGCAAATAAGTTGTCCTCAACATACCACTCCCCGCGGGGAGTGGTATTTTCCGCGCACTTTGCTTAGCCGCGCGCTAAGCAAAGTGGGTTGAATTACGACAGAGAATGAAAACGGGTGGCTATCGCTCATGGACAGGAATCGGCAAGTGAATAAAGTTGTACATTTCTTACTGACATTACTGATCATGTTTGTAGCGTCGATCGCCCCTGCGCAGGCCTTACTGAAAGGCGGGACATGGCAAGAGTTGAACTCAGCCACTGCCGCAGTTAACGGCACCGTGCCCCGCGCCGACGGCGCGATTATTCCCGTGTATCAGGGAAGCATGCTGCTTGACCCGACCAAAACCTACGATGTTGCGTTCACCGCCATGCCGCGCGATTTTAGCGCGGATGCCACCTCAACCTCGATGCGTGCGGTCAATTCCACCGATACCGAAGGCGATCTCTTTAGCGATCCGCCGACCATTGCCTGGGAAAATCAACAGCCGCCGAGCGTGGGCCTGTTATGGGCCGATGCCGCCACGCCCGACACGCCGCTTTCGCCGCAGCCGACGCCTAACCAGACCTTTTGCGCCCAGAACCTGGCCGGACGGAAACTGGTTGTCTGGCCGCAGCCAGACGATGAAACGACCGTCCCCGCGCTGTGGCTCTATACTCACACCGGCGTGCCGAATAATGCGGCCATCCCGCTGCTCAGCCCGAAAGTGACTGTCAATATTGCCCAGGCAGTAGGCAATCCCGTGTCGGTCAGCGGCGATCATGTTGATGCCAGCTTTGAAGCCTCAAAAGTGAAAGTGGGAGAGAGCATCACCCTCACCGTCACGACCAGAGGGTGTGATGGCGAACTGGTGAAAAATGCGCCGTTTGTTATCCGCCGTGAGGATGCCAAAAACCGTCAGGGTGTGGTCAATAACACTAACCCGGTGCACGTTGGCGATACCGAGCTAACGACCGTGCAAACGGAGTATCGCGGCGTCACCGATGCCGAAGGTAAAGCCACAGTGGTGGTGACGCAGGATGAAGGTCCCGGCGTAAAAACGCATCTTATTGTCGCTTCGCAAAGTTATCCTACGCTGACGGACGGCGTGGACGTTATTTTCACCACCATCACCAGCCCCGACACCGCTCAGGCCAACATGTACGGCCACATGCTGGAGAGCGCCAGCGCCACGCTGAACGGCGCGACTTACACTTTCACTCGACCGAAGCTGGCGGTGGAGGCGGGCAACGCTGACAAAAGCGTCAACGATACTAACGAAACCTGGGCGCAGTTTACCTGGAGCGGCGCGGATAACCATTGCGACGTTCTGCCGGACGCCGAACAACTGGTGGAGCTAAGACATGCGCATAGTACGCTGGCAACGTACACCGGCTGGCCGGCGTCGGGCGATGCGGAATACTGGTCGTCAACCAAAGATCAGATGAGCAACTACCACGCTGCCGTGCATATGAACAGCGCGTCGGTCGTCAGGGCGCCCAACAGCGATACGCTGCTGGTTAGCTGTGTAGATAAGGCCCAGCCCGCGGCGCACCCGCAGATTACCCTCTCCCCGGAGGGGCCTTATAAAGCGCAGGTGGGGGAATCGATTGATCTGGTCATGACGGTAGTCGATAAAGACACGCAAAAACCGCTGCCTTACCGTTACATGGAGCTGTTTATCGACCCGGCGAAAAACCGCAAAGGGGAGCATCAGGACGCGTGGGATAACCAGCGGGTTACCATCAGCTCCGAAGATATGCGCGCCTCGTCGCCGGAACACTATACCGGCGTGACCGACGTCAACGGTCAGGCGCACCTGACGCTACAGCACGACAGCGGCATGGGGGTTGAGACGCCCATCCGCATCGTGATGCCGGACGATGAAGGCGGCAGCGTCGAGCTGCCCTTTAGCGTCATTTTCACCGTAATCACCAGCCCGGACGTGGACGGCGCCAACATGTGGGGCCATATGCGCGGCGTGGTGGATGCCGGCAACCTGTATAAGCGCCCGCTGCTGGCGGTGGAAGCCAGCCATAAAGACGGTCAGTTCAGCGAAAACAACGAAGAGTGGGCGACGTTTAACTCCGTGGCGTCGGCCACCGCGCAGTGCGGCGTCGGCCAGGTGCCGGATCAGTCATCGCTGGCGCATTTATACAGCGAGCACCCCAGCGGCAAGATGGAAAGCGAACACGGCTGGCCGACCGAAGACTACTTCATCGCTGCGGACAGCGACGCCTCCGGGACGGTACATGTCAACCTCGAAAATGGCGATAGCGGCAAATTTACCAATGCGCCGAACTACCTGACCTGCTCGGCCAATGAAATGGTGGCGGTGCTTGAAGTTTACTTCAACGACGATCCGATGACCAAAAACAGCGATGCGGTCGCCAAAGTGGGTGAACAGATCAAGCTGAATATTCATTCGGCCAACGCCCTCAACGGCATGGCGATTGCGAATACCGACTTCACCATCACCATGGCGAACGGCAAGCGGCGCGACGGGCAGTCGATCGGCTTTACCGATCCCAGCAACGGCGAGATGCAGTTTGACGGCGTGGGCTACATTGCCGGCCAGGTCTACCACGGGATCACCGACGCCAACGGCGATGCGACCATTATCCTCACCCAGAATAAGGGCGTGGGGCTGCTGACGCCGTTAAGCGTCGCGCCCGTCGATTCATTAATCAGCACGCCGGTTTCCCGCAGCGTCAAGTTTACCGTCGCCACCAGCCCGGACACGGTAAAAGCCAAAATGTGGGGCCACATGGCCGACACCATTGCCGTCGGCGACTGGACCTTTGAGCGGCCTAAGCTTGCGAGTGAAGTAAATAGCCCGCTGCGTACTCAGGAAGAGAGCAATGAAACCTGGACGCGCGTGGCCCATATCGACGCGGCGGGCAACCCGGATGCGGGCGGCTGCGCGGCGAACCGCCTGCCGCGTATCGACCAGCTTGAAGCGTTGTACAGCGCCAACAGCGGCGGCGCGATCAAAAGTATCCAGGGCTGGCCAACCTTAATTAACTACTGGTCGTCCACCTACCAGAGCGCCACCACCTGGAAACTGATCGCGCTGGCGAGCGGCAGTGAATTTCCGGGCAGCAACACCTCGGTTTACACCAGTTGCCTGGCCAGCGATAACCCGGTGCCAGCCGCCATCACCATTGAACCAGTCGATCCGTCGCAGTGGTACGACGGCAGCGGCGTCCATGCGCTGAAAGTGAAAAAGGGCGACACCCTACAGTTGAAGGTGACGGTGAAGGACGCCAGCGGCAAACCGGTGCCGGAAGCGCCGTTTGTGCTCACCCGCGGCGACGGCTACGATCGCAAAGGGGAAAAGTACACCGCCCTGGACGGCGCCGATTTGCAAAATATCGTGACGCCCGTGGTGATCGACGGCGAATCGCTGGCCTGGACCACCACCAAAATGGGGTCGCAGACCGGCCTTGACGGCACCCGCATCATCAGCGTCACCCGCCCGGACACCCACGGTACCCGCACGGCCATTACCGCCACGCTGTATGAAAATGCCGCCGTGAGCGCCAGCATCGACACCATCTTTACCGTTGTCACCAGCCCGGATGTCAGCGTCGCCCGCATGTGGGGGCATATGGCGCCGTCGCTGACGGCGGCGGATGGCGCGGTGTACAAGCGCCCGTCGCTCTACGATGAACTGGCCAGCAAGACCGGTGCTGTGGGGAATCAGGAAGAGAACGAACGCTGGGTAGTGTACTATGGGCCGAATACGATCAAAACCGTTAGCCCGGAAGCCTGCCCCAAAGGGTATTTTCCGTCCGTTGAGCAACTGGATTCGCTGTACAGCAAATACCCGAACGGAGCGATAAAAACCGCGCAGGGCTGGCCGATCACCCAATCTTACTGGAGCGGCACAAACGCCGGGACGCTCACCCCCGGAGCGCCACCCTATGACTATTACACGGTCGATCTGAATGATGATGCGCACCGGAAGGTCTCCAATATTAGTGATAGCGACAGGCAATACCAGATTTGCTCCGCGACGCCGCAGCCTCTGGCCGGGCGGATTACGCTCACTTCTACGCTGGCGACGGATAGCGATATCCAGGCGGTGAAGGTCAAAAACAGCGAATCGATTCCGCTGGTGATCACCACTACCGATGCAGCGGGCAACCCGGTGCCTTATACGCCATTTTCGCTCGTACGCGACGCCGGGACGGCGCGCAACACCAGCTATACCTTTACCGGCAACACCCGCATGATGCTGGTGCCGCCCACCGGTTCGGCGCAACAGTTCTTCTATGGTAGCGCCACTCTTTACAGTGCAACCGGAGCGGACGGCACGGCGACCTTCACGCTCACGCCGGAGCAGCAGGGCGTAGGGGTGGGGGCGAAAAACGTGGTAACCGCAGCCCTGAGCGATATGCCGACGGTAACCTCGACGCTGCCGGTGGTGTTCACCACCGTGACCAGCCCGGACAGCCCGCAGGCCAATATGTATGGCCATATGCCGGAAACCTTCACCGCCAGCAACGGCGCGGAGTTCGAGCGCCCGCGGCTGTATAGCGAAGTATCGTCGTCGTCAAGTGTGAAGAGTTATGTCGAGACAAATGAAAACTGGTCTATGGTGAATAATTTTAATACCGGTAATTATGGCGACTGTTCGATAAATCAGATGGCCACGTTGGATGATCTCAAGGCGCTGTACGGCGATCACCCCAGCGGCAAGGTCACGACCGACATAGGCTTACCCGTCAAGAAGAAATGGTGGGCGGGCGACAGCCTGCTGCAAGGTCAAGCTATTTACTGGCAATATATCGATCTCGGTACGGGCATAGATAACTCCGTGTTGGGAACGCCGGGTAATTACTATTACCAGCTCTGCCTGACCAAACCGCGCCAGATGAATATCGCGCTCTCTACGGACGCCTGGAACGCGGACAAATCGGCGGCCGTGGCGAAAAAAGGCGAAACGATCCCCATGACGGTGAAGGTGACGAACGCTGCCGGGCAGTCGGTTAGCAACGCGACGGTGAAAATCTCGCGCGGCGATGCGCTGACGCGTGCGGGGAGCGTGTACACCACCAACAACGCGGACGATATTACCTTAAGTAATATCCAGCCTTCCGGGACGGCGACGTACTTGCTGGGGTCGGTGGATAGCTATATGTATGCGCAAACGGACGCCCAGGGGCAAATAACGTTTAGCGTGTCGCAAAATAATACCATGGGTCTTAAAACGCCCATCCGCGTCACCGTCGCGGATGACATTACCGCAACGAGCAGTAAGGACGTGATATTTACCGTCCTTACCAGCCCGGACGCCGCCAGCGCCAACTACTGGGGGCATATGCCGGAAACCGTGGAAGGGCCGGACGGCCTCCGCTACCAGCGCCCGCATTTGCAGGCGGAAGCGCCGTCGGGCGTCAACTACCTCACTGTGAACGGTGAAAAATGGGCGGCGCCGACCGGCGTACAGACGTATACGGCAGGCCAGTCTGCGTGCGACTTTGAGTATATGCCGCTGATGAATGACTTAAAGGCGCTACAGCAACTGTATCCTGACGGCGCGCTGGAGGATCAATTCGGCTGGCCGGTGAAAACCGGCAAACTCTGGTGGTCTGCCGATCTGAATAGCTCGAAAGCACACCAGGCGATAAACCTGAAAACCGGTCAGATATCGGCGCCAACCTCCACCAGCCTGCAGGCCTGCCTGGTCAATGCGCGTAATGTCCCTGCCACCATTACGCTAACCTCGACGGCGATGGATGCGGCGAAAGGCGCGGCGGTGGCGAAAAAAGGCGAGGCTATTCCCTTGACGGTGACGGTGAAAAACCGCGCGGGCGTTCCCATAGCGAATGAACCGTTCACCCTGAAACGGGGCGATGCGAATGATCGCCTCGACATTAAATATACGTGGAATACTACAGCAGACGATTTGACGTTGCAGGAACTGACGCCGTCGCCGACAACGAAATCAATGACGGCTTCCGGCAATGTGTTTAGCGGCGTCACGGGGGCTGACGGGACGGCAACGTTTACGGTGAAACAGGACGGCAGTGTGGGGCTAAAAACCGAGCTGACGGCCAGCGCGCCGGGGGATATCACGCAATCAACCAACACCGTGCTGGGCGTGATCTTTACCGTGATTACCAGCCCGGACTCCAGTTACGCGGAGTTCTGGGGGCATATGCCGGATACGCTGACGGTTGATGGCGTGACGCTGCATCGCCCCTTGTTGATGAAAGAAGCGCCTGCTGGCGCGACGGATAGCCGGAAAGAAAATGGCGAAACCTGGGTTGAGGTTTATTCGAAAGCCGATGGCCTTACCTATGATATGAGCAAGAACTGTGGCGGGGTGGCCGGGTTCCCGGCAAAAGGCGTGCTGGAAAAAGTGCGCGATGAGCAGATAGCGGTCGCTAACGGATGGCCGACAACTTCGTTGTATTATGCCAGCAGTACGCCTGGGACGTATAATTATTGCCGGGTTTCGTTAGCGAAAGGGGGCGCAACACGTTGCCCGACCACCAGCAGCGATTACGATATAGTCTATGCCGCCTGTCTTGTACAGCCGTGATCGGGATGGTTGGGTTTCGGTAAATTGTCGTTGGTACCGGTAGTGAAACGTTTCGCATTTTTACCGCCGATGGAATGAATAGTCAGAAAGGGATGTATTCCAGGTGCTGCATTGAAACTGAAAACGAATACCCGTCTTTTATCCGGGCTACAGGCATGCCTGTTTTGTGTTACCGCTTTTTTTGCCCATGCGGCGCAAAGCAGCGCCCCATGGCAGGAGCCTGACGTCTCAACTGCCGCCATTAACGGCACGCCGCCGCTGGCTGACGGCGTGACGATACCGGTTTATCAGGGCAGCGTTCAGTTGCGATCTGATGCAGCGAATCCCGTCGATTATTCCGCGAAACCCAGCCAGTTCAGCACCAGTGATGTCGGCAGCGCGCTGACCTTAACCAATCCGCGCGATGCCGAAGGCGATATTTTCGCCGAGCCGCCGCTGGTCTGGCAGAGTGAACGGATACCCTCCGTCACGCTGGTATGGGCCGACGCCGCCACGCCGGAGACGCCGCTGTCTCCGCAGCCGTCGGCAAACCTGACGTTCTGTGAGCAAAATATGGCAGGCCGCCATCTGGTAGTCTGGTCGCAACTGGATACCTCAACCGCTATGCCGCCGCTGTGGTTGCTTACCCGCACCGGCGTGCCTTATAACACGGCGGTCGAAGTGCTTGATCAAAAGTTTGCCGTGGATATCGCGCCCGCCGTGGGTGACCCGGTAACCCTTACCGCCGATCATCTGGATGAGTCGCTTAACGCCGCGAAGGTGAAAGCGGGCGAAAGCATCACGCTGACGGTGAATACCAAAGGTTGTAACGGTGAGCCAGCGGGCAATATCGCGTTCGTGATTACCCGCGACGATGCGCAAAACCGCCAGGGCGTGGTGAACAATACCGCGCCGGTACGCGTCGGCAACACCGAACTCACCACCACCGCCACCGAATACCACGGCACGACCAACGCGGAAGGGGTGGCGACGGTGACCGTCACCCAGGCTAACGGGCCGGGCGTTAAAACCCCGCTGATGGCGCACCCGTCGGGCGCGCCTGCGCTGAAAGCCAGCGCGGATGTGATTTTTACCACCCTCACCAGCCCGGACAGCAGCAGCGCCAACATGTACGGCCATATGGCGGACAGTTCCACCGCCACGGTGGACGGCGCAAGCTACACCTTTGACCGCCCCAAACTGGCGGCGGAAACCGAGGGCGAAGACCGTACCGCCAGCATCAACAATGAAACCTGGGCGCAGTTCACCTGGGGCCATGCCGACACGCACTGCGATATTCTGCCGGATGCGCGCCAACTGGAAGGGTTAAAAATCGAGCGTGGCGATTTAGCCACCACTCTCGGCTGGCCGGTGGGGGTGACATCCGGTGACGAAGAGTACTGGTCCTCCTCACAGGGGGCGAGCGCAACTGACCACATCAGCATTGATATGCGCAGCCGCGCCCTTACGCAGATGCCGGACGCCACGCAATCGCTGGTGAGCTGTGTGGATAAAGCCTCGCCTGCGGTCACGCCGAAATTAGTGATTAGCACCGATAATTTTGATTCGACGGTCAACGCGGCGAAAGTGAAGGTGGGCGAAGAGATCAACATGAAGATCGCCGTCACCGACAGCGCCACCAATAAACCGCTGCCTTATCGCTACTTTAATGTCTACCTGGGCGACGAGCAAAATCGCCAGAATCAGAAGAACGCCGATCTTGATGCCGCGCATCAGTGGACGGATGAACCGGTAGTTATCGCCAATCTGGACGGCGGCGACGGTCACTATCACGGCATCACCGATGCAAATGGCCAGTTTTCGCTGGCGCTGACCCAGGACAAGGGCGCTGGCGTATTAACCCCGGTGCGCGTGGTGCTGTTCGACGGCACGGAAGCGACGCAGAACGTGATTTTTACCGTCGTCACCAGCCCGGACGTGACGCAGGCGCGTATGTGGGGCCATATGCAGGGCGTGGTGGAAGCGGGCAATATCTACAAACGCCCGCTGCTGGCGGAAGAGGCCGCGCAGGATACCGGTTCCGAATTTGAGAATAACGAATACTGGGCCACGTTTAACTCCGTGACGGCGGCGACAAACCAGTGCGGCGCAGGCCAGGTGCCGGGACAACTGCTGCTGGATACGCTGTATGAAGCCCATTCCGGCAATACGATGGAAACGACTTACGGCTGGCCGACACAGAAACATAGCTATATTGCGGCGGATACCGATGGTTCCACCACTGCGCACGTTAACCTGGCGACCGGCGCGGACAGCCTGTTCAGCGGCGCTGAACCGAACTATCTCTCCTGCTCCGGTAACGAGTTGGTGACCAGCCTGGACGTGTACTTTGATGGCAACGAGTCGTTACGTAATGCGGTAGCCAAAGTGGGCGAAAAAATTACGATGAACGTCCACTCCGTCAATGCGCTGAACGGGCTAAGCGTGCCCAACGCCAGCTTTACCGTCACCATGTCGCACGGTAAAAATCGCGCCAACGCCACCACGGGCTTTACCGATCCCAGCGACGGAGCGCTGGTGATGGGCGGAACGTCTTTCGGCTCTTCCCAGGCGTCGATGACGTACCAGGGCATGACCGATGCCGAGGGCAACGCCACGCTGGTCATTGAACAGCCGCAGGGCGTGGGCTTACTGACGCCGCTGACCGTACTGCCGGTTAACTCGCTGATCACCACCCCCGTTAACCGCAGCGTGAAGTTTACCGTTCCCACCAGCCCCGACACGCCGGAGGCGCAAATGTGGGGCCATATGTCCGACGCTATCACGGTGGGCGATATGACCTTTGAGCGGCCGAAGCTGGCGGCGGAGGTTGCCGCGACCCGCACCCAAACCGAGGCCAACGAGAGCTGGGCGCGCGTTACCCATGCCGATGCGGTAGGCAATACGGCGGCGGGCGGCTGCGCCGCTAACCGATTGCCGCGCGCTGATCAACTGGAGGCGCTTTACGCCGCTAACCGCGACGGGGCTATCAACAGCACGCACGGCTGGCCGGTACTGATTAATTACTGGACCTCCACCTGGCAAAGCGCCACCACGTGGAAACTGATAGCGCTTTCTAACGGTAGCGAATTTCCGGGCGGCGCTGGCGCATCCGATTACGTCAGTTGCCTTGCCAGCGATAACCCGACGGCAGCCTCCATCACCATTGAGCCGGTGAATACGTCATTGTGGTATGACGAGAACAGCGAGCACGCGGTGAAGGTGAAGAAGGGCGACACGCTCCAACTTAAGATCACGGTAAAAGACGCCAGCGGCAACCCGGTGCCGCAAGCGCCGTTCGTGCTCAGCCGCGGCGACGGCTACACCCGTCAGGGGGAAAAACATATCGCCGGCAGCGGCGACGGCATCGTCTCGGCGGTAGTGATTGACGGCGATTCGCTCAACGACACCGCCACCAAAATCGGCGGCATGACCGGTGAAAACGGCAGCAAAATCATCAACGTCACCCGCCCGGATGCCCACGGGACGAAAGTCGCGATTGCGGCGGCGCTGTACGATAACGCCAGCGCGACGGCCAGCATCGACACTATTTTTACCGTGGTCACCAGCCCTAATAGCGACAAAGCCAAAATGTGGGGCCATATGCCGGAAACGACCACGGCGGCCAACGGCGTGGTGTTTAAGCGCCCGCTATTATCGGCTGAAATCGCCAGCGGCTTTACCCACGGCGACAATACGGAAAACAACGAAACCTGGGGAACCGTGGATTTTGAGGCGGCGAACGACGCCTGTGGCGCGGGATACGTACCGACACTTGCCGATCTGCAATCGCTGTACGACGCCAGGCCCGGCGGCGCCATGAATACGCAGCAGGGCTGGCCGCTGGATGGTAAAAACTACCAGAACAGCACCGCTGATTTGAGCAGGAGTACGGAAAACCGCTACGTTAAGTCGATTGATCTGCGCGATGGCGGTATTAGCTCGCTGGCGTGGAGTGAACAACTCTATTTCGTCTGCCTGCAAAACGCCCATCCGGCGGCGACGCAGATAACGCTCACTTCGCCTTTGTATAACGACAGCGACGGATTTGCCAAAGCGAAAGTCGGCGAGACCATCCCGGTCATCATCACCACGCGGGACGCCCAGGGCAACCTGGCCGCCGACACGCCGGTTATCTTTACGCGCGGCGACAGCGTCGGGCGCGCGAATCAGGAAGTGAATAGCGCGTCGGCGGCGGAGATACAGATAAACCACAGCGACGGGCGTAGCAGCGGCGTTAAATATTACACCGCCACCGGCGCTGACGGCACGCTGACGCTGAATATCAGCCAGGACAGCGGCGCGGGCTTTAAAACGCCGCTGACGGCGGTGATAGAGCACAACGGCGTAACGAGCGCGCCGCTACCGGTCATTTTTACCGTCGTCACCAGCCCGGACACGCCGAAAGCCAACTACTGGGGCCATATGGCGGAAACGCTGACCGACAGCAGCGGCGTGGTGTACAAGCGCCCGTTGCTGGCCAGCGAGTTCAGCGTCACGCCCGGCAAATCGCTGACCATCGCCAACGGTTACTACGACAAAGGCGAAACCTGGGGCATGATAACCGTCGATAAAGCCTGGAACGGCGCCGGCGGCTGCGGGCGCAATTATCTGCCCACCGTCAGCAACCTCCAGACGCTGTACAGTACCTGGCCTGATAACGCCATGCGCAGCCGTAACGGCTGGCCGATGACCAGTTCTGGCAACAACAATGTCAGCCGCTACTGGTGGGCGGGGGATTACGTGATGTCGTCAGACGGCGCGCAGTCGCTCTACGCGGCGGTCAACCTGTTTAACGACGGCAATGATGTCAAAACGACGACCAGCACCACGACGTACTATATGCAGACCTGCCTTACCTCGCCACGCAGCGCCGCCGCCAGCCTGACGCTGACGCTGGCAGGCCAGGATGCAGCCACCGGGATCGCAAAAGCGAAAAAGGGCGAGCAGATGGCCGCCACCGTCACGGTGAAAGACGCCGCAGGTCAGCCGATGAAAAACGTGATGGTGAAAATCAGCCGGGGATCTTCGTACAACCGCGTCAACAGCGCCACATCGTCCTCAAGCGCTGCAGACGATATTACGCTGCGTAATGTGATGCCGTCCGGCCCGGCGACATACCTGCTGGATACCTCCGCGAAATATCTGTATGCGCAAACCGATGCCCAGGGACAGGTGACATTTACCCTTGCGCAGGACAGTACCGCAGGTTTAAAGACCACCATCAGCGCCGCCACGATGGACGGCAGCAACCTGACAGACAGCAAAGACGCTATCTTTACTGTTATCACCAGCCCGGATAGCGACAAGGCCTCATACTGGGGCCATATGCCGGAAACCTTTACCAACAGTAAGGGCGTTGAGTTTGCGCGGCCGCTGCTGCGCGCCGAGCTTTCTTCAACGACGGATACCACGTCCTTCCTGTCAAATAATGAGATCTGGTACACCTGGAACCGCTATCCAAACCTGTATCAGGACTCCGCCAGCCCGTGCGATCGGCTGGGATTGCCGACGCTGGATGATTTAAAAACGTTGTATAACGACTATCCGAATGGTGGACTAACGGCCGCCTTTGGGTTGCCTGTAGACGCGGGGAAATACTGGGGAGCAGGGGATTCGAAAGTCAACGATACGCACTCGACGAATAATTTCCAGTATATCAGGCTAAATAACGGCGTTACGCAGGTCACAAATACGAATACCTCAACGGCGCAGCTCTGTCTGGCGAAGCGCAGGGTGTTGGCGATAGCGCTGACCTCCAGCGCCATGAATGCCGAAAAATCCGCCGCGCTGGCGAAAAAAGGGGATAAAATCCCGCTGACGGTGACCGTCACGGACGGCGCCGGCACGCCGCAGCCCAACGTGCCCATTCGGCTGGGGCGAGGAAACTATTCGCAAAACCGGGCTGGCGGTAGTGACAGCACCAACAACAGCGACATGCTGTTAACGCCGATTGCGCCGCCAGCGGATGCTAAAGTATTTGCCTACCATTATTCCGGGGAGCAGCTCTGGTACTGGTACGGAACTACGGATGAGAGCGGCAGGGTGCAGTTTGAGCTGACGCAGGATAATACCCCCGGCCTGAAAACAGCGCTGCAGGCGATGCTGTCCGACAATCCGCCGACCGTCAGCAATATGGATGTTATTTTTACCGTCATTACCAGCCCGGACAGCGATAAAGCCAAAATGTGGGGCCATATGCCGGAAACGGCGGTCAACAGCGCGGGGGTGAAATTCCACCGCCCGCTGCTGGCGGCGGAGATGACGTCGAATAGCGGCACCTACTATCACAATAACGAAACCTGGCCTCTGGTGACTATCGCGAACACCCAAAAAGCGGGCGCGACCGCCTGTGATGCGGCATATCAGCCGCTGTTTAATGACCTGCAAACGCTGTATAGCGACCATCCAGACAGCGCTCTCAATACGGCATTCGGCTGGCCGGTAGCGGCGGGTAAAAGCTGGCTGGCGGTGGACCAGGAGCCTGGAACCGGGTATTACCAGTATCTGCGGCTGGATACCGGCGCCAAAGGCCACACCAGTTCCACGAGCGTGTCTGGCGCGCAGGTGTGTCTGGTCGAGCCGCATACGTCTACTCCTGCCAGTATTACGCTGACCTCGACGGCGATGGACAGCGCGAAAAACGCGGCGGTAGTGGAGAAGGGAAGCGCGATGCCGTTAACGGTGACGGTAAAAGATAGCAGCGGTAACCCGGTCGCCAACGTCGGTTTTACTTTGTCACGTGGCGATTCGAAAAATCGGGCAGGTACGGTGGTAACGGATGGCGATGTGGCAGCGGATGCCGGAGCAGATGATCTCATGCTTAAAGAGCTGACTCCCGCAAGCGCCAGCCGAAGTATGACCACCACCGGGATTGTCTTTACCGGCACTACCGGCAGCGACGGTACGGCAACGTTTACGCTTAATCAGGATAAAAGTCTGGGGTTAAAAACGCCACTCACGGTGAAACTGACGGACAATACGGCTCTTCACGCCTCACTGGATGTGATTTTTATGGTACTTACCAGCCCGGATACGGATAAAGCGTTGTTCTGGGGAAATATGTCGGATACGGCATCCGTCAACGGAAAAACGCTGCATCGTCCGTGGCTGCAGGCTGAGCTACCGTCAGGCGTGACGCCAGTATTTACCAACGGAGTTCATGCAAATAACGAGTACTGGGCGATGACGCATACGGTGGACAACACGAAATGGGATATTGCCAAACAGTGCGGTAGCCTGAGCAAAGCACCGGATAATAACGACCTGTTGACGCTGTATCATTCAATTAGCTCGTTAGGCTGGCCGACGCTGGGCTATCCCTATTTATCTAAATCAACCTCGGGCGGCGGCATGTATTGCGGCGTGGATGAGAATACCAAGCAGCAAAACTGCGCCATTCAGCCGGCAAGTACAGCAGGTTATGCGACGTGCGTGGAGTAACGTATTAAGCGTCTGGCACGAAAATTAATTTGTTTTTCATGTTCAATTGAGCTTCATGAAAAAGTGAACGGAGCATTCATTGAAAAGTATATGTTCTGCTAATTGGAGTCATCACCGTTTGCCGCTGGTGTGTAGATGCGCCGTTTCCCTTCTGTAACCCGGCATCTGGCGCTACCTATATACAAAATAACACCAGGTGTCGCATGATAATCACACCTTTTATCTCACGTATCTATTTATCTCAATATATGAAATTATTAAATGTTATTCATAATATAAATATTTATTAAATAGATAAATATATTCATATTAATTATAAATTAACCAGAAGCTGACTTGGTATTGAAATAAGGCTTGAAATTAGTTAATAATTTGGCTTTGATAATACATTGTTACAGATGGCAGCAACCATTCATAGAATCATATTTTTGTTATTTATTATTTAACTCATTTATATACACCATTTAAAAGTTATTTGCAGCCAATCAAATCAAGTTTGCTTCGTGAATGTTATTAAAAGGAAATTTAAAAATTGAACAGGACCTACAGTATCGTCTGGAGCGCCGTGCGAAATATGTATGTCGTAGCTTCAGAACTGGCGCGAAGCCACAGCAAAGTTAAAATACAGGCGCACGCTAATGAAGTCGCCCCTTCTATTAAAAAGCCTGATTCAGGATGGGCAAGACACCATGCGCTGGCCCTGGCAATTGTTGCCGCGCTTGGCTTTGCCAGCCCGCTGGCCATCGCCGATAATCCGGTGTCATACACCGATGGGGTCGAGCACGACCTGAGCGCCGATTCGCCGATTTCCTACTCAGGCACTGGTGAAGGTTCTGCACTGCACCTCGAAGGCCAGGCAACGCCCGAAGGGGGGTGGCAGGCAACGTCGGGTACAGGTACAAATGTCGTGATTAACACCAACGGCGGCGGCGATCCTGTTCAGGGAACTCATGCTATCGCCACGGCAGTTACCCTCAACAAGGGCGCAACACTTGACCTGACCGACGCGCAGATCTCTACGGAAGGAACCTACACGGCAGGTATCGACCTCCAGGCGCAAAGCAGCATGACGCTGAATGGCGGGAGCATCCAGATCGGAAGTAATTACGGCATCCTGACCCTCTCTGGCGAGTCATGGGCTGCCCTGATTGGCACCAACGTTACGGCAACGACGCAAAGTCGTAGCAGCATAGTGTCACAATCAGGTAGCACGCTTAACATTAAGGACGGGAGCGTAATCACGCTGACAAACGGCCAGGTGCGCGTAGTAGGCGAGACGACATACAACTCCTTTCTGAATGTGTCCGATAGCACGATGAGCTCCACGGGCACGGATAGTACGGTTATCGCGTCCAACAAGGGCATTCTTAATATTGGAAACTCTACCGTCACGCACGATAACGCCACGGGTGCCGCCATTGAAGTGGCAAACGCCTCAACGGCGAGCATTTCTGGCGATAAAGATTCGATGGCCATCAACTCCAAAGGCACCGGTATTAAAATCCTCGCCTCCAGCGTGGATATTAACGGCGCCACCATCAACGCCGACGGCGACGGCATCTTTATAACAAGCAAAGGTAAAAGCGGTGGGTATGATGATATCAACGCGCTGACGGTTAACAAAGCACAGGTTAATTCAGAGACGATTGCGCTGCATGTGGACTCTGGCACGACGATTAACGATCCTATCGTGCTAACCGATAGCACATTTGACGCGCCGGAAGTGATCAAACTGGGCAGCAAGGCGGTCATTCAGGCCGACAATACGACATTGAACGGTGACGTTGTTCAGAGTGACATGTCATCGTCATCGCTGTCTTTAAGCCAGGGTTCCACGTTAACCGGTAGTGTAGATGCGATGTTTACTACACTGTCGCTCGACGATACTAGCCAGTGGAATATGACCGACTCGTCAATCATCGGCAACCTGACCAACAACGGCGACATTACGCTGAACAACGAGAGCGGTTCGACAGGCACGCTGCTGACGGTGGGCAATACCCTGACCTTGCAGGACGGCAGCCAGATAAACGCGACGCTGGATACCGCCAACAGCTCGCCAATTATCAAAGCCGTCAACGTGACGCTGGACGGGACGCTGAACCTTAGCTCAGCGGCCACCTTTGTCGCGCCCGAAACCGACGAGCAGTTAGGATCGTTCACGCTAATTGATTCGCAAACCGCGATTACTACCGATTTTGACAGCGTAACGCTGGATGCCGACACCTCCGCTATGCCGGATTACCTGACGATCAACGCGGGCGTTGATGCGAATGATAATACCAACTACGTGTTGTCTACGGGCCTGAGCTGGTACGCGGGCGCAAAATCTGCGCGCGTTGCGCACGGCACCTTTACCGTTGACGCAGGCGATACCTTTACCGTCACCAGCGAACTGGATGAAACCGCGGCCACCTCCAACTGGGACGGTAAAACGCTGTTCAAAGAAGGCGATGGCACGCTCATCCTCAGCAACACGGCGAACGACTACGGCAATACCAACATTAACGGCGGTACGCTGTCTGCGAATGATGCCGCCGCGCTCGGCAGCGGCGACGTGGCCATCGCAGAAAACGCAAAGCTTGAGTTGAGCCAGGGCACGCTGGATAACAACGTGACCGGCGAGGGCCAAATTGTCAAAAGCGGTAGCGATGAGCTGATCGTGACCGGCGATAACAACTACAGCGGCGGTACCACTATTTCCGACGGCACGCTGATTGCTGACCATGCGGATTCGCTGGGCACTGGCGCTGTTGCCAACAGCGGCGTGCTTCAGGTCGGCGAGGGCGAGCTGGAAAATACGCTTTCCGGTAGCGGTTCGCTGATGAAAACCGGTACGGGCGAACTGACGTTAAGCGGCGACAACAGCTACAGTGGCGGCACCACCATTACCGACGGTACGCTGACGGCTGACCATGCAGATTCGCTGGGCACTGGCGCTGTTGCCAACAGCGGCGTGCTTCAGGTCGGCGAAGGCGAGCTGGAAAACACGCTTTCCGGCAGCGGTTCGCTGGTGAAAACCGGCACAGGCGAGCTGACGTTAAACGGCGATAACGATTACTCCGGCGGCACCACCATTGACGACGGTGTGCTGATTGCTGACAATGCGGATTCACTGGGGACCGGCGCTGTTGCTAACAGCGGCGTGCTTCAGGTCGGCGAGGGCGAGCTGGAAAACACGCTTTCCGGCAGCGGTTCGCTGGTGAAAACCGGCACAGGCGAACTGACGTTAAGCGGCGATAACAGCTACAGTGGCGGCACCACCATTACCGACGGTACGCTGACGGCTGACCATGCGGATTCGCTGGGCAGCGGCGATATCGACAACAGCGGTGTGCTTCAGGTCGGCGAGGGCGAGCTGGAAAATACGCTTTCCGGCAGCGGTTCGCTGGTGAAAACCGGCACAGGCGAGCTGACGTTAAGCGGCGACAACACTTACTCCGGCGGCACCACCATTACCGGCGGTACGCTGACGGCTGACCATGCGGATTCGCTGGGCACTGGCGCTATCGCTAACAGCGGTGTGCTTCAGGTCGGCGAGGGCGAGCTGGAAAATACGCTTTCCGGCAGCGGTTCGCTGGTGAAAACCGGCACAGGCGAACTGACGTTAAGCGGCGATAACAGCTACAGTGGCGGCACCACTATTTCCGACGGCACGCTGATTGCCGCCAACGTTAACGCGCTGGGCGGCGGCAATATCGACAACAGCGGTACGCTGATGCTGGACGCGGAGGGCGAATTCAACCTTGCGAATGTCACGACCCAGTCAGGAGCAACGACTGAGCTGGCCAAAGGTACGACGCTCAACGTCGACTCGCTGACTCAGCAAGCCGATAGTACGCTGAATATTGACCTCAGTAAGACTAATGGTGAAAGCGCCATTACCGCCGACAGCGTCACGCTGGGCGGCACGCTCAACATCAGCGGTATCGGTAATGTTACAGACAGCTGGACGCCTGAGGCATACACTTACACGCTGATTGACAGCGACAGCGCCATTACAACCGATTTCAATGATCTGACCGTCGCGGGAATGAATAGCGAAGATGTTGACTTCCTGACCATCGACGGAAAAGTCGACGAAGCAGACAGCACAAACTATGATCTGACGGCCTCCCTCTCCTGGTATGCGGACAGAGACAACGCTTCTACTGACGCCCACGGCACCTTTACGCTAAGTGACCCTGACGGCAGCTTTAACGTTGCGGCTAAACTGACAGATGTTGATGACGCGCTGGATCCGGGCAGCACATGGGACGGTAAGTCGCTGACCAAAGAAGGCGCAGGCACGCTGATCCTCTCCGGCGACAACGACTACAGCGGCGGCACTACAATCAATGAAGGTACGCTGGTCGCCGCCAGCACGACGGCGCTGGGCACCGGTCTGGTGGACAATAACGCCACGCTGGTACTGGACGCAGACGGTGAAGTCAGCGCGGCGGGCGGCATCACCACTCATAGCGGCGCGACGACCCAACTGGCGCTCGGCACCTCGTTGGATCTCGGCGACAGCGCGTTAATTCAGGAAGATGGCAGTACGCTGAACGTTGAGCTGAATAGTGACTCAGTGCAACCGCTGATTACCGGTGGCAGCGCCACGCTTGGCGGTGATTTGGTCGTCAGCGACGCCAGCCTGCAAGCGCGCGCCTCCGACGCGGAGTTCCAGTCCTTTAAACTGATGGATATGGACAGCGATATCAGCGGCGACTTTACCAGCCTGACGATGAACCTCACCGACAAGCCGGACTATCTGACCGTAACCGGAACAATCAATCCTCAAGACCAGTCTGAATACCTGCTTACCGAAGGGCTGAGCTGGAATGCGACCGCAACGTCAGCGACGCCAGCACACGGCACGTTTACCCTGGGCGCAGGCGATAGCTTTGACGTCACCAGCGTACTGGGCGATAAAACCGGCAACGGCGACTGGGATGGTAAAACGCTGACCAAACTGGGCGCGGGTAAACTGACGCTGAGCGGCACGAACACCTATACCGGCGATACTAACGTACAGGAAGGCACGCTGTGGCTGTCCGGGGACGGTACGATCGGTGAAATGGGCAGCCAGCAAGCGGTGAACGTCGCCGCCGACGCGACCTTCGGCGGCAGTAATGGTACTACCGTTAACGGTAAGGTGACCAACGAAGGGACGCTGGTCTTTGGCGACAGCGACGAAACAGGCGCCATCTTCACCCTCAATGGCGATCTGATCAACATGGGGACGATCGCCAGCGGTAGCAGCTCCAGCACGCCTGGCAATACGCTTTATGTTGACGGCAATTACACCGGCAACGGCGGCTCGCTTTACCTGAATACCGTCCTGGGCGACGATGATTCGGCAACCGATAAGTTGGTCATTACCGGCGATGCCTCCGGCACCACCGATCTGTACATCAACGGCATCGGCGATGGGGCGCAGACCACTAACGGTATCGAAGTGGTGGATGTTGGCGGTGTATCGATCAGCGATGCGTTTGAGCTAAAAAATGAGGTGAACGCCAGTCTGTATACCTACCGTCTGTACTGGAATGAAAGTGACAACGACTGGTATCTGGCGTCAAAAGCACAGTCTGATGATAACGACAGCGGCGACGATGTCACGCCTTCGGATGGCGGTGACGATAGCGGCGATGTCACGCCTCCGAACGGAGGCGGCGATGTCGCACCGCAGTACCGGGCGGATATCGGCGCGTACATGGGCAACCAGTGGATGGCGCGCAACCTGCAAATACAGACCCTCTATGACCGCGAAGGCAGCCAGTATCGTAACGCCGATGGCAGCGTCTGGGCGCGCTTCAAAGCGGGTAAAGCGGAATCCGAGGCTGTCAACGGCAATATCGATATGGACAGCAACTACTCTCAGTTCCAGTTAGGCGGCGACATTCTGGCCTGGGGTAACGGCCAACAGAGCGTTACCGTTGGCGTCATGGCGAGCTACATCAACGCCGATACCGACAGCACCGGTAACCGTGGCGCAGACGGTAGCCAGTTCACCAGTAGCGGCAACGTAGACGGCTACAACCTTGGTGTCTATGCCACCTGGTTTGCCGATGCCCAAACGCATAGCGGCGCGTATGTCGATAGCTGGTATCAATACGGTTTCTACAACAACAGCGTAGAGAGCGGTGATGCGGGATCTGAATCTTATGATTCAACCGCTAACGCCGTCTCGCTGGAAACCGGTTATCGCTACGATATTGCGCTTAGCAACGGCAATACTGTCAGTCTGACGCCGCAGGCGCAGGTTGTCTGGCAGAACTACTCAGCGGATAGCGTGAAGGATAACTACGGCACCCGGATCGACGGTCAGGATGGCGACAGTTGGACAACGCGCCTGGGTCTGCGTGTTGACGGCAAGCTGTACAAAGGCAGCCGTACGGTTATCCAGCCGTTTGCTGAAGCCAACTGGCTGCACACCAGCGATGATGTGTCGGTATCGTTTGATGATGCCACGGTGAAACAGGATCTTCCGGCTAACCGTGCGGAGCTGAAAGTGGGTCTGCAGGCAGATATCGATAAGCAGTGGAGCGTTCGCGCTCAGGTTGCCGGGCAGACTGGCAGCAATGACTTTGGCGATCTGAACGGTAGCCTCAATCTGCGCTATAACTGGTAAGTTAGACAAAACCGGGCGGGTATTCCCAGCCCGGTTTTGAGTCTAATGACAAACCGGTTGATCGTCGGATTATGGCTACACCTTATCCGATGTGGCGCGTAGGTTGGCTGAGGCGAAACCGAAACCCAACATCGCGGTGCAAAGGGTGGGGGAATATTGGATTACGTGCCCGGCGTGACGGATTTGACTTCACTTTCAAGCCAACCGTCCTCCAGCCGCGTGGTCATGATATCGCCCGCTTTGACCTGTTTGATCTTTTTCAACACCTTGCCGTCCGTTGTCGTCGAAACCGTATAGCCGCGCGCCAGCGTGGCTAACGGGCTGACCGCTTCCAGATGCGTGACCGCGTTGCCAAAACGCTCGCGCTGTTCGCTTAACCGTGAGCGGATATTCTCCGTCAGACGATATTCCAGCTGTTGGATGCGCGACTGCGCGCGGTGAATGCGCGGCTGCGGATTTTGCTGGCTCAGGCGTTGACTTACGCGCTGTTGGCGCTGAGTGGCCTGCTTAATCCTGGCCTCAAGCGCAAATCCCATCCGTTGGCGTAGACGTTCCAGGGCGGTTTGCTGACGGGCCAGACGCAGTTGCGGATGTTGTTGTTGCAGACGGTGAAAAATCTGCGTGAAACGACGGCTGCGGTTGGCGAGGTAGTAGTCCATCGCCATGCCCAGACGCTGCTGGGCGGACTGGATCTGACGCAACAACTCCTGCTGGTTGCGGCTGACAATTTCTGCCGCTGCTGATGGCGTCGGCGCGCGCAGGTCGGCGACAAAATCGGCGATAGTGACGTCGGTTTCGTGACCGACGGCGCTGACCACCGGAATACGGCTGGCAAAAATAGCCCGCGCCACGCGTTCGTCGTTAAAACTCCACAAATCTTCCAGCGAACCGCCGCCGCGCCCGACGATCAGCACGTCGCACTCGCCGCGCGCGTTTGCCAGTTCGATAGCACGAACGATCTGCCCCGGCGCGTCGTCGCCCTGGACCGCCGTCGGATAGATAATAACGGGTAGGGATGGGTCACGACGCTTTAGTACGTGGAGAATATCGTGCAGCGCCGCGCCGGTTTTCGAGGTGATCACCCCCACGCAGTGGGCCGGGGAGGGCAACGGCTGTTTATGCTGCTGATCGAACAAGCCTTCGGCCTGCAGTTTGGCTTTTAGCTGCTCATATTTCTGCTGCAACAAGCCTTCGCCCGCGGGCTGCATACTTTCGGCGATGATTTGATAATCGCCGCGCGGCTCGTACAGCGTGATATTGGCGCGGACTAACACCTGTTGCCCGTGCTGCGGACGGAACGTCACCCGGCGGTTGCTGTTGCGGAACATCGCACAGCGCACCTGAGCGGTATCGTCTTTGAGCGTAAAGTACCAGTGACCCGACGCAGGCTGCGTGAAATTAGAAATCTCGCCGCTGATCCATACCTGTCCCATCTCCTGTTCTAACAGCAGACGAACCGTCTGGTTAAGGCGGCTTACGGTAAAAATTGAGGAAGTTTGAGAGGATAACATGTGAGCGGGATCAAATTCTAAATCAGCAGGTTATTCAATCGATAGTAACCTGCTCACGGGGGATCGCAAGCACTATTTGCAAAAAAATGTAGATGCAACCGATTACGTTCTGTATAATGCCGCGGCAATATTTATTAACCTCCCAGGTGAGATATTGCCCATGTTACGTATCGCTAAAGAAGCCCTGACGTTTGACGACGTCCTCCTTGTTCCCGCTCACTCCACCGTTTTGCCGAATACTGCCGATCTCAGCACGCAGTTGACGAAAACTATTCGTCTGAATATTCCTATGCTTTCTGCGGCGATGGACACCGTGACGGAAGCGCGCCTGGCAATTGCCCTGGCCCAGGAAGGCGGCATTGGTTTTATCCACAAAAATATGTCTATTGAGCGCCAGGCGGAAGAAGTTCGCCGCGTGAAGAAACACGAGTCCGGCGTAGTGACCGACCCGCAGACCGTCCTGCCAACCACCACGTTGCATGAAGTGAAAGCCCTGACCGAGCGTAACGGTTTTGCGGGCTATCCGGTGGTGACTGAAGATAACGAGCTGGTGGGTATCATCACCGGTCGTGACGTGCGTTTTGTGACTGACCTGAACCAGCCGGTGAGTGTCTACATGACGCCGAAAGAGCGTCTGGTGACCGTTCGTGAAGGCGAAGCCCGTGAAGTGGTGCTGGCAAAAATGCACGAAAAACGCGTAGAAAAAGCGCTGGTCGTTGATGATAACTTCCATCTGCTTGGCATGATTACCGTAAAAGATTTCCAGAAAGCGGAACGTAAACCAAACTCCTGTAAAGATGAGCAGGGCCGTTTACGTGTCGGCGCGGCGGTCGGCGCAGGCGCGGGCAACGAAGAGCGCGTTGACGCGCTGGTGGCGGCAGGCGTTGACGTCCTGCTGATCGACTCTTCTCACGGTCACTCTGAAGGCGTGTTGCAACGTATCCGTGAAACCCGTGCTAAATATCCTGACCTGCAAATCATCGGCGGCAACGTCGCGACGGGCGCAGGCGCTCGCGCACTGGCGGAAGCCGGTTGCAGCGCGGTGAAAGTCGGTATCGGCCCAGGCTCTATCTGTACCACTCGTATCGTGACTGGTGTGGGCGTTCCGCAGATCACCGCTGTTTCTGACGCGGTAGAAGCGCTGGAAGGCACCGGAATTCCGGTTATCGCTGACGGCGGTATCCGTTTCTCAGGCGATATCGCCAAAGCCATCGCCGCAGGCGCAAGCGCTGTCATGGTCGGTTCTATGCTGGCGGGTACCGAAGAATCCCCGGGCGAAATCGAACTGTACCAGGGGCGTTCGTACAAATCTTACCGCGGCATGGGCTCGCTGGGCGCGATGTCCAAAGGTTCCTCTGACCGTTACTTCCAGAGCGACAACGCCGCCGACAAACTGGTGCCGGAAGGTATCGAAGGCCGCGTAGCCTATAAAGGTCGCCTGAAAGAGATCATTCACCAGCAGATGGGCGGCCTGCGCTCCTGTATGGGGCTGACCGGTTGTGCTACCATCGACGAACTGCGTACTAAAGCGGAGTTTGTGCGTATCAGCGGTGCGGGTATCCAGGAAAGCCACGTTCACGACGTGACCATCACCAAAGAGTCCCCGAACTACCGTCTGGGCTCCTGATTTTCTTCGCCCGACCTTCGCGTCGGGCGATTTATTTAATCTGTTTCACTTGCCTCGGAATAAGCGTCAATGACGGAAAACATTCATAAGCATCGCATCCTCATTCTGGACTTCGGTTCTCAGTACACTCAACTGGTTGCGCGCCGCGTGCGTGAGCTGGGTGTTTACTGCGAACTGTGGGCGTGGGATGTGACAGAAGCACAAATTCGTGACTTCAACCCAAGCGGCATTATTCTTTCCGGCGGCCCGGAAAGCACCACCGAAGAAAACAGCCCGCGCGCGCCGCAGTATGTCTTTGAAGCAGGCGTGCCGGTATTTGGCGTCTGCTACGGGATGCAGACCATGGCGATGCAGCTTGGCGGTCATGTAGAAGGTTCTAATGAGCGTGAATTTGGTTACGCGCAGGTCGAAGTATTGACCGACAGCGCGCTGGTTCGCGGTATTGAAGATTCCCTGACCGCAGACGGCAAACCGCTGCTGGACGTGTGGATGAGCCACGGCGATAAAGTGACGGCGATTCCGTCCGACTTCGTGACCGTCGCCAGCACCGAGAGCTGCCCGTTCGCCATTATGGCCAACGAAGAAAAACGCTTCTACGGCGTACAGTTCCACCCGGAAGTGACCCACACCCGCCAGGGTATGCGCATGCTGGAGCGTTTTGTGCGTGATATCTGCCAGTGTGAAGCCCTGTGGACGCCGGCGAAGATCATCGACGACGCCGTGGCGCGCATTCGCGAGCAGGTGGGCGACGACAAAGTGATCCTCGGCCTCTCTGGTGGCGTGGATTCTTCCGTCACCGCAATGCTGCTGCACCGCGCCATCGGTAAAAACCTGACTTGTGTATTCGTCGATAACGGCCTGCTGCGCCTGAATGAAGCCGAGCAGGTGATGGACATGTTTGGCGACCATTTTGGCCTGAATATCGTTCACGTACCGGCGGAAGAGCGCTTCCTGTCCGCGCTGGCTGGCGAGAACGATCCGGAAGCCAAGCGTAAGATCATCGGTCGCGTTTTCGTTGAAGTATTCGACGAAGAAGCGCTGAAACTGGAAGACGTGAAATGGCTGGCGCAGGGCACCATCTACCCTGACGTTATCGAATCTGCGGCGTCTGCAACCGGTAAAGCGCACGTCATCAAATCTCACCACAATGTCGGCGGCCTGCCGAAAGAGATGAAGATGGGGCTGGTTGAACCGCTGAAAGAGCTGTTCAAAGACGAAGTGCGTAAGATTGGTCTGGAGCTGGGCCTGCCGTACGACATGCTGTACCGTCATCCGTTCCCGGGGCCGGGCCTCGGCGTGCGCGTACTGGGCGAAGTGAAGAAAGAGTACTGCGACCTGCTGCGTCGCGCGGACGCTATCTTCATTGAAGAGCTGCGCAAAGCGGATCTGTACGACAAAGTCAGTCAGGCGTTTACCGTCTTCCTGCCGGTCCGTTCCGTTGGCGTCATGGGCGATGGTCGTAAGTACGATTGGGTGGTCTCCCTGCGTGCCGTCGAAACCATCGACTTTATGACCGCGCACTGGGCGCATCTGCCGTATGATTTCCTCGGTCGCGTTTCCAACCGCATTATCAATGAAGTCAACGGGATTTCCCGTGTGGTGTATGACATCAGCGGTAAACCACCGGCTACCATTGAGTGGGAATAAGTCGATAACCCTTCCTGTGTTTTCATGAACAGGTAAAGATGAATTTAACCCTCTGTTTTTGCAGAGGGTTTTTATTTATGTGCATAGATGAGTTTTCTGTGTAGCGCACAGCTCCTGACGGCAAATTTGACGTAATTACGAACCCACGAAGGTTGGCTGTATCTTGCCATGGTCGTTGATTTGTTCTCGCGCAAAGTTATCGGTTGGTCAATGCAACCACGAATGACAAAAGATATTGTCCTGAATGCGCTTCTGATGGCTGTGTGGCGACGTCATCCCCAAAAACAGGTGCTGGTTCAGTCTGATCAGGATAGTCAGTACACCCGCTATGAATGGCTGAAATTGCACGGACTGGAGGGCAGTATGAGCCGTTGTGGCAACTGTCATGACAATGCGGTTGCAGAAAGCTTTTTCCAGCTACTGAAGCGTGAACGGATAAAGAAAAAGATCTACCAACGACTCAGAAGTGCCCAGGTTATCCATGGCGATTCAGCCCAAATAAGGGATATTTAAAATATAATAACTTTATTCTTCAACTATATAACCAACGTCCAGCTTTAGCACTTTCAACGAGCATACCAACTGTTAGTGGCTTACGCGGATCAGGCTCTTTACTTCCAAAGTACCCTGGATTCAGATAGTTGAGTATGTCAAATCCTTCTGAATCTACATTCCAACGCTTGAAGTACTCTTGTAGAAATTCTTCACTATCTTCAAAAACGAGTTTAAGTTCATCCCTAATACTGGCATCAAGCGTGATGGTTCGCTTTGGCCCACAGAGAAAGTACTTTTTAGTGTTATATTCCTGATCGATAAAATCGATAATTTCTTTCTCAATATCTCTCATTAGAAGTACGTCCACTGAATGCGATCTTTAGGAACCGCCACACGATTAAATGTATCTTTAATATCACGCTGGATATCATAAATCGTAGTGAATGTCATAACCCAACCGAGCCAGAGTACATTACGACCAACGAAACAACCTAAATTATTCGTTGAGCTTAGCTGTAATGCGTTGATAGTTTTGCCTGTCAACGTTGGTAATCTGATCCCAGGTGGCAGTTTATAGTTCAACCAATTACTGATGTACTTAGAAGCAATTGATGTTCCTGGAGTTGTCCCACGAGGTTTACCCCTCGTAGGTAGAACTGGTTGCCCTGAACTGCTGAAAATTGGCTGTGTCAGCTACCGGGAGTTTAACCACGCTGAAGGCTATCGGGTTTTGTATTCGGTCGAGGGAATCTTAGTAACCGCGCATATGATCTTGTCACCCAGGCAGGATATCCCGCGGTTGCTCTTTAAGCGTCTGATCATGGTCTGAACCCATTGAGTGGGATTGTCTTTTTGCGTTAACGCTAAAGCTTCTTTTTCTTGCGCGGGCTTTTTAACGGATAACAGCTTAACGTTGTCCCGGCGTGGTGACAGAAAGCGATGATTGTTGCGCTTCTTTTTTATCCTGATGGTGCTGCCAGGCGCCGATAGAAGAGTAGACGAAACGTCCAAAGAAGAAGAGAAAACTGATAAGCAGTACGATACGGGTCATGCGAGTGTTAAATCGATGTCGTTTTCGCATACTGTTGGCCTGACTCACAAAGGGTTCCTTAACGTTGGCCCAGCGGTATGGGCGGGATCAGGCTGGGTTCTTCAAGGGTATTATCAAGGCGAAGAACGTAACAAGCCTGCGTTCACTCTACATTAAGGCATACTGCGAACCGATGGTCAATTCCTCTTAATGTAAAATTGCGTCAGTTGATTTATCTTATATTGTTATGGAAGATAATTTTAGTATTTACATTAATAATAAATTAATGATAACAAAGAATAAAAAGGCGAATAAAGGCTGCAGGAGAAAGGTAATAATTGACTTAAATCAAATGTTACTTTTGTTTAATAATTACAATCGATGACTATCGTGTGATGTATATCTCATCATCAATTTAAAGTCAGGTGGGATGCCTGTCTGTTAACGCCCCTTTGGGATTGGGGGGTTCTGCTGAGCATCTATGAAACTAAATAAAACTTATATAAATATCAGAGATAAATGGTGGGGACTACCGCTCATTCTCCCTTCGATTTTACTACCTGTTTTAAGTAGCGCAAATACTTATGCGCTTACCAGCACTGGAAATGTGGTTCTTTTTTACCTGCCGTTAGCTTTTATGCTTAGTCTGATGCTCTTTTTCGGCTGGGCAGCACTGCCGGGCATTGTGCTTGCTATCTTCTGGCGCAGATACCCGCAGACAGGGCTGTATGAAACCCTTTCTGTGACGATGCACTTTATCATTACTATCGTGCTAAGCTGGGGCGGCTATCGTGTCTTTTCCCCCCGGCGAAACAATGTTTCCCACGGCGACGCCCACCTGTTGTTTCAACGAATGTTCTGGCAGGTATTTTGTTCAGCAACATTATTTCTGGTCATCTACCAGTTTGCCGCTTTTGTTGGCATGTACGAAAGTAAAGCCAGCCTGATGGGGGTAATGCCCTTTAATATCAACACGCTGATTAATTACCAGGCGTTACTGGTCGGTAACCTTATCGGTGTGCCATTGTGCTATTTTATTATTCGTACTCTCCGCAATCCGCTGCACCTGCGAGGGTATTATCAGCAATTAAAGCTACAGATTGATAGCAAGGTCACTAAAAAAGAGATCGTTATTTGGCTGGCCGTATTGACTACACTGATGTTTATACTGTGTATGCCATTGACGGATAATAGCTCAATATTTAGTACCAACTATACGCTTTCGTTATTATTGCCGGTCATGCTGTGGGGCGCGATGCGCTATGGTTATAAGTTTATTTCAATTATCTGGGCCGTCGTGCTAATTACGTCGATTCATTATTATCAGCGTTATATGCCCTGGTATTCAGGTTATGATACGCAATTAGCGATTACCTCTTCGAGCTATCTGGTTTTTTCTTTTATTGTTAATTATATGTCTGTACTGGCCACGCGTCAGCGCGTAGTGAGTGGTCGCGCACGGCGCCTGGCCTATCTTGACCCGGTTGTACATCTTCCCAATTTACGTGCGTTAAACCGCGCGCTTAAAAATGCGCCCTGGTCTACGATCTGTTTTTTACACGTGCCGGGCCTGGAGCTATTGGGTAAAAATTATGGCGTCATGCTACGCATCCAGTATAAGCAAAAGCTCTCTCACTGGATTACGCCGATGCTGGCCTCAAATGAGTGCGTCTACCAGATGTCAGGGCACGACCTGGTGCTGCGTCTTAATACAGAGGCGCATCAGCAGCGTATTGAAGCGCTGGATAAACATATTAAGCAGTTTCGGTTTATCTGGGATGGACTGCCGCTACAGCCGCCTGTCGGCGTGAGCTACTGCTGCGTGCGTTCTCCGGTTAGCCACCTTTATCTTCTGCTGGGCGAATTAAGCACCAGTTCCGATCTTTCGTTGACGACTAACGCGCCGGAGGATTTACAGCGGCGCGGCGCAATGCACCTGCAGCGCGATTTGAAGGGCAGAATTGCGATGATGAATCGGCTGCAACAGGCGTTGGAGCACGATCATTTTTTCCTGATGGCGCAGCCTATTTTCGGCGTTCGTGGGGACGTTTACCATGAAATTTTACTGCGACTCAGGGATGACAACGGCGACGTTATCAACCCGGACAATTTTTTACCCGTGGCGCATGAGTTTGGTTTGTCTTCCGCTATCGATCTCTGGGTGATTGAAAACACGCTGCGGTTTATGGCGGCCAGCCGGGAATATATGCCCGCGCATCGTTTTGCCATTAATCTGTCGCCAACATCGGTATGTCGCGCCCGTTTTCCTGCAGAAGTTAAGCAGTTGCTTACGCAATATCAGGTTGAACCCTGGCAACTGGTTTTTGAGGTAACGGAAAGCAACTCTCTCACCAATGCTGAGCAGGCGCAGTTGACGCTGGGACAGCTACAGCAGTTTGGCTGTCAGATAGCGATTGATGATTTCGGTACTGGCTACGCCAGCTATGCGCGGCTGAAAAACGTTGACGCCGATATTCTTAAAATTGATGGCAGTTTTATTCGCAATATAGTGTCAAACAGTCTCGATTATCAGATTGTGGCTTCTATTTGTCATTTAGCGCGAATGAAAAATATGCAGGTTGTCGCGGAGTATGTCGAGAGCGAAGAAATACGAAGCGTCGTGCTCTCGTTGGGAATCGACTATCTTCAGGGATATTTAATTGGCGAGCCGCAGCTATTATCTGAGATTCAGTAAAGCCAGACGCCGCGGCGCGGCGTCTGGCTCACAATTTACGCGGCGATCTCCGGCGAGCTTTCTTCCTCAATATTGAGACGCCAGCCAGTTACCGCTTCCCAGTACTGCTGTTCTTTTTCCAGATCAAGCAGTACCAGCGCATTCTGGCTGAACCAGTCATGCGGAAAACATAACGTCCAGTGGCTGTCATCGGTCGTTAGCCGCAGCGTCGGCGGCGTGGTGGTCGCCTGCCGCTGGTTGTTCAGTAATACGCCCAGCCGAAGTAGCTGAATTAACGGCAGATACTGTTTTTTCTTAAACAGCGTAAAGCGGGGCATATCATCCAGTTTTATGGCTTTACGATGGTAACGCACCAGCGTCGCCATCATCATTTGCTGCTCCTGATTAAAGCCGGGCAAATCGCTGTGTTGCAGAATATAAGCCGAATGGCGATGTAAACCGCTGTGATTAATATTCAGTCCAACCTCATGCAGCATTGCCGCCCAGCGGAGCAACGCTTCAAGCTGCGGATGCGCCAGTTTTGGCTGCTGGGCCTGCCACTGCTCGTACATCTGCATGGTGGTTTCCAGCACGCGTCTGGCCTGTTCTCTGTCAATGTTGTATTGATTGGCCAGACTTTTTGCGGTACGGCTGCGAACATCCTGATGGCGGAAGCGGCCTTCCATTTCATACAGTACGCCTTCGCGCAACGCGCCGTCGGAAAGGCGAAGCTCGCGGATAGCCAGAGCATCAAAAACGCCGCACAGAATCGCCAGGCCCGGCACAAAGACCGCTTTGCGTTCTTCAGACAGACCCGGCAGGCTGAGCGCATTAAAGGAGCGGTGCTTCAACACTTCTGACTTCAGTTTATCGAGGCGCTCCGGCGTAATGAAGCCATCTTTCTCACCCAGCGCCAGGAGAACTTCATGAGCGGCCTTAATCGTACCGGAAGCGCCCATCGCTACGTTCCAACCCTGAATACGATACTGCCAGGTTAAGGTTTCCAGTTTTTGCGCTGCCGCCATTCGGGCGCGCTGGAAGTTTTCTTTATTGATAACGCCGCCGGGAAAGTAGAGCTGCGCGAAGCTCACGCAGCCCATACGACGGCTTTCAACCAGCCTGGGTTCGAAGTTTTCGCCAATGACCAGCTCTGTTGACCCGCCGCCGATATCGATCACCAGCTTGCGGCCTTTTTCCGGCTGCGTATGTTCTACGCCCATAAAAATCAGGCGCGCTTCTTCGTTACCGGAAATAATCTCTATCGGGTAGGGAATAACCTTTTCCGCGCGTTTGAGAAAATCAGCGGCATTTTGCGCCTGACGTAACGTATGGGTGCCTACGATACAGACGCTGGAAGGGGAGAAACCTTGTAAGCGTTCAGCAAACAGCGACAGACAGCTAAGCCCCCGTTCCATGGCTTCTTCGCTGAGTTTATTATCTGCGCCCAGCCCGTCCGCCAGATGGACGCGCTGTTTTAAACGCCCGATAATCTGCATTGCGCCGTCAACCACGCGGGCAATGACCATATGAAAGCTGTTTGAGCCGAGATCGACCGCAGCGAACTCCTGCGGACGAGGGGATTTATCGTAAATTGGCATAGCGTTAGTCTGGTTGCTCGAGTGATTTGATGTAGTCATAAATTGCCAGCTGCGCCTGGACTTTACGGCGATTGCCGCGCGGTACGTAGCGGTTGCTGAGTTCTTTATCGATAAAACGCGCTTTTACCGTGTCGCTAAACAGAATGTCAATGATATCCAGGACGCGCTGTTTAAGCCGCGGGTCGAGGATAGGCGTAGCGACTTCGATACGGTAGTCAATATTACGCGTCATCCAGTCAGCTGAAGAGAGCCAAACTTGCTTATCACCGCCGTTTTCGAAAATATAAACTCGATCGTGTTCCAGATAGCGATCCACGATGCTAATCGCGCGAATATTATCGCTAATGCCTTCCAGTTGCGGAATAAGAGAACACATACCGCGTACCAGCAGATTGACCTGGACGCCCGAACCCGACGCGGCGTATAGCCTGTCGACCAACCCTTTATCAACCAGGTTGTTAAGCTTTAAGGTAATCCCTGACGGTAAGCCTTGCTGGGCATTGGCGATTTCACGATCGATCATCTCATACAGCAGACGCCGTGAGTTTTGTGGAGAAACCATCAAATAATCGAAAGTGACCGGGCGATAGGGGTTTTCAATAAAATTAAAGACCCGACGCACTTCATTGGTAATGCGCGCATCGGCGGTCAGCAGCGAATAATCGGTATACAGCCGCGCTGTTTTTTCGTTGAAGTTACCGGTGCCGATATGCGCATAACGCACCACGTCATCGCCCTCTTTTCGTGAGATGAGAAAGAGTTTGGCGTGAATTTTCAGCCCGGGCGCAGAGAAAATAACGTGGACGCCCGCTTCGGTTAACCGCTTGGCCCAGTGAATATTCGCCTCTTCATCGAAGCGCGCCTGCAACTCCACCACCACGGTGACTTTTTTGCCGTTATGGGCGGCATGGATCATCGAGTCAATAATGCGCGAGTCTTTCGCTACGCGATAAATATTGATTTTGATCGCCAGCACGCTTGGGTCAAACGACGCCTGGCGTAGCAGTTCCAGCACATGTTCAAAGGTGTGATAAGGATAATAGAGCAGCACATCACGTTCACGAATCGCGTCGAAACCGTTACGAAACTTCTCTTTATCAAACCAAAGATGGCGTAACCGCGGTAACGGCTTATTGACCAGGTTGGCTTTACCGACATTCGGAAAATTAATAAAGTCTTTAAAATTGTGGTAGCGCCCGCCGGGTACGATTGAGTCATACCGGGAGATCGTCAGTTTTTCCCGCAGCACGTCGACCAGCGCGGCGGGCATATCGCGTTGATAGACAAAGCGCACAGGTTCAGCGGTCAGGCGCTGCTTCAGGCTGGAAGACATCAGCTCCATCAAACTGGATTCCATCTCATGCACCAGGTCATATTCGGCATCGCGGGTCATTTTCATCGAATAGGCATTAAGCGCGTCATAGTCGAAGAACCCTTTAAAAATGTCATCCAGGCAGTAGCGCAGAATATTATCCAGCAGGATCATCGGCTTGCGTCTGCGCGGTGTTTCCGGCGGCAGATTAACGAAGCGTGGGACTTTGTCGGACGGTATCTCCAGCAGCGCATAGTTGATGGTGTCGCCGCGGATAATCTCCACCGCCAGATAGGTGTAATCATCTTTTAAAAACTGAACAAGATCCGTCTCCCGGTTAATGAGAATCGGGGTAATATGCTGGCGCAAATAGTGCTTAAAATAGTGGCGCAACCAGCTTTGTTGGTTCACCGAGAGCTGACGCTCGTTGATCAGAAAGATTTGATTACGCGCCATTTCCAGCAGTAATTCGTTGTACAGGCCGTCGAACTCCTGGTCTGCTTTCAACACGCGAGACTGAATTTTGCCTAACAAATGGCGTGAATGAGAATTTGAACCCTGTTCTTCGCTGATAATAATGCGTCGTTTCAGTTCAGCGAAACGCACTTTGTAGAACTCGTCGAGGTTATTAGAATAGATTCCCAGGAAGCGCATCCGCTCAATCAACGGGTTGGATTTATCCGCCGCTTCCTGTAACACGCGTTCGTTAAATGCTAACCAGCTCAGCTCTTTCTCGATATATAGCTTTTCCTGACCCATTACTACCTATACTCCGTTTTATTCACGGGACACTGCCTGATAATTATGGCGAGCATTACGCGTTAATGTCCAACAGCGTCAGAAAAATATGACAATAAACTGATAGCATAAAGGAAGGGAAAAGAGTAGGCCGGATAGGCATTTATGCCGCCATCCGGCAAGCAGACGCAGTCCTGTCCGATGACATATTATTCGTCAGACGCATAACCTTGCGGCGGCAGACGACGCCCGTCCAGCCAGGCGGCGTTATCGCGCATCTTTAGACGCCCCTGCGCAAACCAGCTAATCACCAGCGGATAAATCGCATGTTCCTGAGTCTGTACGCGTGCGGTGATATCATCTTCGCTGTCGTCGGCAAAAACCGGCACCTTCGCCTGGAGAATGACCGGGCCGCCGTCGAGTTCGTCTGTCACGAAATGTACCGAGGTACCGTGCTCCTCATCGCCGTTTTCCAGTGCCTGGCGATGGGTATGCAACCCCGGATATTTTGGCAGCAGGGAAGGGTGAATGTTCAGCAGACGCCCGTAGTAATGCGCGACAAACATCGGACTCAGAATACGCATAAAACCAGCCAGCACAACCACATCGGGCGCATACGCGTCTATCTTGCGAATCAACTCGCGATCGAAGGCGTCGCGGCTGTCAAACCGATCGGCAGTCAGCGCTTGCGCCGGAATGCCGGCTTCTCTGGCGCGTTCAAGGCCGAACGCGTCGGCCTTATTGCTGAATACTGCCCTGAGGGTGCCTTTAATTTTCTTCGCTTCGCAGGCATCGATAATCGCCTGTAAATTGCTTCCGTTGCCGGAAATCAGCACCACAATATTCATTATTCAATAACCACACGCTGTTCGGAATCAGAGGCTTTGATGATACCGATTTTCCATGCGTTTTCACCTTTCTCGTTTAGCAGAGCAAGCGCTTTGTCCGCTTCCGGAGCGGAGAGCGCAATCACCATGCCGACGCCGCAGTTAAAGGTACGGTACATTTCATGTCGGCTGACATTACCGGCAGTTTGCAGCCAGGTAAAGATGGCGGGCCACTGCCAGGACGACTCATTAATTACCGCCTGGGTATTCTCCGGCAGAACGCGCGGAATATTTTCCCAAAAGCCGCCGCCGGTGAGGTGGGCGATAGCGTGCACATCGACGTTTTCAATCAGTTCCAGAACCGATTTTACGTAGATACGGGTCGGTTCAAGCAGATGATCGGCCAGCGGCTTCCCTTCCAACAGAGTGGTTTGTGGGTCGCAGCCGCTAACGTCAATAATTTTCCGCACCAGCGAATATCCATTCGAGTGCGGGCCGCTGGAGCCGAGCGCAATCAGCACGTCGCCTTCGGCAACCCGGGAGCCGTCGATGATTTCTGATTTTTCGACTACGCCGACGCAGAAACCCGCCACATCGTAATCTTCGCCGTGATACATGCCCGGCATTTCCGCCGTCTCGCCGCCGACCAGCGCGCAGCCGGATTGCAGGCAGCCTTCGGCAATACCGTTGATCACGCTGGCAGCGGTATCGACATCCAGTTTACCCGTGGCATAGTAATCGAGGAAAAACAGCGGTTCCGCGCCCTGAACGACCAGATCGTTTACGCACATCGCCACCAGATCAATACCGATAGCGTCGTGACGCTTTAAGTCCATCGCCAGGCGAAGTTTGGTGCCTACGCCGTCAGTGCCGGAAACCAGTACCGGTTCACGATATTTTTGCGGCAACGCGCACAGCGCACCGAAACCGCCCAGACCGCCCATAACCTCCGGGCGGCGAGTTTTCTTCACTACGCCTTTGATTCGATCAACCAGAGCGTTACCCGCATCAATATCGACGCCGGCATCTTTATAGCTAAGAGAGGTCTTATCGGTCACTGCCTGGTTCCCCACGTTTTTTCTTGCGGTAAAAGTTAAATTCGGCGCAATTCTAACAGGGAAAGCAAACGTTTGCGAGCATGGTCTGCGCCCTGGTTATCCGGACGATTTTTTTGGCATGGTTTCGGTCGCTGCTTGAAAATTTCCCTGTTGGTAAAAAAGAAAAGGATATCCAGCACTTGGTTTACGACAGGCGGTCGGGACAGGTCATTCACCCTTAAAATTGCTAATATTCAAACGGTTGTTAGCCTTTATCGCCTGTTTCAACGTGAGTGATTTATACTCACTTTTCCGCTATCAGCGCTTTTGGTTGATCCAGGTCAAGCATACATTGTGTTGCGTCAGAGAGGAAAAGCGGTATAATCCGGCGATTTTTTTTGTGGTTGCCAGTCATCTGAGGATAGGAGAAGAGTATGAAGATCGTGGAAGTCAAACACCCACTCGTCAAACACAAGCTGGGTCTGATGCGTGAAAACGACATTAGCACTAAACGCTTTCGTGAACTCGCCTCAGAAGTAGGCAGCCTGCTGACGTATGAAGCGACAGCCGACCTGGAAACGGAAAAAGTCACCATCGAAGGCTGGAATGGCCCGGTGGAAATCGACCAGATCAAAGGTAAAAAAATTACCGTTGTGCCGATTCTGCGCGCGGGTCTGGGTATGATGGAAGGCGTTCTGGAAAATGTACCGAGCGCGCGTATCAGCGTAGTCGGGATGTACCGTAACGAAGAGACGCTTGAGCCAGTACCTTATTTCCAGAAACTGGTATCGAACATTGATGAGCGCATGGCGCTGATCGTCGACCCGATGCTGGCGACCGGCGGTTCTGTCATCGCGACCATCGACCTGCTGAAAAAAGCCGGCTGTAGCAGCATTAAGGTGCTGGTGCTGGTCGCCGCGCCGGAAGGCATTGCGGCGCTGGAAAAAGCGCACCCGGACGTTGAACTGTACACCGCCTCTATCGATCAGGGGCTTAACGAGCACGGATACATTATTCCGGGGCTTGGCGATGCCGGCGATAAGATTTTTGGTACCAAATAAGTGAATAAATAATTAAAAGCCGACTTTAAGAGTCGGCTTTTTTTTGAATAAAACCACTCATAACAAACACACTTAGAGGAAAACACTATGACGCGCCGTGCTATCGGGGTGAGTGAAAGACCGCCGCTTTTACAGACAATCCCGCTTAGTTTACAGCACCTTTTCGCCATGTTTGGCGCGACCGTGCTGGTGCCAGTTCTGTTTCATATCAATCCCGCGACGGTGCTGCTGTTTAACGGTATCGGAACGTTGCTGTATCTCTTTATCTGCAAAGGTAAAATTCCTGCCTACCTCGGATCGAGCTTTGCCTTTATTTCCCCGGTATTACTGTTGTTGCCGCTGGGTTATGAAGTGGCGCTGGGCGGTTTTATTATGTGCGGCGTGTTGTTCTGTCTGGTCTCTTTCATCGTTAAAAAAGCGGGCACCGGCTGGCTGGATGTGATGTTCCCGCCTGCGGCAATGGGCGCAATCGTTGCCGTCATCGGTCTGGAGCTGGCTGGCGTCGCGGCGGGGATGGCCGGATTACTGCCTGCGCAAGGGCAGTCGCCGGACACGAAAACAATTATTATCTCCATGGTCACGCTGGCGGTGACGGTGTTCGGCTCCGTACTGTTTCGCGGTTTCCTGGCGATCATTCCGATTTTGATCGGCGTGCTGGCGGGCTATGCGCTGTCATTCGCGCTGGGGGTGGTCGATACCACGCCGATTGCCCAGGCACACTGGTTTGCGCTGCCGACCTTCTATACGCCGCGTTTTGAATGGTTCGCGATCCTGACGATTCTGCCCGCGGCGTTGGTCGTGATCGCCGAGCATGTCGGTCATCTGGTGGTGACGGCGAATATCGTCAAAAAAGATTTAGTGCGCGATCCCGGTTTGCACCGCTCGATGTTCGCTAACGGACTGTCGACGATCATTTCCGGTTTCTTCGGCTCCACGCCGAATACCACCTATGGGGAAAATATTGGCGTCATGGCGATCACCCGCGTTTACAGTACCTGGGTTATCGGCGGCGCGGCGATTTTCGCCATTCTGCTTTCCTGCGTCGGCAAACTGGCGGCGGCGATTCAGATTATCCCGTTACCCGTGATGGGCGGCGTCTCGCTGCTGTTGTACGGCGTCATCGGCGCGTCGGGGATTCGCGTCTTGATCGAATCGAAAGTCGACTACAATAAAGCGCAAAACCTGATCCTCACCTCGGTGATTTTGATCATCGGCGTGAGCGGCGCGAAAGTGCATATCGGCGCGGCAGAATTGAAAGGGATGGCGCTGGCGACCATCGTCGGGATTGGCCTGAGCCTGATTTTTAAACTGATTAGCCTGTTGCGTCCGGAAGAAGTGGTTCTGGAGGCAAATGATGCGGAGCCTCCGCATCAGTAACGGGTTGCCGGGCAGCGATGCTGCCCGGTTCTATCTCACGGGAATTATGTGGTAAACTCAGCGCGATTTTATGTCATCCTGGGTTGAGGTATCTCTGAACACACCGGCACAGCTCTCTTTGCCACTTTATCTTCCTGACGACGAAACTTTCGCAAGTTTCTGGCCGGGGGATAACGCCTCTCTACTGGCCGCGTTACAAAACGTGTTGCGCCAGGAACATAGTGGATATATCTACCTTTGGGCGCGTGAAGGCGCGGGCCGCAGCCATTTACTGCACGCCGCCTGTGCTGAACTGTCGCAGCGTGGAGATGCGGTAGGCTACGTCCCGCTCGATAAACGCACCTGGTTTGTGCCGGAAGTGCTCGACGGTATGGAACACCTCTCGCTGGTGTGTATTGATAACATTGAGTGTGTCGCTGGCGATGAACTGTGGGAGATGGCGATCTTTGATCTCTATAACCGCATTCTGGAGTCCGGTAAGACGCGGTTATTGATCACCGGCGATCGTCCGCCAAGACAGTTAAATCTGGGCTTGCCCGATCTCGCTTCCCGTCTGGACTGGGGGCAAATCTATAAACTCCAGCCTCTTTCCGATGAAGACAAACTTCAGGCGCTACAGTTGCGTGCCCGGTTACGGGGGTTTGAACTGCCGGAAGATGTCGGGCGGTTTTTACTCAAACGTCTTGATCGCGAAATGCGCACGCTGTTTATGACGCTGGATCAGCTCGATCATGCGTCGATCACTGCCCAGCGAAAACTGACGATCCCGTTTGTCAAAGAGATCCTGAAACTGTAATACGCCGCGACGGCGGCGTTCAACGGTTAACCGAGGATGTCCAGCACCTGCTCAGGCGGTCGGCCAATGCGCGCCTGACCATTTGCCACCACAATGGGGCGCTCCATCAGTTTAGGGTGTTCAACCAGCGCCTGGATTAACGCCTCTTCACTTAGCTGGCTATCCGCCAGGTGAAGCGTCTTATAGAGATCTTCTTTCTGGCGCATCAGTTCGCGCGCGCTGGACATGCCCAACATACGCAGCAGTTCACGCACGGTGGCGGCATCGGCGGGCGTATCCAGATAAAGCACCACTTCCGGTTCCACGCCGTTAGATTTCAGCAGGTTCAGCGTGTCGCGGCTCTTCGAGCAGCGCGGGTTATGGTAGATTTTAATCGTGTCGGTCATGAGTTCTCCTTGTGACGCCATCCGGCTAATAAACGGCGATTACATTTTCGTGTATGGCTTGAAGCGTTCCTGTAACTGGCGCAACTGGTCGATACGCGCATCGTAACGCGCCTGTTGCTGGCTACCCAGTTTTGCCTGGGCGCTGGCGCTACTGAGCAGTGAAATTGCCTGATCCAGTCGTCCCGCCAGCGCATAACTTTCAGCGCGCGCCGCCAGCTCCTGATCGCGGTTGTTCAGCGCGGCTTCGGCCTGAGCAAGCAGATCCCAGCCGTTACCGTCATCTTTATGGCTAAAGGTGTAGCGATTCAGAATGGTTTCCGCCGCTTTCGGCTGGCCTCCCTGGAGGTACGCATTGGCGAGGTTTAACTGCAGCACAGGATTAACGCGCAGATCGCGGGCATTTTTCAGGCGATTAATCGCGTCGTTGGCTCTTTTCTGCCCCAGGTCAATATCGGTGGCGAGGTCAAGATACCAGGCATTATTCGGTTCCGCGCTTAATAGCGGCTGCAACGTTTTGCGCGCTTCATCGTACTTGCTCGCTTCCATCGCCTGCAACGCCCGGCCATATTGCGCCGCATGTTGCTGACGCACGTTGCCTTTAGACCACTGATCCAGCAGGTCGCTGGTGAGCTGGTTACGTCCGGAATTGTACATTCCCAGGGCGCGCGCTTTGGCGAAATAAAAGTCGGCGGAAGATTGCACCACGACCGGGCGCATCTGGTTGGCACGGTTGCGGGCATCCGCAAGGCGGCTTTCCGGTAAGGGGTGAGTGAGCAAAATTTCAGGCGGGCGCGTGGAGTAACGCGCCTGGTCGAGCAGTTTTTCGAGGAAAGAGGGCATCGCCTGTGGGTCAAATCCGGCGCGTTGCAGTACCTGAATACCAATACGGTCGGCTTCTTGCTCATTTTGCTGGGTGAAACTTATCATTCCCTGGCGCGTTCCCGCCAGAGTACCGGTTAGCGCCGCCATACCGGCCTGTGGGCTGGCCATGGCCAGCAAAATGGAACCCAGCGCGCCCACCCAGGTAAGCGGCGCGCTGCGCTTTTGATCTTCCATCGCGCGCGCCAGGTGGCGCTGCGTCACGTGGGAGATTTCATGCGCCATGACTGAAGCTAGCTGGCTTTCGTTATCCGCGTAGCGAAAAAGTGCCGAGTGCAGCACCACATTGCCGCCAAAGAACGCGAACGCGTTGATTTCGTCATTATTGATCAAGAAAAAATGGAAGGGCGTTTTGACGGAGTCGGCGTGCGAGACCAGACGCATACCCAGCGCGTTAATGTATTGCACCAGCAGCGGATCGTTGATTAACGGCGCGCTACCGCGTAGCTGGCGCACATAAAAGTCGCCCATTTGCATCTCTTGTCCGATAGAAAGCGTGCTTCCTGCCGAGGTTCCCATATCGGGCAGCGTGTCGGCAGGGTCGGCAAATGCGGGCGCGACCTGACCGAGAGCCAATGCTGCAATGAGGGTTGCCACCAGGTTTTTTTTCAACTGCCTGAACATAACCTCTATCCTGTTGTTTTGAGATAGCCCTTTGACCAACGTCGTGAAATATCGTTCCACGCTCCGACACTTCATAAGTGTAACTGTGATGAGCACAGACTCACTATTTTAGTTTCCTGAATCAACGATAAAAAGCGAAGTCTTTTTTGTGACATTTCGATACAATTCGGCATCACAATCCCGCAGTTGAGTTCTGGGAAGGGTTTTATGCTCGAAATGTTAATGCAATGGTATCGCCGTCGCTTCAGCGACCCGGAGGCGATTGCCTTGCTGGTCATTCTGGTGGCTGGTTTTAGCATCCTCTTTTTCTTTAGCGGCCTGTTAGCGCCGCTGCTGGTCGCAATCGTACTGGCCTACCTGCTGGAGTGGCCGACGGCGCGCCTGCAGGCGATTGGCTGTTCTCGGCGCTGGGCAGCCTCCATTGTCCTTATCCTCTTTGTCGGCATTCTGTTATTAATGGCCTTTGTGGTGATGCCGATTGCCTGGCAGCAGGGTATTTACCTGATTCGTGATATGCCCGGTATGCTGAATAAACTGTCCGATTTCGCCGCGACCTTGCCGCGACGCTATCCGGCGCTGATGGATGCGGGCATTATTGATGCGATGGCGGAAAACATGCGTACCCGGATGCTTAACATGGGCGATTCGGTGGTGAAGTATTCGCTGGCGTCGTTAGTCGGGCTACTGACGCTGGCGGTATATCTGGTGCTGGTGCCGCTGATGGTCTTTTTCCTGGTAAAAGATAAAGAGCAGATGCTGAATGCCGTGCGCCGCGTACTGCCGCGTAATCGCGGGCTGGCGGGGCAGGTGTGGAATGAGATGAATCAGCAGATCACCAACTATATCCGCGGAAAAGTGCTGGAGATGGTAGTGGTGGGCGTAGCGACCTGGCTGGGCTTTTTGCTGTTTGGCCTCAACTATTCGCTACTGCTGGCGGTACTGGTGGGCTTTTCGGTTCTGATCCCCTATATCGGCGCCTTTGTGGTGACAATTCCGGTGGTGGGCGTCGCGCTGTTTCAGTTTGGTCTGGGGACGGAATTCTGGAGCTGTTTTGCCGTTTATCTCATTATTCAGGCGCTGGATGGCAATTTGCTGGTACCGGTACTTTTCTCCGAAGCGGTGAATTTGCATCCGCTGGTGATTATTCTGTCAGTGGTGATTTTCGGCGGTCTGTGGGGATTCTGGGGGGTGTTTTTCGCCATTCCATTGGCGACGCTGATTAAAGCCGTTGTCCATGCCTGGCCGGATGGTCAGGTGACGGATACCTCATCCTGAGCGGTCTGTACAAAAGTTGTAAAGCGTGAACGACATCATAGTGCCCTGCCGCCATTTTGCGCACGCCTGATGAGGGACAAGCGCTTAGAAAGCCGCTCTTTTTTTTAATGCCGCACCGTGTTGCGGCATTTTTATTGTCGGAACCTACAAAATTCTCGCTGCTGAAGGAAAACTGTATTGTAGAAATTGATTCCGCTACCGCCAATCAGCTTAAAGGCGTGCGATGTCAACAATCCGCTGTGTGGTCCTCAGGGCGCATCGGCCATTTTTGGCCCACAAAAAGGGGCGACAGCGGAAATGGTGAACACCCTGGACGAGGCGCTGGAAAACTGCGGCCGGCATATTTATCAGGCTACGGGACGTGAGGTGATTAACGCTCCCGGCGCGGCAGGCGGAATGGGCGCCGCGCTTTTAGGGTTGCTCAATGCTGAATTACGCGCCGGCGTAGAGATTGTCGTGGAAACGCTACAGTTTGAGCAGGCGGTTAAAGATGCCGATCTGGTGATGACCGGAGAAGGGCGTCTGGCGCGGCAAGCCTGACGGCGCATTCCCTTTCCAGGCCGCACATCAGCGCGGCCTGAGGCTTTTACGCGTTTTCTTTCAGCCAGTTCAGCACCACATCATGGTGATTGCTGGTTTTAAAATCATTAAAGACGTGTTCAATCTTACCATCAGCGTCAATCAAAAAGCTGATGCGGTGAATGCCGTCATACGTTTTGCCCATAAACGACTTTTCACCCCAGACGCCGAACTGTTCACACACCTGATGGTTTTCATCGGACAAAAGGGTAAAGTTCAGCAGCTCTTTTTCAGCGAAACGGGAGAGTTTTTCAGGTTTATCGGTGCTGATGCCCAGCACGTCCACGCCTGCTTTTTTAAGCTCGTCCATGTTATCGCGTAAGCCGCAGGCCTGCACGGTACAGCCGGGTGTCATGGCTTTTGGGTAGAAATAAACCAGAACGCGCTGCCCCTGGAAGTCGGTCAAATTTACTTGTTCCCCGTCTTGATCCGGCAAGCTAAATTTCGGTGCGATATCACCGGCTTTCAGTGGATTCATTACTTAACTCCATCCTGTTCATCATGTTGTGAGTAATTGACGACGTTTATACTGCCTTGCGCATTGAGTTCTGTACATAGTGCTTTAAAGGCTTGCTCAATATTTGCGGAATTTTGCGACGCCGGGCTATGTGCGGTGATTTGAATAAATAATTGCGCAGCTTTATCACCTTCAGCCGGCTGCGTGCGGGAGACCAGCTCCGCAATATTCATTTCATGACTATTAAACAGCGCGGTGAATCGCTCAATTAAATGCGGGGAGTCGGCGACCTCAACCTGAACCCATACCGTCGCGGGCATTGCCGGGCGGGGGCGGTCGGACGTCCGTTTCATCACAATCAGCAGATCCAGCTCCGCGCCTTTTAACGGCAATGTCGATTCAATCAAGGTAATCGCGTTCCACGTGCCGGACAACAGCATAATAAACGTGAATTCATCGCCCAGCATCGCCAGTCGGCTGTCTTCGATATTACAGCCGCAACTGCTGACATGGCGAGTAATGGTATTCACAATACCGGGCCTGTCGGCGCCCAGCGCAGTGATAACGAGATAGTGTTGTGATGACGGTGTCAAACCAGTTATTCCTTTGAGCGGTGAGGTAATCTTAAGGAAAGCATAAAAAAAACCTGCATACAACAATCAGAACGGCTTTGGTCGCTTGCTTTTATTGCCATACCAAACGTACCATTGAGAGACTTGTTTGCACAGAGGATGGCCCATGTTCACGGGAAGTATTGTCGCGCTTGTTACGCCGATGGATGAGAAAGGTAACGTCAGTAGGTCTTGCCTGAAAAAACTCATTGATTATCATGTCGCCAACGGTACCTCGGCGATTGTTTCGGTTGGCACTACCGGCGAGTCTGCCACGCTAAGCCATGATGAACATGGCGATGTCGTGATGATGACGCTGGAACTGGCTGACGGACGTATTCCGGTTATCGCCGGCACGGGCGCAAACGCGACCGCGGAAGCGATTAGCCTGACGCAGCGTTTTAACGATAGCGGCATTGTTGGCTGCCTGACGGTAACGCCGTACTACAATCGCCCCACGCAGGAAGGTTTGTTCCAGCATTTCAAAGCCATCGCGGAACACACTGACTTGCCGCAAATTCTGTATAATGTGCCGTCCCGTACCGGTTGCGACATGTTGCCGGAAACCGTGGGTCGTCTGGCGGAAATAAAAAATATTATCGCTATCAAAGAGGCGACAGGGAACTTAACCCGCGTTCACCAGATCAAAGAGCTGGTTTCAGACGATTTTATTCTGCTTAGCGGCGATGACGCGTCTGCGCTGGACTTTATGCAACTGGGTGGTCATGGCGTGATTTCCGTTACGGCTAACGTAGCGGCGCGCGAGATGGCTGACATGTGCAAACTGGCGGCGGAAGGGCAATTTGCCGAGGCGCGCGCTATCAACCAGCGTCTGATGCCGTTACACAACAAACTATTTGTCGAACCCAATCCTATCCCGGTGAAATGGGCATGTAAGGCATTGGGTCTTGTGGCGACCGACACGCTGCGCCTGCCAATGACGCCTATCACGGACCATGGTCGTGACATCGTCAAAGCAGCGCTTCAGCATGCTGGCCTGCTGTAAAGTTTAGGGAGATTTGATGGCTTACTCAGTACAAAAGTCGCGCCTGGCGAAGGTTGCGGGTGTTTCGCTTGTTTTGCTGCTCGCTGCCTGTAGTTCCGATTCGCGCTACAAGCGCCAGGTAAGCGGCGATGAATCCTATCTGGATGCCGCGCCGCTTGCTGAACTTCACGCCCCGGCAGGAATGATCCTGCCGATAACGACCGGCGACTACGTTATTCCGGTCACGAAGGGGAGCGGCGCGGTTGGTAAGGCGTTGGATATCCGTCCGCCGGCGCAGCCGTTAGCGTTGGTGAGCGGCGCGCGTACCCAGTTCTCTGGCGATACCGCTACGCTATTGGTGGAAAATGGTCGTAGCAGCACGCTGTGGCCGCAAGTCGTCAGCGTGATTCAGGCGAAAAATTATCCGATTGAAAAACGTGACGATGCCAGCCAGACCCTGACGACCGATTGGGTGAACTGGAACCGCCTGGATGAAGACGAACAGTATCGTGGACGTTATCAAATCTCGGTGAAGCCGCAGGGCTATCAGCAGGCGGTAACGGTAAAACTGGTTAATCTGGAACAGGCTGGCAAGCCGGTCGCTGATGCGGCGTCGCTGCAGCGCTATAGCACTGAAATGATGAACGTCATTTCCGCCGGTCTGGATAAGACCGCTACGGATGCGGCAAATGCCGCGCAGAACCGCTCCGCCGCAACGATGGATGTGCAGAGCGCCGCTGATGATACCGGTTTACCTATGCTGGTCGTTCGCGGTCCGTTCAACCTCGTGTGGCAACGCCTCCCGGCCGCGCTGGAAAAAGTGGGCATGAAAGTCACCGACAGCACTCGCTCTCAGGGCAGCATGGCGGTAACGTACAAACCGTTGTCTGACAGCGACTGGCGGGATCTGGGCGCTAGCGACCCGGGCCTAGCGTCCGGAGACTATAAATTGCAGGTCGGCGATTTAGATAACCGCAGCTGCTTGCAGTTTATCGATCCTAAGGGGCATACTCTGACGCAAAGCCAGAACGACGCGCTGGTTGCCGTCTTCCAGGCAGCGTTCAACAAGTAATTTAACAGGGCTGGAGCAATCCGGCCCTTTTTTCTGATAAGATACGCAAACGTGTGCGTCGGTACAAAAACGCGATTTAACCGCTATTTCGCACCACAATTACAGGCCGGCGTCTCGGGCAGGCGTAGCAGGAAATGAATACTTATCGTTAATTCACACCCAGGAGTGTTAAAGATGCAAAAGCAAGCTGAGTTGTATCGTGGTAAAGCGAAAACCGTATACAGCACGGAAAACCCGGACCTGTTGGTGCTCGAATTCCGCAATGATACGTCAGCAGGGGATGGCGCGCGCATTGAACAGTTTGATCGCAAAGGCATGGTAAATAACAAATTCAACCATTTCATTATGACCAAACTGGCCGAGGCGGGCATCCCGACCCAGATGGAACGTTTGCTGTCTGATACCGAGTGTCTGGTGAAGAAGCTGGAGATGGTGCCGGTTGAATGTGTGGTGCGCAACCGTGCGGCAGGGTCGCTGGTCAAGCGTCTGGGAGTGGAAGAAGGCATGGAGCTTAACCCGCCGATCTTCGATCTGTTCCTGAAAAACGACGCGCTGCACGACCCGATGGTGAATAGTTCCTACTGTGAAACTTTCGGGTGGGTAAGCCAGGAAAATCTGGCGCGTATGAAAGAGCTAACCTACAAAGCCAACGACGTACTGAAAAAACTGTTTGATGACGCGGGTCTTATCCTGGTGGATTTCAAACTGGAGTTTGGCCTGTATAAAGGCGAAGTGGTGCTGGGCGATGAGTTTTCACCGGACGGTAGCCGCCTGTGGGATAAAGAGACGCTGGATAAAATGGACAAAGACCGCTTTCGCCAGAGCCTGGGCGGTCTGATTGAAGCCTATGAAGCCGTCGCGCATCGACTGGGCGTGAAATTAGATTAATTCCGCTTCTGACCGGGGGGCTACCGCTCTCCGGTATCATCCTTTCCTCATTCTGATAGCGTTTACCTGTGGTAATCCTGCGCCTGACCGCCTACGATCATCTGTATAACAAAGAGAGAATGAGGTGATTATGCGCTGGCAAGGGCGTCGTGAAAGCAACAATGTAGAGGACAGACGTAATCGGCCAGACGGCCCCTCGCTGGGTGGCCCTGGCTTTCGTCTTCCGCGCGGGAAAGGTGGCATCATTCTGTTGGTGGTGGTGTTGGTCGCAGGGTACTATGGGGTGGATTTAACCGGTCTGTTGACTGGTCAGCCGGTTTCGCAGCAGCAGTCGACGCGTTCGATAAGCCCCAATGATGATGAAGCGGCAAAATTTACCTCGGTGATTCTGGCGACGACCGAAGATACCTGGGGTCAACTCTTTCAAAAAATGGGGCGCGGCTATCAGCAGCCAAAACTGGTGATGTACCGTGGTATGACGCGCACCGGCTGTGGTGCGGGTCAGTCCGTCATGGGGCCGTTTTACTGCCCGGCGGACGGCACCGTTTATATCGATCTCTCATTTTACGATGATATGAAAAATAAGCTGGGCGCGGACGGTGATTTTGCCCAGGGTTATGTCATCGCCCACGAAGTCGGCCACCACGTACAAAAACTGTTAGGTATTGAGCCGAAAGTACGCCAGTTGCAGCAAAACGCGTCGCAAACGGAGGTGAATCGCCTTTCGGTGCGCATGGAGCTACAGGCGGATTGCTTTGCCGGCGTGTGGGGACACAGTATGCAGCAGCAAGGCGTACTGGAGGCGGGCGATCTGGAAGAGGCGCTCAATGCCGCACAGGCTATCGGCGACGATCGCTTACAGCAACAGGGGCAGGGGCGCGTCGTGCCGGATAGTTTTACCCACGGCACCTCAGAACAGCGCTACAGCTGGTTTAAGCGTGGATTTGACAGCGGTGACCCGGCGCAATGTAATACGTTTGGCAAAAACTTTTGATAAACCGGGGCAGGGATGTCTGATATCGATGCGCTACAGGCGTTAACGTCGCAAATGACACAGGAAGGCATTCGCCGTTTACTGGTCATCAGCGGCGATGCGGCGTGGTGTCGGGAGCGGGCCGAGGCGATACGCGCTGCATTGCCCGGTGACTGGCTGTGGGTCGCGCCTGACGCGCCCGCCCACTCGCGCTGTACGCCACAGGCGTTACAAACGCTGCTGGGCCGTGAATTCCGTCATGCGATATTTGATGCCTGGCAGGGCTTTGACGCCGCAGCGTTTGCCGCCCTGAGCGGGACCTTGCAGGCCGGAAGCTGGCTGCTTCTGCTGATGCCGCCGTATGAGACGTGGGAAAGCCGGCCTGATACCGATTCACTGCGCTGGAGCGACTGCGCGCAGCCTATCCCCACACCGCAGTTTGCACAGCATCTTAAACGGACTCTTTCCCGCGATCCGCAAACGCTGCTTTGGCGACAGCGCCAGCCGTTTTGCTGGCCATCTTATCCTTCCCGTGAACGCTGGCGACCCGCCACCGGCGAGCCGCAGCCGGAGCAGGCGGCTATCTTATCGCGTTTACGTGAAATGCCGCCCGGCGTGGCGACGGTGATTGCCCCCCGTGGGCGCGGCAAATCGGCGCTGGCCGGGCAATTCATCTCCCGGATGGCGGGTACGGCTATCGTGACCGCACCGGCGAAAACGGCAACGGATATCCTGGCAGCGTTTGCCGGTGAGCGGTTCTGCTTTATGGCGCCGGATGCGTTGCTGGCGAGCGGGGCAAGAGCCGACTGGCTGGTGGTTGACGAGGCGGCGGCAATCCCCGCGCCGCTGCTGCTGCAACTGGTTTCGCGCTTTTCCCGCATACTACTCACCACCACCGTTCAGGGCTACGAAGGCACCGGACGCGGTTTTTTACTTAAGTTTTGCGCCCGTTTTCCGCAGCTTCACCGCTTCACGCTTCGTCAGCCTGTCCGCTGGGCGCCAGAATGCCCGCTGGAAAATATCGTCAGCGAGGCGCTGATATTCGACGATGAAGCGTTTGCGCAGGCGCCACATGGCGCGATAGCAATCTCGGCGTTTTACCAACAGGCCTGGGGGAAGACGCCCGCGTTGCCGAGGGCTGTGTATCAGTTACTGTCGGGGGCGCACTATCGTACTTCGCCGCTGGATCTGCGCCGAATGATGGATGCGCCAGGACAGCATTTCTTGCAGGCTACGGCGAATAACCGTGTGGCGGGCGCCCTCTGGCTGGTCGAAGAGGGCGGGTTATCCGCAGAACTCAGTCAGGCTGTATGGGGCGGTTTCCGGCGGCCGCGTGGAAATCTGGTGGCGCAGTCGCTGGCGGCGCACGGTAGCGACCCTTTAGCCGCGACGCTGGTCGGGCGTCGCGTAAGCCGTATCGCGGTGCACCCCGCCCGCCAGCGCGAAGGCATCGGTCAGCAGTTGATTGCCTGCGCGTGCGAGCAGGCGGCGCAGTGTGATTATCTTTCCGTCAGCTTTGGCTATACGCCGGAGCTGTGGCGCTTCTGGCAGCGCTGCGGCTTTGTGCTGGTACGGATGGGCAACCATCGGGAGGCGAGCAGCGGTTGCTATACGGCGATGGCGTTATTGCCGCTGAGCGACGCGGGAAAACGGCTGGCGCAGCAGGAACACCAACGTTTGCGCCGCGATGCGGATATCCTGACGCAGTGGAACGGCGAGGCGATACCGCTGGCGGCGTTACGCGAACAGGCGCTTAATGATGAAGACTGGCGTGAGCTGGTCGGTTTTGCTTTCGCGCACCGCCCGCTACTGACATCGTTAGGTTGCCTGCATCGTTTACTGCAATACAGCGCATTGCCATTACCGGCGCTGAGAGGGCGGCTGGAAGAAAAAGCCAGCGATGCCGAACTGTGCGCCCGGCTACGCATTTCAGGCCGTAAAGCTCTGCTGGCGTTGCAGCGTGCGCAGGCGGCGCAGGCGCTGATTGCGTTGGATGCCGGACGAACGCAGCGTTTGCGCGACGTAATGCCCGGCGGTGGGGACCATGCCGGATAGCGATACCTGTCCGGCATGTTATCCGGTTACTTTTTCGGCTGATCTTTCTTCGGCCAGTCGTCTTCATCGTCCCACTTATCGTTAAAATCGCGATGCGGGGGCAGCTCAGGTTTATTGGCAAGGAATTTCTTATGGTCGATGCGTTTGAGATCTTTGATCACATTCAGCAGTACGCCTACCAGAAACACCAATACCAGAATCCACCAATATTTTGCCAGCCAGTCCATGCTTATTTCCTCTTACCGGAACGCTCATCAGGCGACGAGCTGTTCCATAATGCGTTGATACATACGGGCCAGTAGCTGGAGATCGGCGGCATTCACACATTCATTAATTTTATGAATGGTGGCGTTCACCGGCCCCAGTTCTACCACCTGCGCTCCCATACGGGCGATAAAACGTCCGTCGGACGTACCGCCCGTCGTCAGTAATTGCGGTTTAATTTCATTATAGTGCTCAATGGCGTTTACCACCGCGTCCACCAGCTTGCCGCGTGCGGTCAGGAACGGCTGGCCGGAAAGCCACCAGTCTACGGTATAGCGTAGCTGATGCTTCTCAAGCAGCGCATGTACCCGCTCTTTGATCATCTCATCGGTCAGTTCCGTGCTGAAACGGAAGTTAAACTGCACGAACAGTTCACCGGGAATGACATTATTGCTGCCGGTGCCTGCCTGGATATTGGCTACCTGCATACTGGTGGCCGGGAAAAAGTCATTGCCCCGATCCCACTCGATAGCGACCAGTTCATTAAGAAAAGGCGCAGCGCGATGAACAGGGTTATCCGCCAGATGCGGATAGGCGACGTGCCCCTGAACGCCATGAATAGTGAGGTTACAGGTGAGGGAACCGCGACGCCCGTTTTTGACGACATCACCCACAATTTCAGTACTGGAAGGTTCGCCGACCAGACAGTAATCCAGCCGCTCGTTACGGGCCATCAGCGCTTCAACCACCTTTACGGTGCCATTTTTTGCGCTGGCTTCTTCATCAGAGGTAATCAAAAATGCGAGACGGCCCCGGTGATGAGGATGCTGCGCAACAAAACGTTCAGCAGCCACTACCATGGCCGCCAGTGAACCTTTCATATCCGCCGCGCCGCGACCGAACAACATTCCGTCGCGAATCGTAGGTTCAAACGGCGGATTGATCCAGCGATCGACATCGCCAGCCGGTACGACGTCAGTATGCCCGGCGAACGCCAGCGTTTCGCCACGCCCACGCCATGCCCAAAAATTTTGCGTGTCGCCAAAATCCATATGCTCAATGGTAAAACCGATTTTACGCAGGCGTTCAATCATTAATGCCTGACAGCCTGCGTCATCCGGACTCAGGGAGGGGCGACGAATAAGTTGCTGTGTCAGCTCAATAACCGGGCACGACATAGACTACACCTCATCAAAAAACTGCTGATAACGGGATTCACTGAAACCAAGCAGCATAGGCTTCCCGGGCGCGCAGAGCAATGGGCGTTTGATGATTGCCGGCTGTTCAACCATGAGAGCAGCGGCGGAGTCGGCATCGGTAATCCCGCTGCGTTGGCCTTCATCCAGTTTGCGCCATGTTGTGCCGCGCGTATTCAGTAAAGGCTGCCAGCCGAGTTCGGCAATAAAGGTATTAAGAAGAGGGAGGTCTATGCCATCCACACGGTAATCGTGAAAACGATAATCAATGCCATGCTCCTCCAGCCAACGGCGCGCTTTTTTGATCGTGTCGCAATTCTTAATGCCATAGAGGGTAATCATATTGAATCCTTTAACGCGAAATTCGAATAAATAATCAATAGTATCGTCTGCGGGATAATAAGTGTGGCCGTTTATGGTTATTTATCCAGCGCTGATCGGCAATCAATATAACATTGTTGAGTGAATGTGAATAATGATTCCAAAACGTTCCAGATGTGGCTTGTTTATACTTCGCGGTATAAATCCTATTTTGTGCATATGCAATTGTTTGTTTTTTAACCCAATTTGATAAAGTAGTAGAAAAGGTATTAATGTTGCTAAATATTGCAGTAAGTCACATAAAATTTATGGCTACAGCGCCATAGTAATATCATAGACAGCATAACCAGAGGATATCGCAACAATCGGTTAAATGAACTTCTCTCTATACCGCTAACTACGTAGAATACCCATAATAATAAGAGAGGCTATTATGATTGAACGTGAACTGGGGAACTGGAAAGATTTTATCGAAGTCATGCTTCGTAAATAAATGCCTGGAAGGCACCGCGCTCCCATAGGGGATAAGAAAAGGCGACTCAACGAAAGTCGCCTTTTTTGTGCCCGGCACCTCGTATCAGGCTGGCCGGGATCTTATTCCGGGCGCGGCTTCAGCGGGAAGCGGCGACGTATCAGCACGAAAAACAGGGGTACAAAGAAGATAGCCAGAATGGTTGCTGAGATCATTCCCCCCATCACGCCGGTTCCGACAGCATGTTGGCTACCCGAGCCTGCCCCGGTGCTGGTGGCCATCGGCAATACGCCAAAGATAAATGCCAGCGAAGTCATCAGTATCGGTCGCAGGCGCTGGCGGCTGGCGTACAGCGTGGCGTCTAACAGCGCGTGTCCCTTCTGATTCATTTCGTTGGCGAATTCCACAATCAGAATCGCGTTTTTCGCCGAGAGGCCGATAACGGTCAACAGCCCCACCTGGAAGTAAACATCGTTTTCCAGCCCGCGCATCCAGGTGGCGAGTAACGCGCCGATGACCCCGAGCGGCACAACCAGCATCACCGAGAAGGGCACCGACCAGCTTTCATACAATGCCGCCAGACACAGGAAGACGACTAATAGCGAAATAGCGTACAGCGCAGGCGCCTGCGCGCCGGAGAGCCGTTCCTGGTAAGACATGGCTGTCCATTCCAGGCCAAAACCGCCCGGTAGCTGATGCACCAACGACTCCATGACATCCATCGCCGTCCCGGTACTGACCCCCGGCGCGGCCTCTCCGACAATTTCTACCGCCGAATAGCCGTTATAGCGTTCCAGACGCGGCGATCCGGTTTCCCAGCGCGAGGTGGCGAAGGCGGAGAAGGGGACCATGCCGCCCTCTTTGTTACGGACATACCAAAGATTAATATCATCCGGCAACATACGATATTTCGCTGCGGCCTGAACATAGACCTTCTTCACGCGGCCCCGGTCCATAAAGTCGTTGACGTAGCTCGACCCCCAGGCTGTTTGCAGGGTGTCGTTGATATCGTCAATCGATACGCCCAGCGCCTGCGCTTTCCGTTGGTCAATATCAATTTGCAGTTGCGGGCTGTCGTCCAGGCCGTTGTGACGCACGCGGGTCAAGGAACTGTTTTTCCCGGCCAGCTCAATGAGTTGATCTCGTGCGGCCATCAGCGCGTCATGGCCTGCTCCGGCGTGATCCTGTAATTCCATATCAAAACCGGCGGAGCTGCCCAGACCGCTAATTGCCGGCGGGCTGCTGGCGAAGACGCGAGCTTCTTTAATCTGGTTAAACGCTTTTGTCGCCCGCTCAATAATGGCGAACGAGGAGCCGGTGGTGGGATCGCGCGCGTCCCAGTCTTTCAAGCGAACAAACATGCGTGCGACGTTTTGCCCATTCCCTCCAGGGCCGGAACCTACCGTCGAGAAGACCGACATAATGTTGTCTTTCTCATGGGTGAAGTAATAGTTTTCAACCTTTTCAACGACTTTCAGGGTCTGCTGTTGCGTAGAACCGCTCGGTAGCTGGATAGACGTAGTGAACATGCCCCGATCTTCTTGCGGCAGAAAGGAGGTGGGGAGACGCAAAAACAGGAACACCATGCCGCCAAGCAACAGAACATAAATCAGAATCCAGCGCAGGCTGCGATGCAAAATTTTCGCTACGCCTTTCTCATAACGTTCGGCATTACGATTGAAGGTACGGTTAAACCAGCCGAAAAATCCGCGTTGCCCGTGTTGTTCGCCTTTGTGCAGCGGTTTTAATAACGTTGCGCACAGCGCTGGCGTCAGGATCATGGCGACCAGCACCGACAGCACCATTGCCGAGACAATGGTGATAGAAAACTGACGATAAATCGCCCCGGTGGTACCGCCAAAGAACGCCATCGGTACGAATACCGCAGACAGCACCATCGCGATACCGACCAGCGCCCCCTGGATTTGTCCCATGGATTTGCGCGTCGCTTCACGCGGCGTGAGCCCTTCTTCGCTCATGATACGTTCGACGTTTTCCACCACCACGATGGCATCGTCGACCAGGAGCCCGATCGCCAGCACCATCGCGAACATGGTTAATGTGTTAATACTGTAGCCAAACGCGTAAAGCACGGAGAAGGTGCCCATTAATACTACTGGCACGGCGATCGTCGGAATTAGCGTGGCGCGAAAGTTTTGCAGGAACAGGTACATCACCAGGAAAACCAGCGCGATAGCTTCCAGCAACGTTTTGACCACATCGATAATCGATGCTTTGACAAAGGAGGTGGTTTCATACGCGATCTTGTATTCCAGGCCGTGAGGGAAGTACTGCGCCAGCTCGTTGAGGCGATCCAGCACCAGCTTCGCGGTCGCCATTTCGTTCGCGCCGGAAGCCAGCTTAACCCCAAGACCGGAAGCCGGATTGCCGTTAAAACGGCTGAGGTAGTCATACTTTTCCGCCCCCAGCTCCACGGTGGCGACATCGCCCAGTTTGACCTCGGAACCGTCCTGATTAACGCGCAGGGTGATATCGCGAAATTGTTGCGGCGTTTGCAGCAGTGACTGCGCATTAATGGTGGCGTTCAGCGCCTGCTTGTCGACCGAAGGCGTACCGCCAAGCTGCCCGACGGCGATTTGCGCATTCTGCGACTCAATCGCATCGGTCACGTCTTTCGTGGTCATCTGAAAACTATTCAATTTGGCCGGATCGAGCCAGATACGCATAGAGTACTGTGAACCATAAGCGTCAATATCGCCCACGCCGTTGACGCGGCTGAGCGGGTCCTGAATATTACTGGCGACGTAGTCGGCAATATCCTGCTTGTCCATAGAGCCGTCGGTAGAGACGAAAGCGATGGTCAAAATATTGGTATCGCCCGTTTTGCGTACCGTGACGCCTTGATCCTGTACCGCCTGCGGCAGTTTACGCATCGCGGACTGTAACTGGTTTTGCACCTGCTGAACCGCCTCATCAGGATCGGTTCCCGCAATAAAGCTCAGGGTGATGGTCGCCTGTCCGGTTCCGCTGCTTTGTGATGACATGTACATCAGATTATCGAGGCCCGTCATATTCTGCTCAATAACCTGGGTTACGGTATTTTCCAGCGTTTGCGCCGACGCTCCCGGATAATTCGCGGTAATACGTACGTTGGGCGGCGCCAGATCGGGATATTGTTCAACAGGTAAAGAAAAAATGGCTAACGCCCCTGTCAGACACAACAGGATAGCCAGCACCCAGGCAAAAATGGGGCGATCGATAAAAAAATTCGCCATTAAAGGGGAACCTCGTGTTTCTACATATCGTTATAGATTTGAACTGCTTCACTGTAGCGGCAAGCTACGAGCCAAACGTGGAGAAATAAAGGAGATAATGTAAATTATCATGCGCTTTTACAGCATACTTTTTGTGCCAACGCCGGAAAGCCTGACATCTGGCCTTCCGGCGATTTGCCGTTCTTTACGTTAACTGACTCTCTTCCTTGTTGGAGGAGCGAAAACTGATACTGACCAGCGTGCCGCCGCCGGAGGGTTGCGAAAAATTCAGCGTGCCGCCAAGCCGTTCCGCGCGCTCACGCATTATATTCAGACCATAGTGTCCGGCAGGCTCATGCGGTTCGCCGATACCAATGCCATTATCGCGAATATAAACGGTATGATCGCCGTCAGGCGCGGTGACGCAGCTCACGGCGATTTCGCTCGCGTTGGCGTGTTTAATGGCGTTCAGGACCGCTTCGCGCACAATTTGCAACAAATGCACCTGCATTTGCGCATCCAGCGCCAGCGTGGGTAAACGGCAATCCAACGTGAGTTTGGCCGGGGTCTGACTCTGTAAATCTTCCAGCATCTCATGCAATGCGGAGGGTAAATCGGCCTGCTGTAACGTCAGACGGAACGTGGTGAGTAGCTCGCGAAGCTGACGGTAGGCGTCGTTCAGCGCTCTGGAAAAATCCGCCATGATGCTTTGCGCGCCGGCGTTATCTTCTGGAATGGCGCGCTTCAAAAGCGTTAACTGAATACGTAAATAAGAAAGTACCTGCGCCAGCGAATCGTGTAGCTCACGGGCAATCGTCGCGCGCTCTTCCATTAACAAAAGTTGCTGGAAGTGTTTTTGCGCCTGATTAAAGTACAAACCACGCCCCAGCATCGTGGAGACGCTGTTCAGCAACGGCGTAGAGGCATTAACGTTGGGGCTTTGCCAGTGGAGTTCGCCATAGACCGTGTCCTGCATCGTCACTGGCAGCATTTGCATCGGCAGGTCGGGGCTTTGCGTGCCTTCGCTAATCCGCCAGTTATCGCCCACGGTTAACTCCAGATACCAGGCGGCGTCATGTTCACGGACAATTTGCAAAATATGGCGAAAACAGTGGACATCGATTTGGCTGGTATTCAGCGCCTGGGAGCACTGGTATAACACCTCCAGGCGGCGATGCGCTTCGTGCAGATCGTGCGTTTTTTCTTCCACCGAGGCTTCCAGCGAACGGTAAAGTTTATGCAGCTCGCTCGACATCTGGCTAAACGTTTTCGCCAACAATCCCAGCTCATTGGGTAAGCTGGTATCCAGCGGCAGCGGGGCGAACTGACCATGTTCAATACGCTGACTGGCGGTGACCAGTTGATTTAGCGGGCGAACGACCTGCTGGCGGATACGTCGTAGGGTAAAAAAGACCAGCGTAAATATGCCGATACCGCCCGCCAGCGATATGGCGACGACCAGCATGACTTTACGCTCGGCGTAATGCTGTAATGCCAGAACGAAGAGATCAATTTGATTGACGTAATTGTTGATATTGGTCTGATACCAGGCAATGTCGCCGTCCTGTAGGCGGCTATTCATCTCCAGCCAGTTGGCGTGCAGGCGCGCGTAGCGAGTTTTTACCGCCTGCGGCACATACCAGGCGTTGAGATTTTGCAGTACCGGCGAGTTGAGCGCGTGCTGGAAAAGTTGACGATGCGCATTAATCTGCGGGCTACGGCTTTGCAGATCGTAACCCAGCCGATAGCTCTGCATTCGTAGCGAACCGGCGATATTGATCGCTTCGGCATCCCGTAAACTGCTGGTCAGCGTCAGTAATGCGCTGCCGGTGGACAGAATAGACAACAGCACAATATAGAAAAAAGCCTTAGCCAGACTGGCCGAGACCGGGCGTTTAACCGTCACACTGGTACTCCCCGCATTTAGCTGAACCGCAATTTCATTTGCTTTGAAATAAATTGATCTGCCACAGGTTCTGGACAGATAGTTGTGCTTCCTGGGCAGATGAACATTGCCGACCCCGCCTTCGTCAGTTAATAACAATGCTCATATAAAGAATAAGGTTTTTGCAACCAAAACAGAAGGACGCCATGAATCGTTTTATTATGGCCAATAGCCAGCAGTGTCTGGGATGCCATGCCTGCGAGGTCGCCTGCGTAATGGCTCACAATGATGAGCGACATGTCCTGACGCCACAGCGCTATCAGCCCCGAATTACTGTCATCAAACATCAGCACCAGCGCAGCGCGGTCACATGTCACCATTGCGAAGATGCGCCCTGCGCCCGTAGCTGTCCGAACGGCGCGATCGCGCATATTAACGACAGCGTGCAGGTCAATGCGCAGAAGTGCATCGGCTGTAAATCCTGCGTCGTCGCCTGCCCATTCGGCACCATGCAGATGGTATTGACGCCCGTCGCGCCAAACCAGTTCAAAGCCAGCGCGCATAAATGCGATCTGTGTCAGGGACGTGAACAGGGTCCGGCCTGTGTGGAAAATTGCCCGGCGGATGCGCTGCAACTGGTCACCGAAGACTCGTTGACCCGTCTGGCTAAAACGCGACGGCTGCGTACCGCCCGGCAGGAGATTCGCCCCTGGCATACCGTGGATACACAACACCGTGGGACAGCAAGCAGCAAAGTCGAGCGTATGCAGGCGACGCCGCCGCGCGGCGAACCGGATAAACTGGCGATTGAAGCGCGTAAAACCACCTTTGAGGAAATTTATCTGCCGTTTCGCGCCGCGCAGGCGGAGCGTGAAGCGGCCCGCTGCCTCACATGCGGGGAACACAGTATCTGCGAATGGACCTGTCCGCTGCATAACCATATTCCCCAGTGGATCGAACTGGTGAAAGCCGGCGATATTGATGCGGCGGTAGAGCTTTCCCACCAGACCAACTGTCTGCCGGAAATTACCGGGCGCGTCTGTCCGCAGGATCGGCTATGCGAAGGCGCGTGTACACTCCGCGATGAGTATGGCGCGGTTACCATCGGCAACATTGAGCGCTATATCTCCGATCGCGCTCTGAGCAAAGGCTGGCGTCCCGACCTGTCGGACGTACAGAAGAGCGATAAGCGCGTGGCGATTATCGGCGCGGGGCCGGCAGGTCTTGCCTGCGCTGACGTGCTGGCGCGCCATGGCGTAAGCGCCACCGTCTACGATCGCCATCCGGAAATCGGCGGTTTGCTCACCTTTGGTATTCCGGCTTTCAAACTGGATAAATCTCTGCTGGCGCGCCGTCGGGAAATCTTCAGCGCGATGGGGATTCGTTTCGAGCTTAACTGCGAAGTAGGGAAAGATATTTCTCTGGAGACGCTGCTGGAAAGTTATGACGCCGTCTTTGTCGGGGTAGGAACCTATCGTTCCATGAAGGCTGATTTACCGAATGAAGACGCGCCGGGGGTATATGATGCGTTGCCATTCCTCATCGCCAATACCAAACAGGTGATGGGGCTTCCGGCGTTGCCTGACGAGCCGTTTATTGATACTGCGGGCCTTAACGTGGTTGTGCTGGGCGGCGGTGACACCGCAATGGACTGCGTACGTACGGCGCTGCGTCATGGCGCTGCTAACGTCACCTGCGCTTATCGCCGCGATGAGGCCAATATGCCGGGGTCGAAAAAAGAGGTGAAAAACGCGCGGGAAGAGGGCGCGAACTTTGAATTTAACGTTCAGCCGGTTGAGTTGGTGCTGGATACGCACGGGCGCGCCAGCGGTATTCGCTTTTTGCGTACGCGGCTTGGCGAACCGGATGGTCAGGGGCGACGCCGCCCGGTACCTGTACCGGACAGCGAGTTCGTGATGCCGGCGGATGCGGTCATTATGGCGTTTGGTTTTCATCCGCATGGTATGTCGTGGCTGGAATCGCATGGCGTGAAGGTGGATAACTGGGGACGTATTGCCGCCAGCGTCGAGAGCGAGTTTCGTTACCAGACATCCAACCCGAAAATCTTCGCCGGCGGCGATGCGGTGCGTGGCGCCGATCTGGTGGTGACAGCGATGGCAGAAGGCCGACATGCCGCACAGGGGATACTCGACTGGTTAGCTAAATAAGCGTATTTGTAGGCCGGTTAAGGCCTGGTACGGTTAAATGATTGAGTGATAAAAAATCTTAAACTTATTGGCTAACCTTATTCCGTTTGCAGAAATGTTGACGCTCGCAGGGCTGGACGCCCTGCGATAAACATTTTCCCGTCGGGTCGATGTTTAACAGGCCTGATGAGGCCAATCTTAGTATTGAAAATAGAGTGTAAATTGAAGGAAGGGACACTATCAGAATCCCTTCTTAGAGCCTATTCCATTAGGGCTATTTTACTTGCCATTTTGGACCTGGGCAGTGCTCGCCAAAACGCGTTAGCGTTTTGAACGCCGCTTGCGGCGGCCCGAAGGGCGAGCGTAGCGAGTCAAACCTCACGTACTACGTGTACGCTCCGGTTTTTGCGCGCTGTCCGTGTCCAAACTGGCTGCGCCAATAACGCCTGGTGGGATAGGCTCTTAATTTTTATTTTAAGGAACCATATATCTGGTCAACAATCCAGCCATACGTCGCCGCAGGTAATAATCCACTGACAAAAACATTTGGATTCACTTTAGGATTTGCTACCGGCGAGTGCGGCCTGTTACCTAAAATCACAATCGCCATATGATTAACCGGATCGATAGACGTCAGCGTTCCGGTCCATCCGGTATGTCCATACGTTTGCGGACTGGCTAATACCCCGAACGTGGGGGTCATTGAGGCGTTGCCGTTAACGCGCCACCCCAGACCAAAGGTAGCGTCTTGTGGCGAGCGGCGAGTAAACTGCGCAACCGTTTTGTTGTCGAATAGCTTCACGTTACCGTAGCCGCCCCCATTGAGCATGACTTGCATTAACACAGCCATATCATGGGTGTCAGAAAACAGTCCGGCGTGTCCTGAAACGCCGCCCATTGAGTACCAGGCTTTTTCGTCATGCACCTGGCCCCATAGTGTATTGGTGCGAATATTGGGGAAATGAATCACGCCGTCACGCGTATTGCCGTGTAGTTCCGTTGCGGCGATTTGCGGCGGCGTGAAGCCTTTCATCAGCGGGTTAAAGACGGTATGTTTTAATCCGAGCGGTTTATAAATGGTGGTTTCGACGTAGCGATCTAATGGCATTGCCGTTATCGATTCAATGATAAAACCAAGAATCATATAATCCACGTCGCTGTAGATATGCTTCGACCCAGGTTGATATTCCAGCGGTGTCTTTTTAATCATCTCCAGAGTAGTGCTTTTACTCTGTGAAAATAATTTACCGGCGACGTTTTTATTGGGATATTGTGGGTCGGCAGGAAAGCCCGCGACGTGATGAAGAATATCAATAATGCGGAGTTTATCTTTGCCTTTTATTTTATCCCCAGGCATATCCTTAAAGCCGGGGATATATTTTGATACCAAATCATTGACATCTATTTTTCCTTCATACACCAGATTTTGCAATGCAAAGTTAGTGGCATACATTTTTGTGTTTGAAGCCAGGTCATACATCGTGTTAGTGGTCGCCCGAATGGGATGGGCTAACAGCGTGGAACCGTCATATTTTTTAGCATAGCCCCAGGCTTTTTGTAGAACAATATGATTATCTTTTATCACCAGAAGATTGATGCTGGGATATCCGGCATCAATTTGATTTTGAATCCAGCCATCAAGTCGGTGAAGTTTTTGGCTATCAAACCCCACCTGATCAGGGCTCGCGGTGGTCAATACCGGATACTCAACGGCAAAAGCTGAAAGGGAAAACGTCAGTAGAACCGTCGCAACGAGAGTAAATTTCATGATGATTCCCTCAGTCTCACTCCGGCCGTCAAATCATATCGCGAGCATGGACTCTGCGGCCCGGAGAAGCAGAATATGGTCATGGCAGTGACAGAAAAATATGGCTGTACATCCGTTCAGTCGGCATTAAGGATTAACCCTTCAGCAGACAAAACCGGCCTCACGGCGTAATATTAATGCTCTTTTTACACCCTGGAGCCAGCATGTCGCAAACCATTACGCTTATTAAGGATAAAATTCTTTCTGATAATTATTTTACTCTGCGCAACATTACCTATGACCTGACCCGTCGTAATGGCGAGGTTATCCGTCACAAGCGTGAGGTTTACGATCGCGGGAATGGCGCAACCATTCTGCTTTACAACTCAACTAAAAAAACCGTGGTTCTGGTTCGCCAGTTTCGCGTGGCGACATGGGTCAATGGTAATCAAGACGGTATGTTAATTGAAACCTGCGCTGGCCTGCTTGATAACGACGAGCCGGAGGTCTGTATCCGTAAAGAGGCCATTGAAGAGACAGGGTATGACGTTGGTGAGGTACGCAAGATATTTGAGCTGTATATGTCGCCAGGCGGCGTCACGGAGCTGATTCATTTCTTCATTGCCGAATATCATGATAGCGAGCGTGCCAGCATCGGCGGCGGCGTGGAGGACGAAGAGATTGAGGTGCTTGAACTGCCGTTTTCCCGGGCGCTGGAAATGGTGCGCTCAGGCGAGATTCGGGACGGTAAGACCGTGTTATTGCTTAACTATTTACAGACGTCTCATCTAATGGACTGAAAAAAAAGAAATATATTTCTTTACACAAAAAAGACCAATCCGATAAATCTGATTGAGAACCCTGAGGCGCGCAAGGAAGATACCGCCTTAGCTGTGTTGTTCTGAATCTGGGGTTGTTCCGTTCATGCGCTACCGCGTTATTCTTTTTTGTCTGTTTGGCCTGTTGCCGGTCCAGCTACTGTGGGCTGCGCCAGCGCAACGGACTTTTTCCGACTGGCAGGTCACCTGCAATAACCAAAATTTTTGCGTAGCGCGCAATACTGGCGAACATCATGGGCTGGTGATGACATTAAGCCGCAGCGCCGGGGCGCGTACCGATGCGGTACTGCGTATCGATCGTGGCGGTTTGGCGCCGCCCGACGCTAAAGAAGCCGCAATTGCGCCTCGCTTATTGCTGGATGGCAAACCGCTTTCGTTCAACAGTCCACACTGGCGCGTGTCGCCCTGGCATCTCATGACCGGCGATCCTGCCACCATTACCGCATTTTTACAGACGATTCAGGATGCGCAGGCCATCACCTTAAAAAACGGCGTTCAGACGCTTTCGCTGGCGGGATTAAAAGCGGCATTACTGTTTATCGACGCGCAACAAAAACGTGTGGGCAGCGAAACCGCCTGGATTGAAAAAGGAAACGAACCGCCGCTCAGCGTGCCCCCGGCACCGGCATTAAAGGGGATCGCCGTTATTAATCCAACGCCCGTACCGCTGAGTGAGGAAGAACGCGACGATCTGCTGGACTACGCAGCATGGCGGGTAAACGGCATTCGTTGTTCGCTTGACCCGCTGCGTCGCGAGACGCAGGTCAGCGCGTTGACGGATGATAAAGCGTTATTGATTGTTAACTGCGAAGCCGGCGCCTATAACACTATTGATCTCGCCTGGGTAGTTTCACGCAAAAAAACGCTCGTCTCGCGCGCCGTACGTTTGCGGCTGCCATTTAATCGCGGCGTCGAAAGTAATGACATGGAGTTGATGAACGCCTTCTTTGACGAGAAAACGCGTGAACTGGTGACGTTGGCGAAAGGGCGGGGGTTAACCGACTGCGGTATCCAGACGCGCTGGCGTTATGATGGCGATCGTTTTCGTCTGGTGCGTTATGCCGAAGAACCGAGCTGCGATAGCTGGCACGGGCCGGATGCCTGGCCTACGCTGTGGATCACGCGTTGAATCCTGGTTGTTATCCCCTTTTCAGAATAGGGATACACCTATTGAGGTTTCATTTATGGTATAGAGATTGCTACGTTACGGTAGGATTGTTACTTTACCCGATAGCCTCACCACAGCAGGAAATAGTATGAAAATAAATAATGGCCCCGTATTATGCCCCCATTGTGGCTGCCTGAGCGCTTATTATGAAATAGATCGGCTGGCGGCGATAAGAGAAAAAGTGAATAAAGAAGGCGGATCAGCGGCGTGGGATTCAACATTGCAGGCGCATAAAAAAAAGGCCTTTTGCCTGATGTGCCATAAATCCATTGATGAGGTCGTCATCGGGCAGTCAGATGCGCCTGAGTCTACGAAGTAATTTTGCACAGCCTACAGAACAGGTCTGCAGACTGTGCAAAGTCTGTGTTGCTAACTAACGCTCGCCTTAGCCTTTGATGTTCAGCACCCGGCGGGCTTTTTCTACAATATTTTCCACGGTAAAGCCAAAATACGGGAACAGTTTGTCAGCCGGGGCGGATTCACCGTATCCCGTCATGCCGATAATTGCGCCTTTTAGGCCAACATATTTATACCAGTAGTCGGCTATACCGGCTTCCACCGCGACGCGGGCGGTCACGTGCGCCGGTAGTACTGATTCGCGATATGCCTCGTCCTGCGCATCGAAAATATCCGTTGAAGGCAACGACACCACGCGAACGTTATGCCCCTCGCCAGTCAATTTTTCCGCCGCCTGGAGGGTAATTTCCATTTCCGATCCGGTAGCGATCAGAATGATATCCGGCTTGCCGCCGCTATCTTTCAGAATATAACCGCCGCGGGCAATTGCTTTCACCTGTTCCGGCGTGCGTTCCACCTGCGCCAGATTCTGCCGCGAGAGAATCAGCGCCGTCGGCCCGTGCTGACGTTCAATTGCCAGCTTCCAGCCGACCGCCGCCTCAACCTGATCGCAGGGACGCCAGGTGCTGAAGTTTGGCGTTAAGCGCAGGCTCGCCAGTTGTTCCACGGCCTGGTGCGTCGGGCCATCTTCGCCCAAACCGATGGAGTCGTGGGTATAGACCATAATCTGCCGGGCTTTCATTAAGGCCGCCATACGCGCCGCGTTACGCGCATATTCGACAAACATCAGAAACGTGGCGGTATACGGTACAAAGCCGCCGTGATGGGCGATGCCGTTGGCAATGGCGGTCATGCCGAATTCGCGCACGCCATAGTGGATATAATTACCTGCCGGATCCTCTTTCAACGAGGTCGAACCTTTCCAGATAGTCAGGTTGCTTGGCGCCAGATCCGCCGATCCGCCTAACAGTTCCGGCAACAGGGGACCATAGGCATTGAGCGTATTTTGCGATGCTTTACGGGTGGCGATTTTGGCCGGATTAGCCTGCAAGTCGTTAATAAATTTTTGCGTGGCGGATTCCCATGTCTCCGGCAGTCCGCCGCTCATCCGGCGGGTAAACTCTGCGGCCAGCTCAGGATAAGCCTTCTCATAAGCAGCAAACTTTTCCTGCCACTGCTGCTGCGCTTTCTCGCCTTTTTCACGGCCATCCCACGCGCGGTAAATTTCTTTTGGGATCTCAAACGCCGGATGATGCCATCCCAGCTTCTGGCGAGTCAGCGCCACCTCTTCTTCGCCCAGCGCCGCGCCGTGCGACTCCTCCTTCCCGGCTTTATTCGGCGAGCCAAAACCTATCACCGTCCGACAGATAATTAGCGAAGGTTTATCTTTTACGCTCTGGGCTTCGAGAATGGCTTTTTTCACCGCCTCCGGATCGTGCCCATCAATGTCATGCACGACATGCCAGTGGTAGGCTTCAAAACGTTTGGCGGTATCGTCGGTAAACCAGCCTTCGGTTTCGCCATCAATGGAGATGCCGTTGTGATCGTAAAAGCCGATCAGTTTGCCCAGTCCCAGCGTACCAGCCAGCGAACACACCTCATGCGAGATCCCCTCCATCAGACAGCCGTCGCCCATAAAGACATAGGTGTAGTGGTCGACAATCTCATGGTCCGGCCGGTTGAACTGTGCGCCTAACGTACGCTCGGCAATCGCCAGCCCGACGGCATTCGCCAGCCCCTGGCCCAGCGGCCCGGTGGTGGTTTCAACGCCGGGCGTATAGCCAATCTCCGGGTGACCTGGCGTTTTAGAGTGCAGTTGACGGAAGTTTTTTAGCTCCTCCAGCGGCAGGTCATAGCCGGTTAAATGCAGCAGACTATAGAGCAGCATGGAGGCGTGACCGTTGGAAAGGATAAAACGGTCACGGTCATACCAGGTCGGATCGGTGGGGTTATGTTTAAGAAAATCGTTCCATAGCACTTCAGCGATATCCGCCATCCCCATCGGCGCGCCGGGGTGCCCGGAATTGGCTTTTTGAACGGCATCCATGCTCAGCGCACGAATCGCATTGGCAAGGTCTTTACGGGACATAAATCACTCCATGCAAGGTTTATAGTTTGGCGGCAAGCAGGTCTTCCAGTTTGCGCTGGTCAACGGCGAAAAGGCGGATACCTTCCGACAGCTTCTCTACGGCCATCGCGTCCTGATTATGTTCCCAGCGGAACTCCGCTTCCGTCATTGGCGTAGGACGGTGGAACATCTGCGAGGAAGGCACCAGTTTACGGATCACCGGTTCTTCTTTTTCTTTCAGCTCTTTAAGCAGGTTAGGGGAGATAGTCAGTCGATCGCAGCCGGTTAGCGCGAGGATTTGCTCAGTACGGCGGAAACTTGCGCCCATCACGATGGTTTCATAGCGATGTTGTTTAAAGTAATCGTAGATATTGCGTACCGATTTCACGCCGGGATCTTCCTCCACGACATACGGCTCCAGCGGACTACGCGCCTGATACCAGTCGTAAATTCGGCCCACGAACGGAGAGATTAAATAGACGCCCGCTTCGGCGCAGGCGCGCGCCTGGGCAAAAGAGAACAACAACGTCAGGTTGCAATTAATGCCTTCTTTTTCGAGCTGCTCGGCGGCGCGAATACCTTCCCAGGTCGCGGCGAGCTTGATCAGAATGCGTGATTTATCAACATTCTGCTGCTGGTAGAGATCCACCAGATGGCGTGCTTTCTCGATACTTTTTTCTTTATCGAACGATAACCGCGCGTCGACTTCAGTGGAGACGCGACCGGGAATACTTTTCAGTATTTCCGCGCCAAAATTAACCGCCAGTTTATCGCTGGCTGCCGCAACCTGCTGTTCCTGCGTACCGCCGTGTTTTTTCCCCCAGGCAATCGCATCCTCAATCAAATGACCATACTGCTCAAGCCCGGCGGCTTTTAACAGTAAAGAGGGATTTGTCGTGGCATCCTGCGGCTGGTAGTGGCGGATGGACTCAATGTCGCCGCTGTCGGCGACGACGGTAGTGAATTGTTTGATGCCGTCTAGCTGGTTCATAGGAAATACTCCTTGAAAAGTAAAGTGTTAGATGAGTGTGTTGATTCACACTTCTGAAAGATTGATACACTACATAACCAAAAAGCATAGCAGACAGGCATGGTATTGCTGGTATAAGCAGGTAACATGGCCGTTATAAGTTGATAACAAACTCTTGCGCTGCGTCGTGATAGTTTGCAGACCTTCAAAGTTTGTGTTGCGCAGTACGGTGATAATGTGCGGCGCACCAGGCCGCGTCACTTTTTGAACGATACGTGAAAGGAACAACAAGATGGATGAGCAGTTAAAACAAAGCGCCCTTGATTTCCACGAATTTCCGGTACCCGGTAAAATTCAGGTTTCTCCGACTAAGCCCCTTGCCACCCAACGCGATCTGGCGTTGGCTTACTCGCCAGGCGTGGCGGCACCCTGCCTGGAAATCGAAAAAGATCCGCTGGCAGCCTACAAATACACCGCGCGCGGCAACCTTGTCGCGGTCATTTCCAACGGTACAGCGGTGCTGGGGTTAGGCAACATTGGCGCGCTGGCCGGCAAGCCGGTCATGGAAGGCAAAGGCGTTCTGTTTAAAAAATTCGCCGGCATCGATGTGTTTGACATTGAAGTCGATGAGCTTGATCCGGACAAATTTATTAATGTGGTCGCAGCGCTGGAGCCGACCTTTGGCGGCATTAACCTCGAAGACATTAAAGCGCCGGAATGTTTCTATATTGAGCAGAAACTGCGCGAGCGCATGAACATCCCGGTTTTCCATGACGATCAGCACGGAACGGCGATCATCAGTACGGCCGCCATTCTTAATGGCCTACGAGTCGTAGAGAAAAATATTTCCGACGTGCGGATGGTCGTCTCCGGCGCAGGGGCGGCGGCAATCGCTTGTATGAACCTGCTGGTCGCGTTGGGGATGCAAAAGCACAACATCGTGGTGTGCGACTCTAAAGGCGTTATTTACAAAGGCCGTGAGCCGAATATGGCGGAGACCAAAGCGGCCTATGCGGTAGACGACAGCGGCAAGCGCACGCTGGATGAGGTCATTGACGGCGCGGATATTTTCCTCGGCTGTTCAGGCCCGAAAGTGCTGACTCAGGAGATGGTGAAGAAAATGGCCCGCGCGCCAATGATTCTGGCGCTGGCTAACCCGGAACCGGAAATTCTGCCGCCGCTGGCGAAAGAAGTGCGCCCGGACGCCATTATCTGTACCGGTCGTTCCGACTATCCGAACCAGGTGAACAACGTATTGTGCTTCCCGTTTATCTTCCGCGGCGCACTGGACGTCGGCGCGACGGCGATCAACGAAGAGATGAAACTGGCGGCGGTCCGTGCGATTGCCGAGCTGGCGCACGCCGAACAGAGCGAAGTGGTGGCCTCGGCCTATGGCGATCAGGACCTGAGCTTTGGGCCGGAATACATTATTCCGAAACCGTTTGACCCGCGTCTGATTGTCAAAATCGCTCCGGCGGTCGCGAAAGCGGCAATGGATTCCGGCGTGGCGACGCGCCCGATTGCTGACTTTGATGCCTATATCGATAAACTGACCGAGTTTGTCTACAAAACCAACCTGTTCATGAAGCCGATCTTCTCGCAGGCACGCAAAGATCCGAAGCGCGTAGTGCTGCCGGAAGGGGAAGAGGCGCGCGTGCTGCACGCAACCCAGGAGTTGATCACCCTGGGGCTGGCGAAACCCATCCTGATCGGGCGTCCGAGCGTGATCGAAATGCGTATCCAGAAACTGGGGCTACAGATCAAAGCGGGCGTTGATTTCGAGATCGTGAATAATGAATCCGATCCGCGCTTCAAAGAGTACTGGAGCGAGTATTACCAGATCATGAAGCGTCGCGGGGTAACTCAGGAACAGGCGCAGCGTGCGATGATCGGCAACCATACGGCCATTGGCGCGATCATGGTGCAGCGTGGGGAAGCGGATGCGATGATCTGCGGCACCATCGGCGACTACCATGAGCATTTCAGCGTCGTGAAAGCCGTCTTTGGCTACCGTGACGGCGTGCATACGGCAGGGGCGATGAACGCCTTACTGCTGCCAAGCGGCAACACTTTTATCGCCGATACTTATGTTAACGAAGATCCCACGCCGGAACAGTTGGCGGAGATCGCCGTAATGGCGGCGGAAACCGTTCGCCGCTTTGGTATTGAGCCGAAAGTCGCGCTGTTGTCGCACTCTAACTTTGGTTCCTCAAATTCGCTGTCCGCCAGCAAAATGCGCGAAACCCTTGAGCGGGTACGCGAACGAGCGCCCGATCTGATGATTGACGGTGAGATGCACGGTGATGCGGCGTTGGTGGAAAGTATTCGTAATGACCGGATGCCGGATAGCCCGCTGAAGGGAGCCGCCAATATTCTGGTGATGCCGAATATGGAAGCCGCCCGCATTAGTTACAACTTACTCCGCGTCTCCAGTTCCGAAGGCGTCACGGTCGGTCCGGTCCTGATGGGCGTGTCTAAACCGGTACATGTATTAACGCCGATCGCCTCTGTACGCCGTATCGTGAATATGGTGGCGTTAGCGGTAGTTGAAGCGCAAACCACGCCGCTTTAATAACGCATTACTCTCTTCTGGCGCAGGTTCTCCTGCGCTTTTTTATGCGCCGCTGGGCTTCGCCATGGCATGAAAGGCTCAGGTGGGGATATTCTGGAACCTATTGCGTTACCCCTACTTATTTCACTGAATCTGTACGATGCACAAATCGAGTGATACGCATTATTTTTATCGATGGTAATAATACAAAGAATAGCCGGTGGGTATTTATTTCGGAACAGGCTTAAATTCAGAATGACGCCTGAAAATGTGATGCACTACGATATTTATCGTTAACACCTTCGACAGAAGTCCCTTTTATTTTCTTTCTCTTAGTGATCTACCTCACCTTTTACATCACCTTGCCGAATTTTGTTATTTACTCCGACAAAAAATTGCCACGATGACGGCAGTTTCAGTGGAGACGGTGAGCAATGAATAAAGAACGCATTATTCAGGAATTTGTGCCGGGCAAACAGGTCACTCTGGCGCATCTCATTGCGCACCCTGGTGAAGAACTGGCGAAAAAGATCGGCGTTCCCGATGCTGGCGCGATTGGCATTATGACCTTAACGCCGGGGGAAACGGCCATGATCGCTGGCGATTTAGCGATGAAGGCTGCGGATGTACACATCGGTTTTCTCGACAGATTTAGCGGCGCGCTGGTGATTTATGGCACCGTCGGCGCAGTAGAAGAAGCGCTATTACAGACGGTCAGCGGGCTGGGGCGATTATTAAACTTTACCCTGTGTGAGTTAACAAAAAGTTAATTGGTGGCGGTAATGAAACGTATTGCTTTTGTCGGCGCGGTCGGTGCCGGAAAGACAACGCTTTTTAACGCGTTACGGGGAAATTATTCCCTCGCCAGAAAAACACAGGCCGTGGAATTTAATGATCATGGCGATATCGATACGCCGGGTGAATATTTTAGCCATCCCCGTTGGTATCACGCCTTAATTACCACGTTGCAGGATGTGGACACGCTGATTTATGTCCACGCGGCAAACGATAAAGAAAGTCGCTTACCTGCCGGGTTATTGGATGTTGGAACCCGTAAACGACATATCGCCGTTATCAGCAAAACGGACATGCCGGATGCCGACGTCGCCGCTACGCGGCAGTTGCTTTGCGAGATTGGATTCCGGGAGCCGATTTTCGAGCTCAACGGCCACGACCCGCAAAGCGTGCGGCAGTTGGTGGATTATCTGGCGGCTCTCAGTGAACAGGAGGAAGAGGCAGGTGAAAAAACTTATCACAGCTAACGATATTCGTGCGGCCCACGCCCGCGGCGAACAGGCGATGTCGGTAGTGCTGCGCGCCAGCATTATTACCCCGGAGGCTCGCGAAGTGGCGGAACTACTGGGCTTCACGATTACCGAATGCGACGAGTCCGTTCCGGCATCCACATCGGCGCAGGCGTGTAAAAGCGAAAGCCAGCGCATTCGGGAAGCCATCATCGCGCAGCTCCCGGAAGGGCAGTTTACTGAAAGCCTGGTGGCGCAGTTGATGGAAAAAGTGCTGAAGGAAAAGCAGTCGCTGGAACTGGGGACGATGCAGCCGAGCTTTACCTCCGTCACGGGTAAAGGCGGCGTGAAAGTCATTGACGGCAGCAGCGTGAAATTTGGCCGCTTCGACGGCGCCGAACCGCACTGCGTCGGCTTAACCGATCTGGTTACAGAGCAGGATGGTAGCAGCATGGCCGCCGGGTTTATGCAGTGGGACAACGCCTTTTTCCCGTGGACGCTGAACTACGACGAAATCGACATGGTGCTGGAAGGCGAACTGCACGTACGCCATGAAGGCGAAACCATGATTGCCAAAGCCGGAGATGTGATGTTCATCCCTAAAGGCTCCAGCATTGAATTTGGCACGCCAACGTCCGTGCGCTTTCTGTACGTCGCCTGGCCTGCAAACTGGCAATCCGTATGAACGATTTCATCACCGAAACGTGGCTCAGAGCGAATCATACGCTCAGCGAAGGATCGGAGATCCATCTGCCCGCTGATGCACGACTGACGCCCTCGGCCCGGGAACTGCTGGAAAGTCGCCGCCTGCGCATTAAGTTTCTGGATCCGCAAGGCAGGCTGTTTGTCGATGATGACGAACAGCAGCCGCAGCCGGTACATGGCTTAACCAGTAGCGATACGCACCCACAGGCATGCTGTGAACTGTGCCGCCAGCCGGTGGTGAAAAAGCCCGATACGCTGACCCATCTGACGGCGGACAAAATGGTCGCCAAAAGCGACCCGCGCCTCGGCTTTCGCGCCGCGCTCGACAGCGCCATCGCGCTGACCGTGTGGCTACAAATCGAACTGGCGGAACCCTGGCAGCCGTGGCTTTTCGATATCCGCTCGCGGCTGGGCAACATTATGCGCGCCGACGCTATAGATGAACCGCTGGCGGCGCAGTCTATCGTCGGGCTCAACGAGGATGAGCTGCATCGGCTTTCCCACCAGCCGCTGCGCTATCTCGACCACGATCACCTGGTGCCGGAGGCTAGCCACGGTCGCGATGCGGCGCTGCTTAATCTGCTGCGAACCAAAGTCCGCGAAACGGAAACCCTCGCCGCACAAGTGTTTATTACCCGTAGTTTTGAGGTCTTGCGCCCGGACATTTTACAGGCGCTGAACCGTCTCTCCAGCACGGTTTACGTGATGATGATTTTGAGCGTGGCGAAACATCCGCTGACGGTCGCCCAAATTCAACAACGGTTGGGAGAGAAGCCATGATCATTGAACGCGCCCGCGAACTGGCGGTACGCGCCCCCGCCAGAGTCGTCTTTCCTGATGCGCTGGACGAACGCGTGCTGAAAGCGGCGCATTACCTGCAACAGTACGGTCTGGCTCGCCCCGTTCTGGTCGCCAGTCCGTTTGCGCTGCGTCAGTTTGCCCTGAGTCATCGTATGGCGATGGATGGCATTCAGGTCATCGACCCACACAGCAACCTGAGTATGCGCCAGCGTTTTGCGCAACGCTGGCTCGCCCGTGCCGGAGAAAAAACGCCGCCGGACGCAGTGGAAAAGCTTAGCGACCCGCTAATGTTCGCTGCCGCCATGGTGAGCGCCGGTGAGGCTGATGTGTGTATCGCAGGCAACCTGTCGTCAACGGCGAACGTGCTGCGCGCAGGGCTGCGGGTGATTGGCCTGCAACCCGGGTGCAAAACATTATCGTCTATTTTCCTGATGCTGCCGCAGTATGCCGGTCCGGCATTAGGGTTCGCCGATTGCAGCGTAGTGCCGCAGCCGACGGCGGCGCAGCTGGCGGATATCGCTCTCGCCAGCGCCGACACCTGGCGGGCCATTACCGGCGAAGAGCCGCGCGTGGCGATGCTGTCATTTTCAAGCAACGGCAGCGCCCGTCACCCCAATGTTGCCAACGTGCAGCAGGCGACAGAGCTCGTTCGCGAACGTGCGCCGCAACTGCTTGTGGACGGTGAATTGCAGTTTGACGCCGCTTTCGTACCGGAGGTCGCCGCGCAAAAAGCGCCTGACAGCCCGCTGCAAGGCCGCGCCAACGTGATGATTTTCCCGTCGCTGGAGGCGGGCAATATTGGCTACAAAATCGCTCAGCGTCTGGGAGGCTATCGCGCTGTTGGGCCGCTAATTCAGGGGCTTGCCGCGCCGCTTCACGACCTCTCCCGAGGCTGTAGCGTGCAGGAAATTATCGAACTGGCGTTGGTGGCAGCCGTGCCGCGCCAGGCTGACGTGAGCCGCGAACGCAGCTTACACACACTGGTTGAATGAACGGTCCCGTTCTGGACCCCTTTAATGAGAGGAAAACACGATGGAAGCATTAGGAATGATTGAAACCCGGGGCCTGGTTGCGCTGATTGAGGCCTCAGATGCGATGGTAAAAGCCGCACGCGTGAAGCTGGTCGGCGTGAAGCAGATTGGCGGTGGCCTGTGTACGGCTATGGTGCGTGGCGACGTGGCGGCGTGCAAAGCCGCAACCGATGCTGGCGCCGCTGCGGCGCAGCGCATTGGCGAGCTGGTCTCTGTACACGTGATTCCACGCCCGCACGGCGATCTGGAAGAAGTGTTCCCGATCAGCTTCAAAGGCGACAGCAACATTTGATGGTAGGCCGGATAAGACGCGCAGCGTCGCCATCCGGCATGAATGCGCGCCATTGCCTGATGGTGCGCAGATTCAAGGCCTACGACCCAACGGGCAATCCATGGAGGCGGATATGAAACTGGCAGTCGTCACAGGACAAATCGTATGTACCGTCCGCCATCAGGGACTGGCGCATGACAAATTGCTGATGGTGGAAATGATCGATGCCCAGGGCAACCCCGACGGGCAGTGTGCCGTCGCTATCGACAGTATCGGGGCGGGAACCGGAGAGTGGGTACTGCTGGTCAGCGGCAGTTCCGCACGCCAGGCGCATCGCAGCGAATTATCACCGGTCGATCTGTGCGTCATTGGCATCGTCGATGAAGTGGTGGCTGGCGGGAAAGTGGTTTTCCATAAATAGGACTGAACATCATGAATCAACAGGATATTGAACAGGTGGTGAAAGCGGTACTGCTGAAAATGAAAGACAGCAGCCAGCCGGCCAGCACTGTTCATGAGATGGGCGTTTTTGCCTCCCTGGATGACGCAGTGGCGGCAGCAAAACGGGCCCAGCAGGGGCTGAAGAGCGTGGCGATGCGCCAGCTTGCCATTCATGCCATTCGCGAAGCGGGCGAAAAACACGCCCGAGAATTAGCGGAGCTTGCCGTCAGCGAAACCGGCATGGGACGCGTTGACGATAAATTTGCTAAAAACGTGGCGCAGGCGCGCGGCACGCCGGGCGTCGAGTGTTTATCTCCGCAGGTGCTGACCGGCGATAACGGCCTGACGCTGATTGAAAATGCGCCGTGGGGCGTGGTGGCCTCGGTCACGCCGTCCACCAATCCGGCGGCGACGGTGATTAATAACGCCATCAGCCTGATTGCCGCAGGCAACAGCGTCGTGTTTGCCCCGCATCCGGCGGCGAAAAAGGTCTCTCAGCGGGCAATCACCCTCCTCAATCAGGCGGTGGTCGCCGCCGGCGGCCCGGAAAATCTGCTGGTCACCGTGGCGACCCCGGATATCGAAACCGCCCAGCGGCTGTTCAAATATCCCGGTATTGGCCTGCTGGTGGTGACTGGCGGCGAAGCGGTGGTGGACGCGGCGCGTAAACATACTAATAAACGCCTGATCGCCGCCGGTGCCGGTAATCCCCCGGTGGTGGTGGATGAGACCGCCGACCTGCCGCGCGCTGCACAATCCATCGTCAAAGGCGCGTCGTTTGATAACAACATCATCTGTGCCGACGAAAAAGTGCTGATTGTGGTGGATAGCGTCGCCGACGAGCTGATGCGTCTGATGGAAGGTCAGCACGCGGTGAAACTGACTGCCGCTCAGGCCGAACAGCTCCAGCCGGTGCTGCTGAAGAATATCGATGAACGCGGTAAAGGCACCGTCAGCCGTGACTGGGTCGGTCGTGACGCGGGCAAGATCGCCGCAGCCATCGGCCTGAACGTCCCGGATCAAACGCGCCTGCTATTTGTGGAAACGCCCGCTAACCATCCGTTCGCGGTGACCGAACTGATGATGCCGGTGCTTCCTGTCGTACGCGTTGCCAACGTTGAAGAAGCCATTGCGCTGGCGGTCCAGCTTGAGGGCGGCTGCCACCACACCGCGGCAATGCACTCGCGCAATATCGACAATATGAACCAGATGGCGAACGCCATTGATACCAGTATTTTCGTCAAAAACGGTCCGTGCATTGCTGGTCTCGGACTGGGCGGTGAAGGCTGGACCACCATGACCATCACCACGCCAACCGGCGAAGGGGTGACCAGCGCGCGTACCTTTGTGCGGCTGCGTCGATGCGTGCTGGTGGATGCGTTTCGCATTGTATAAGGGATGACTCATGGCGCACGACGAACAACTCTGGCTCACCCCAAGACTGCAAAAAGCGGCGGCCCTGTGTAACCAGACGCCCGCCGCCAGCGATACACCGCTGTGGCTGGGCGTCGATTTGGGCACCTGCGACGTGGTGTCGATGGTGGTCGACGGCAACGCCCAGCCGGTGGCGGTATGCCTTGACTGGGCCGACGTTGTGCGTGACGGCATCGTCTGGGATTTCTTCGGCGCCGTCACCCTCGTGCGCCGCCATCTCGACACCCTTGAACAGCAGCTCGGCTGCCGCTTTACCCACGCGGCGACCTCGTTCCCGCCGGGCACCGACCAGCGTATTTCGAACAACGTGCTGGAGTCTGCCGGGTTAGAAGTCAGCCACGTACTGGATGAGCCGACGGCGGTGGCGGATCTGCTGGCGCTTGATAATGCAGGCGTGGTGGATATTGGCGGCGGCACTACCGGCATTGCCATCGTCAAACAGGGCAAGGTGACTTACTCCGCCGATGAAGCCACTGGCGGGCACCATATCTCCCTGACGCTGGCGGGCAACCGCCATATTCCCCTGGAAGAGGCGGAACAGTACAAGCGCAGCAATGCGCAGGAGATTTGGCCAGTAGTGAAGCCGGTGTACGAAAAGATGGCGGAGATCGTTGCTCGCCACATTGAAGGGCAAGGAATTGCTGATTTATGGCTGGCGGGCGGTTCCTGTATGCAGCCGGGCGTGGAGGCGTTATTTCGCCAGCGTTTCCCGGAGTTACAGGTGCATTTGCCGCAGCACAGCCTGTTTATGACCCCGCTGGCGATAGCCAACAGCGGGAGAGCGAAAGCGGAGGGACTCTATGCAAGCTGAACTACAGACGGCGCTATTTCAGGCATTCGACACCCTGAATCTGCAACGGGTGAAAACGTTCAGCGTACCGCCGGTCACGCTGTGCGGACTTGGGGCGCTCGGCGCCTGCGGCCAGGAAGCGCAAGCGCGAGGCGTAAGCCATCTGTTTGTGATGGTCGACAGCTTCCTGCATCAGGCGGGAATGACCGCGCCGCTGGCACGCAGCCTGGCGATGAAAGGCGTGGCGATGACGGTCTGGCCGTGTCCGCCAGGCGAGCCGTGCATCACCGATGTTTGCGCGGCGGTGGCGCAACTGCGTGAGGCGGCGTGCGACGGCGTAGTGGCCTTTGGCGGCGGTTCGGTGCTGGACGCGGCGAAAGCGGTCGCCCTGCTGGTGACTAACCCTGACCAGACGCTGAGCGCCATGACCGAGCACAGTACATTACGCCCGCGTCTGCCGCTGATTGCGGTGCCGACCACCGCCGGAACCGGTTCAGAAACCACCAACGTGACGGTGATTATCGACGCGGTCAGCGGGCGCAAGCAGGTGCTGGCGCACGCGTCACTAATGCCGGACGTGGCGATTCTTGATGCTGCCGTGACCGAAGGCGTTCCGCCAAACGTGACGGCGATGACCGGTATCGATGCGCTGACGCATGCGATTGAGGCCTACAGCGCGCTCAACGCCACGCCGTTTACCGACAGCCTGGCGATTGGCGCGATAGCAATGATTGGCAAATCGCTGCCGAAAGCCGTGGGTTACGGCCACGATCTGGCGGCGCGTGAAAATATGTTACTGGCCTCCTGTATGGCGGGAATGGCTTTTTCCAGCGCCGGTTTGGGGCTGTGTCATGCGATGGCGCACCAGCCAGGGGCGGCGCTGCATATTCCGCACGGCCAGGCCAACGCCATGCTGCTGCCAACGGTCATGGGCTTTAACCGGATGGTATGCCGCGAACGCTTCAGTCAAATCGGCCGGGCGTTAACCAATAAGAAATCGGACGATCGCGATGCAATTGCGGCGGTGAGCGAGCTGATTGCCGAAGTAGGGCAGAGCAAACGGCTGGCTGACGCTGGCGCCAAACCCGAACACTACAGCGCGTGGGCGCAAGCCGCGCTGGAGGATATTTGTCTGCGCAGTAACCCACGCACCGCCACACAGGCACAGATTATCGACCTGTACGCGGCTGCCGGGTAATGCCTGTAGGCCGGATAAGGTGCTCGCACCGCCATCCGGCAATAACACGGCGTTAATGCCGGAGGCGACGTAAACGTCTTATCCGGCTTACAAATCAAAAATGACAGGGAGTAGGGGCTATGGGAATTAACGAAATCATCATGTACATCATGATGTTCTTTATGCTGATTGCCGCCGTGGACAGAATCCTGTCGCAGTTCGGCGGGTCGGCGCGCTTCCTCGGTAAATTTGGCAAGAGTATCGAGGGGTCTGGCGGCCAGTTTGAAGAGGGCTTTATGGCGATGGGCGCGTTGGGACTGGCGATGGTCGGTATGACCGCGCTGGCGCCGGTGCTGGCGCATGTACTGGGGCCGGTTATTATCCCGGTATACGAAATGCTGGGCGCGAACCCATCCATGTTCGCGGGTACGCTGCTGGCCTGTGATATGGGCGGATTCTTCCTCGCCAAAGAGCTGGCCGGCGGTGATGTCGCGGCGTGGCTATACTCAGGGTTAATACTTGGGTCGATGATGGGGCCGACCATTGTGTTCTCCATTCCGGTGGCGCTCGGCATTATCGAACCGTCTGACCGCCGCTACCTGGCGCTTGGCGTACTCGCGGGTATCGTCACCATTCCCATTGGCTGCATTGCGGGGGGATTGATCGCCATGTACTCAGGCGTGCAGATCAATGGTCAGCCAGTGGAGTTTACCTTCGCGCTGATCCTGATGAACATGATCCCGGTATTGATTGTCGCGGTGCTGGTAGCGCTGGGGTTGAAGTTCATCCCGGAAAAAATGATCAACGGTTTCCAGATTTTCGCCAAATTTCTGGTGGCGCTGATCACCATCGGTCTGGCGGCTGCGGTGATTAAATTCCTGTTGGGCTGGGAGTTGATTCCGGGGCTCGACCCGATCTTTATGGCGCCAGGCGACAAACCCGGCGAAGTGATGCGCGCCATTGAAGTGATCGGCTCTATCTCCTGCGTGCTGCTCGGCGCGTATCCGATGGTGCTGTTACTGACCCGCTGGTTTGAAAAACCGTTGATGAATGTCGGTAAGCTGCTGAACGTAAATAATATTGCGGCGGCAGGCATGGTAGCGACCCTGGCGAACAATATCCCGATGTTCGGCATGATGAAGCAGATGGATACCCGCGGCAAAGTGATTAACTGCGCATTTGCCGTCTCTGCGGCGTTCGCGCTGGGCGACCATTTAGGCTTCGCCGCCGCCAACATGAACGCCATGATCTTCCCGATGATTGTCGGCAAGCTGATCGGCGGCGTGACGGCGATTGGCGTGGCGATGATGCTGGTGCCGAAAGATGACGCCGCCCAGGTGAAAACCGAAGCGGAGGCGCAATCGTGAACACTCGCCAGCTACTGAGCGTCGGTATCGATATCGGCACCACCACCACGCAGGTGATCTTCTCGCGCCTGGAGTTGGTTAACCGTGCGGCGGTGTCGCAGGTGCCGCGCTACGAATTCATCAAACGCGACATTAGCTGGCAAAGCCCGGTCTTCTTTACGCCCGTGGATAAGCAGGGCGGTCTGAAAGAGGCCGAACTTAAAGCGCTGATTCTGGCCCAGTATCAGGCCGCAGGCATCGCGCCTGAATCGGTGGACTCAGGGGCTATCATTATCACCGGCGAAAGCGCCAAAACCCGCAACGCCCGTCCGGCGGTCATGACGCTCTCGCAGTCGCTGGGCGACTTTGTGGTCGCCAGCGCCGGGCCGCATCTGGAATCGGTCATTGCCGGTTACGGCGCCGGAGCGCAAAGCTTGTCTGAGCAGCGGATGTGCCGGGTGCTGAATATTGATATCGGCGGCGGCACGTCTAACTACGCGCTGTTTGACGCGGGAAAAGTCAGCGGTACCGCTTGCCTTAACGTCGGTGGTCGCCTGCTGGAAACCGATGCTCAGGGGCGCGTGGTTTATGCCCATCAGCCGGGGCAGATGATTATCGATGAGGTGTTCGGTTCGGGTACTGATGCTCGCGCCTTAGCTGCCGCACAGTTGGGGCAGGTGGCGCGGCGGATGGCGGATCTCATCGTCGAGGTTATCACTGGCGCGCTCTCGCCGCTGGCGCAATCGCTGATGCAAACCGGGCTGCTGCCCGCCGATATTACGCCGGAGGTGATCACCCTTTCCGGTGGGGTAGGTGAATGCTACCGCAACCAACCTGCCGATCCGTTCTGCTTTTCTGATATCGGGCCGCTGCTGGCGACCGCGCTGCATGAGCACCCGCGTCTGCGCGAGATGAACGTGCAGTTTCCGGCGCAAACCGTGCGCGCCACGGTGATTGGCGCGGGGGCCCATACGCTGTCGCTTTCCGGCAGTACTATCTGGCTGGAAGACGTCCAACTGCCGCTGCGCAACCTGCCGGTGGCGATCCCGCAGGATGACGCCGATCTGGTGAACGCCTGGCGGCAGGCGCTTCTCCAGCTTGATCTCGACCCGCAAACCGACGCTTACGTGCTGGCGCTTCCCGCCACGCTTCCGGTGCGTTACGCCGCATTACTCACGGTCATCAACGCGCTGACGGCTTTTGTCGCGCGTTATCCCAATCCACATCCCCTGCTGGTGGTGGCCGAGCAGGATTTTGGTAAAGCGCTGGGCATGTTATTGCGCCCACAGTTACCGCAACTTCCGCTGGCGGTCATCGATGAGGTGGTCGTGCGGGCGGGAGACTATATCGACATTGGTACGCCTCTTTTTGGCGGATCGGTTGTGCCGGTGACGGTGAAATCACTCGCATTTCCTTCCTGAGGGAACGACTTATGAAACTAAAGACCACATTGTTCGGCAATGTTTATCAGTTTAAGGATGTAAAAGAGGTACTGGCTAAAGCCAACGAACTGCGTTCGGGGGATGTGCTGGCCGGGGTTGCCGCGGCAAGTTCGCAGGAGCGCGTAGCGGCAAAACAGGTACTGTCGGAAATGACGGTGGCGGATATCCGCAACAATCCGGTGATTGCCTATGAAGAGGACTGCGTGACGCGCCTGATTCAGGATGACGTCAACGAAACGGCCTATAACCGGATTAAAAACTGGAGCATCAGCGAACTGCGCGAATACGTACTGAGCGATGAAACCTCCGTGGACGACATCGCGTTTACCCGCAAAGGGCTGACCTCCGAAGTGGTGGCGGCAGTAGCGAAAATCTGCTCCAACGCTGACCTGATCTACGGCGGCAAGAAAATGCCGGTGATCAAAAAAGCCAATACCACCATCGGTATTCCGGGCACCTTTAGCTGCCGTTTGCAGCCGAACGATACCCGTGACGATGTACAGAGTATCGCCGCGCAAATCTACGAAGGGCTTTCTTTCGGCGCAGGCGATGCGGTGATCGGCGTTAACCCGGTGACCGATGACGTGGAGAACCTGACCCGCGTGCTCGACACCGTTTACGGCGTTATCGATAAATTCAATATTCCGACCCAGGGCTGCGTGCTGGCGCATGTCACCACCCAGATTGAAGCGATTCGCCGCGGCGCGCCGGGCGGACTGATTTTCCAGAGCATTTGCGGCAGCGAGAAGGGCTTAAAAGAGTTCGGCGTCGAGCTGGCTATGCTCGATGAAGCGCGGGCCGTGGGGGCGGAGTTCAACCGCATCGCCGGGGAAAACTGCCTGTACTTTGAAACCGGACAGGGCTCGGCGCTGTCGGCTGGCGCGAACTTTGGTGCCGACCAGGTGACAATGGAAGCGCGTAACTACGGGCTGGCGCGCCACTACGATCCGTTCCTGGTGAACACCGTGGTGGGCTTTATCGGGCCGGAATATCTCTACAACGACAGGCAGATTATCCGCGCCGGTCTCGAAGATCACTTTATGGGCAAGCTGAGCGGCATCTCGATGGGCTGCGACTGCTGCTATACCAACCATGCCGACGCCGACCAGAACCTTAACGAAAACCTGATGATTCTGCTCGCCACTGCCGGCTGTAACTACATCATGGGGATGCCGCTCGGCGACGACATCATGCTCAACTACCAGACCACCGCTTTCCACGATACCGCCACCGTCCGTCAGTTGCTGAATTTACGGCCGTCGCCGGAGTTTGAACGCTGGCTGGAAACGATGGGCATTATGGCAAACGGTCGTCTGACCAAACGGGCGGGCGATCCGTCACTGTTCTTCTGATGACGCGGGGATAACACCATGGATCAAAAACAGATTGAAGAAATTGTACGTAGCGTGATGGTGTCAATGGGACAGGACGTACCGCAGCCCGTCGCGCCGTCAACGCAGGAAGGCGCAAAGCCGCAGTGCGCCGCGCCGACGGTGACCGAAAGCTGCGCGCTGGATTTAGGTTCCGCAGAGGCAAAAGCCTGGATTGGCGTCGAGAACCCACATCGTGCGGACGTGTTGACCGAACTGCGTCGCAGTACTGCGGCACGCGTCTGCACGGGTCGTGCCGGGCCGCGTCCGCGCACCCAGGCGCTGCTGCGCTTTCTGGCGGATCACTCCCGTTCGAAAGACACCGTGCTCAAAGAAGTGCCGGAAGAGTGGGTCAAAGCGCAAGGGCTGCTGGAAGTACGTTCGGAGATCAGCGACAAAAACCTGTACCTGACGCGCCCGGATATGGGGCGTCGCCTGAGCCCGGAAGCCATTGACGCGCTGAAGTCGCAGTGCGTGATGAACCCGGATGTGCAGGTAGTGGTCTCCGATGGCCTCTCTACGGATGCGATCACCGCCAACTATGAAGAGATCCTGCCGCCGCTGCTTGCCGGTCTGAAGCAGGCCGGGCTGAACGTCGGCACGCCGTTCTTTGTGCGCTATGGCCGCGTGAAGATTGAAGATCAGATTGGCGAAATTCTCGGCGCGAAGGTCGTCATCCTGCTGGTGGGCGAACGTCCGGGGCTGGGGCAGTCGGAAAGTCTTTCCTGCTACGCCGTCTATTCCCCGCGCGTGGCGACCACCGTCGAGGCCGACAGAACCTGTATTTCAAACATTCATCAGGGGGGGACGCCGCCGGTAGAAGCCGCCGCCGTGATTGTGGATTTGGCCAAACGGATGCTGGAGCAGAAAGCGTCCGGCATCAACATGACCCGTTAAGGAGACATCATGCCTGCATTAGATTTGATTCGACCTTCAGTGACTGCCATGCGCGTGATTGCCTCCGTGAATGACGGCTTTGCGCGGGAACTTAAATTACCGCCACATATACGTAGTCTCGGACTCATCACGGCAGATTCTGATGATGTGACCTATATTGCCGCTGACGAAGCGACAAAACAGGCGATGGTGGAAGTGGTCTATGGCCGCTCCCTCTATGCCGGGGCGGCTCACGGGCCGTCGCCTACCGCCGGTGAGGTGTTGATTATGCTGGGCGGCCCGAACCCGGCGGAAGTGCGCGCCGGTCTGGATGCGATGGTCGCCAGTATTGAAAACGGCGCGGCGTTCCAGTGGGCGAACGATGCGGAAAATACCGCGTTCCTGGCGCATGTGGTTTCGCGTACCGGTTCGTACCTCTCGTCTACCGCAGGTATCGCGCTGGGCGATCCAATGGCCTACCTGGTGGCGCCGCCGCTGGAAGCGACATTCGGCATTGACGCGGCGATGAAATCCGCTGACGTTCAACTGGTGACTTACGTGCCGCCGCCGTCGGAAACCAACTATTCGGCCGCGTTCTTAACGGGAAGCCAGGCCGCGTGTAAAGCCGCCTGCAACGCCTTTACCGACGCCGTGCTGGATATCGCTCGTAACCCTGTCCAGCGTGCGTAACGGAGGTTGCCAATGATCAATGCCCTGGGATTACTGGAAGTGGACGGAATGGTCGCCGCCGTCGATGCGGCGGATGCCATGCTGAAAGCGGCCAACGTGCGTTTGCTCAGTCATCAAGTGCTCGACCCTGGCAGGCTCACTCTGGTGGTGGAGGGCGATCTGGCGGCGTGTCGTGCGGCGTTGGATGCCGGAAGCGCCGCCGCGCAGCGCACAGGCCGTGTGATTAGCCGCAAAGAAATTGGTCGCCCGGAAGAGGACACCCAGTGGCTGATTGGCGGGTTTGCGCGTGCGACAACGCCGACTGAGAAAGCGCCCCAGGTACCCGCAACGCCTGAGTTCGCTGAAGCGTTACTGGCGCTGCTGGCATCAGTACGCCAGGGAATGACGGCGGGAGAGGTTGCCGCGCATTTTGGCTGGCCGCTGGAGCAGGCCAGAAACGTGCTGGAACAACTCTTTTCTGACGGAGCGTTGCGTAAACGCAGTAGTCGCTATCGCATCAAAAATTAATCTGTCGGAGGGCCGGGCGTCCTGGCGGGCGTCCGGCATAGAAGATCATGAAAAAGACCCGTACAGCGAATTTGCACCATCTTTATCATGAAGCGTTACCCGAAGACGTTAAACTTACGCCCAGAGTCGAGGTGGACAATGTTCATCAGCGACGGACGACGGATGTCTATGAACATGCTCTGACTATCACCGCCTGGCAGCAGATCTACGATCAGTTACACCCGGGTAAATTTCATGGCGAGTTCACGGAAATCCTGCTTGATGAGATTCAGGTGTTCCGTGAATACACCGGCCTGGCGCTGCGTCAGTCGTGTCTGGTTTGGCCAAACTCTTTCTGGTTTGGTATTCCGGCGACGCGCGGCGAACAGGGATTTATCGGCGCGCAGGGGCTCGGCAGCGCCGAGATTGCCACCCGGCCGGGAGGCACCGAGTTTGAACTGAGTACGCCGGATGATTACACCATTCTGGGCGTCGTTATCTCGGAAGATGTTATTTCCCGTCAGGCCACGTTTTTGCATAACCCGGAAAGGGTGCTGCATATGCTACGTAACCAGTTAGCGCTGGAGGTAAAAGAGCAGCATAAAGCGGCGCTGTGGGGCTTTGTGCAGCAGGCGCTGGCCACCTTCAGCGAGAGTCCTGAAACCCTGCATCAACCTGCGGTGCGTAAGGTCTTGAGTGATAATTTATTGCTGGCGATGGGCACGATGCTGGAAGAGGCGAAGCCGATTCATAGCGCTGAGAGCATCAGCCATCAGGGATATCGTAGGCTACTGTCGCGGGCGCGGGAATATGTGCTGGAAAATATGTCGGAGCCGCTGACGGTGCTCGACTTATGTAACCAGCTACACGTAAGCCGTCGCACGCTGCAAAATGCGTTTCACGCCATTTTGGGCATTGGCCCCAATGCGTGGCTGAAACGTATTCGTTTAAACGCAGTACGCCGGGAACTGATTAGCCCGTGGTCGCAGAGCGCCACGGTCAAAGATGCCGCGATGCAGTGGGGATTCTGGCATCTGGGGCAGTTTGCCACCGATTATCAGCAATTATTTGCCGAAAAACCGTCGTTGACGCTGCATCAACGGATGCGGCAATGGGCTTGATATTGATGGGTAGGCTCTCCGGTTGCTGATAACGTGCGCGTGTCGGGAATTGCCCGGTGGCGGCTGGCGCCTTACCGGGCCTACGGATTCGCTGCCGTCTGTGGTTGGTAGCCCGGACAAGGCGCGCCAGCGCCGCCTCCGGGGAACCGCGCGCGCACAACGTGCAAAACAGTTTTGTCATCAGGTCATGAGGATGAGCGTTTATGTTTGCTGATAAGACGTTGCCGTTGTTTGGCAGGAGGGGCAGATAAACCCGTAAAGCATTCCTTCCGCATATTCCTCTTCCTCAATATCTTCATAGCTTAGCTGCGCAAGAAACATCATCGTTTGCGCGCACGTTGGGCACGTGGGGTAGTCTGCATCCTGAACCCATGCGGGATGGCCGCCGAGCTGTGAGAAGGTGGTGGGTAAAAATATTTCAGCAGCGAATAGCGGCAAACGGGATTCCCCGGGGTGCAGAATATCAAGCGGTAGCGTTATCCAGTCAGAGGAATTCTCCACCGCCAGCGTCGAGAGCGCATTTTTTTCGTACCATCGCGGCTGGCCTTGCGGATCGACGGTGGCGAAAACGGTGTTATATGCCGTACAACACTGACAGGTCAGAATACGAATTTGACCGGGCCAACCCTGCGTGCTGAGGCCGACGGCGCTCGGCGCAACCTCAAACAGATTGATTAGCGGCAGGGAACAGTGTGGGCAGTTTTCACCATATTCTGCGACGGCGCGAAAAACGGCAGGCTGTTCAGGTGCCTGTTTTACCAGATGGGTACATTGCGTAAAGTAAAGATCGCGCCTGCGGCCATTTTCAGTGAGCTCCCATCCCGCCTGGTGAGCATAGCGATGAGGGAGGATATGAAGTGAAGCACTCCACGCAGGTGGTTCCTGGTGCCAGCGGTTAAAATGCTCAACGACAACCTCATCGCCAATCCAGGCCAGGGCACAAAGAATGCCGTCACGGTTTTCGTCATCGGTTTCCACCTTCTGCAAAAGCGCGTCGCGTACGTCAGGCGGCGCACGGTGAAAAGGTAGGGGTGAAGAGAGCTCCAGTTCTTCTTCATTTATTACCTGGCGCAGGAAATTATCCAGATTGGCCCGGGTAAATGCCGCCAGGCACAGCGCAATTTCCTGAGCTTCCTCCTGCCATCCGGAATCAAATAATTCTTCTGCATAATCGACCATGTCGCGGCTTTCATCATCGGAGAGCTTTTTGTAAAGCTCATCGGTCGGAATGGGGCAGGGAATCCACTCGATTAACGGATCGTGTTCCCGGGGTTCATGAACGAGTTTAAGCATTTCAACAGGGTTGGTAATGCCACTGAACGCGTCGATCGTTTTTCTGTTTTTCCGGATATATTCTTCCTGCTCTTGCCGATAGCGCGCCTGGACGCAGGGCATGCAATAGCCCTCCGTGCGGGCAGCCGTTGCTGGCAGGATGAAATGTGAGCATTGCGGGTTTTTACAAGGAATACGCTCGTCCATGCGGTAGTGCTCCACTGCAAATTCTACGAGTGTTTACTGTACTGTTTTACTAATGATAACGGCAGCGGGCGGTTATCCGAATTCTTTATCTACAATGAACTCGTTTATTTCTACGAGCCTGCTTTTATTCAACGGCCAACCGGATAGGCGATAAACAAACCGGCTATCGTCAGAATACATGCCAGTATGCATAGCAAGATACAGTTAACGCTTTTACGCGGAATATGAACAATAAAGCAGAGTAATGCTATCAGGGCCATGACCACAGGGATGGTCACCATATTGATAACCAGAAGCACGATCAGACCGAAGCTCACCCCTCCGCTATGAGGGATGAATATTCTTTCTTCAAAATATATTTCTAGCGTAATGGCAAGCAGGCAGCCAATAAAACTTATACCCAGATGGGGATGCCATTTGGCGTCACTGGTTACTACTTTCCGTGTATTTGTTTGCATTGTTTTACTTTATAAATAAGTTAAATCCAGTCGCGTACCTGAATAAACTCGCTCAGCGCCGCTTCCGGGCTACCCGCTTCCGGCTGCCAGTCGTACTCCCAGCGCACCAGCGGCGGCATCGACATCAGGATAGATTCAGTGCGCCCGCCGGTTTGCAGACCAAACAGGGTGCCTCTGTCCCACACCAGATTGAACTCCACGTAGCGCCCGCGGCGATAAAGTTGAAAATTACGCTCCCGCTCTCCCCAGACCATCGCTTTGCGTCGTTCGACAATCGGTAAATACGCCCGGGTGTAGCCGTTACCGACCGCCTGCATAAAAGCAAAACAGTGGTCGAAATCCGGCGTATTCAAATCGTCAAAAAACAGTCCGCCAACGCCGCGCTGCTCGTTACGATGCTTGAGGAAAAAGTAGTCGTCGCACCACTTTTTATAGCGCGGATACACATCGTCGCCAAACGGCTGACACAGGTCGCGGGCGGTGCGGTGCCAGTGAACGGCATCCTCTTCAAAGCCGTAGTAGGGCGTTAAATCGAACCCGCCGCCAAACCACCACACCGGATCGGCGCCCGGTTTTTCGGCAATAAAAAAGCGCACGTTAGCATGGCTGGTGGGAATATACGGATTGTGTGGATGCACCACCAGCGATACGCCCATCGCTTCAAAGCTACGCCCGGCGAGTTCTGGCCGATGCGCGGTGGCGGACGCGGGCATTGCATCGCCGTGAACGTGAGAGAAATTAACGCCCGCCTGTTCGAAAATCCCGCCGTTGCGTAATACCCGGCTGCGTCCGCCGCCGCCCGCTTCGCGTCGCCAGCTATCTTCGACAAAGTTTGCGCCATCCACAGCGGATAACGTTTGGCAAATATCATCCTGCAGGCGTAGCAGAAACTGTTTTACGTGATGTGCATCGGGTTTCATGATTACCGTTTCTTCGTGTGTGCTTTCTGGTTATCAAACCAGTGAAAATAACTGATGATGCCGTTGGCGATCGCCGTAGCGATTTTCTGGCGAAACGCCGTCGTGCCCAGCAGGCGTTCTTCTTCCGGATTGGTAATAAACGAGGTTTCGACCAGCACCGACGGAATTGACGGTGATTTTAGCACCACGAAAGCCGCTTGTTCGGTAGTGCGGCTGTGTAATTTATGTATAGGTTTGATTTTCTTGAGAATATGCGAACCCAACGTCAGACTGTTTTTAATCGTATCGGTTTGCACCAGATCAAACAAAACTTGTTGTAATAGATGATCCCGGTCAGTGGCTTTTTTACCCGCCACTTCGTCCGCGCGGTTTTCACGCTCGGAGAGATACTTCGCCATGGCGCTACTGGCCCCGCGGTTGGAAAGCGCAAAAACGGAAGCGCCCGCTGCTTTCGGGTTGGTAAAACCATCGGCATGAATAGACATAAACAGATCCGCGCCGTGCTTATGGGCGATTTCCACCCGATCGTACAGCGGAATAAAGGTATCCCCTGTCCGGGTTAAACGCGCATCGATTCCGTGATTGCGCAAAATAGCGCGTACGTTTTTGGCAATTGCCAGTACGACGTGTTTTTCCTGAGAACCGTTGCGGCCAATCGCGCCGGTATCGATGCCGCCGTGTCCGGGGTCGAGCATCACCAACCGTTTACTGCCGGTTTTTTTGGTTTTGGGTTTGCTGTGACCATTACTGGTTTTTAGCGTTTCTTCTTTGGCTACTGCGTGCGACATACCTGACAGCGTCAGGGCCGCCAGACCTGTTTTGAGTACCTGGCGGCGCGATGTGAGAGTTTTTAGGAGTTTAAAAGTGCTCATACGGCCTGAGTTGTGAAAATTAAGTTCAAGATGTTATATCGTATCGCGTAATCCGTTACGACGGTTGGTGATGAGAATTGTTTTACTTTTCATTTCAATACGTGACACATCGCCATTATGCCATTTTTTCCGCTACATCGCGTCAGATATTGGCTGAATCAGATGTTTGCGCCATAATCTTGGTTTTTCCACCCGAAAAGGCAACGAATACCATGGAAATACGCGTTTTTCGCCAGGAAGATTTCGAAGAGGTGATCACCCTCTGGGAGCGTTGCGACCTGCTGCGTCCATGGAACGATCCTGAAATGGATATTGAACGCAAGGTGAATCACGATGTCAGCTTGTTCCTCGTTGCGGAAGTTAGCGGCGAAGTCGTCGGTACGGTAATGGGCGGTTATGACGGGCATCGCGGCTCTGCGTATTACCTGGGCGTTCACCCGGAGTTCCGTGGGCGCGGCATTGCGAATGCGTTGCTTAACCGGCTGGAAAAAAAACTCATCGCCCGCGGGTGTCCGAAAATCCAAATTATGGTGCGCGATGATAACGACGTTGTGCTGGGCATGTATGAACGTCTGGGGTATGAGCATTCTGACGCCCTAAGTTTGGGTAAACGCCTGATTGAAGATGAAGAGTACTGAGTTTCATCCAGCCGATTATGATGTACACGGACGTTTACGCCTGCCGTTTCTGTTCTGGTGCGTACTGCTACTTCAGGCGCGCGCCTGGGTACTCTTTGTCATTGCCGGTTCATCCCGTGGACAGGGTAATACTTTGTTAAACTTTTTTTATCCCGACCATGACAATTTTTGGCTGGGGCTGTTGCCCGGCGTTCCGGCGGTAGTGGCGTTTTTGCTCAGCGGGCGGCGTGAAGCGTTTCCTGGTGTGTGGCGCTGGCTGCGCGGACTCCTGATTCTTGCTCAACTGGTGTCGTTGTGCTGGCTGCCGGTGATGTGGCTGGGTGGCGACCCGGTCAGCGGCGTCGGGCTGGCGCTGCTGCTGGCGGACATCGTCGCGCTGATCTGGCTGTTAACCAATCAACGTTTGCGTGCCTGTTTTTCCCTTGAGAAAGAATAACGGCACTTTTTGGCGAACCCGTACTCCAACCAACGTTAATTAATAAAAGAAAGGAAGTGAGATGAAATCGCTGCGTTTGACTTTACTCGCACTGCCGCTGGCGCTGACTGGTTGTTCGACGCTCTCCTCGGTCAACTGGTCTGCCGCAAATCCATGGAACTGGTTTGGTTCCTCGACAGAAGTCACTGAGCAAGGCGTGGGAGCGCTGACCGCCGCCACGCCGCTGGAAGAGCCGGCTATTGCAGAGGCATTAGATGGCGATTATCGCCTGCGTAGCGGTATGAAAACCGATAACGGCAACGTGGTGCGCTTTTTCGAAGCGATGAAGGGCGACAGCGTCGCGATGGTGATCAACGGCGAGCAGGGAACCGTGAGCCGTATTGATGTGCTGGACAGCGATATCCCAACCGCCGCGGGGGGCAAAATCGGTACGCCGTTTAGTGACCTTTACAGCAAAGCGTTTGGCCACTGCGAGCCGGTTTCCAGCGATAGCCATACCAGCGTCGAATGTAAAGCCGAGGGAAGTCAGCATATTAGCTATGTTTTCTCCGGAGAGTGGAGCGGACCGGAAGGCTTAATGCCTCCTGATGACGTCTTAAAAAACTGGGACGTGCGCAAAATTATCTGGCGTCGTTAATTTGCGCCTGAACAAACCGCTCCGCTTAAAAACAAGGTAAAATAGCCTCCATTAATGCCACGACTGCGTGGCATTCTCATTTTCAGGAGGAATCATGTCTCAGGTTCAAAGTGGCATTTTGCCGGAACATTGCCGTGCGGCAATTTGGATTGAAGCCAATGTAAAAGGCGACCTGGACGCCCTGCGCGCGGCCAGCAGAACATTTGCCGATAAACTGGCGACCTTCGAAGTCAAATTTCCGGACGCCCATCTTGGGGCCGTTGTGGCGTTTGGCAACAACACCTGGCGCGCCCTGAGCGGCGGCGTCGGGGCGGAAGAACTGAAAGATTTTATTCCTTATGGTAAAGGGCTGGCGCCGGCCACGCAGTATGACGTGCTGATCCATATCCTTTCCCTGCGCCACGATGTGAATTTTTCTGTTGCCCAGGCGGCGATGGAAGCCTTCGGCGACTGTATCGACGTGAAAGAAGAAGTTCACGGCTTCCGTTGGGTGGAAGAACGCGATCTGAGCGGCTTTGTCGACGGGACAGAGAACCCGGCAGGCGAAGAGACGCGTCGTGAAGTGGCGGTGATCAAAGATGGCGTGGATGCCGGCGGCAGTTATGTGTTCGTGCAGCGTTGGGAACACAATCTCAAGCAACTTAACCGGATGAGTATTCACGATCAGGAGATGATGATCGGGCGTACCAAAGAAGCCAATGAAGAGATTGACGGCGATGCGCGTCCGGCAACATCTCACCTGAGCCGCGTCGATCTCAAAGAAGATGGCAAAGGGCTGAAGATTGTGCGTCAGAGCCTGCCATACGGCACCGCCAGCGGCACTCATGGTCTCTATTTCTGCGCTTACTGCGCGCGTCTGCACAATATCGAACAGCAGCTTCTGAGTATGTTCGGCGATACCGACGGTAAACGCGACGCGATGCTGCGCTTCACCAAGCCGGTAACTGGCGGCTACTATTTTGCGCCGTCGCTGGATCGCCTGTTAGCGCTATAAGGTAAAACCCTGTCGGATGGCAGCGCAGCCGCTTTATCTGACCTACGATTGGTAGGCCTGATAAGCGCAGCGCCATCAGGCAGAACAGCATAAAAATACCCATCCCCGCCTCCGCGGGGATTTTTTTACCTAATATTTACCTGAATTAGTGAGCTATTCCTCAGCACTTATTTGTTATTACTGTATTTTCAGTGTTAATGGAGTGTAAGACTCCATATTCAAAAGGAGACATTGAAAATGGGTAAACTCACGGGCAAGACAGCATTGATTACGGGCGCATCGCAGGGGATTGGCGAAGGGATCGCTCGCGTATTCGCACGCCACGGCGCGAACTTAATCTTGCTGGATATCTCCGATGAGATTGAAAAGCTGGCGGATGAGCTGGGCGGGCGCGGGCATCGCTGTACTGCCGTTAAGGCTGACGTCAGAGATTTTGCTTCGGTGCAGGCGGCGGTTGCGCGCGCCAAAGAGACTGAAGGTAGAATTGATATTTTGGTGAATAACGCTGGCGTGTGCCGTCTGGGCAACTTCCTCGATATGAGTGAAGAAGATCGCGATTTCCACATTGATATTAATATTAAAGGTGTCTGGAACGTCACCAAAGCCGTCCTGCCGGAGATGATTAAACGTAAAGATGGCCGCATTGTGATGATGTCTTCCGTCACGGGAGATATGGTGGCGGACCCGGGTGAAACGGCCTATGCGCTGTCAAAAGCCGCCATTGTCGGTTTAACCAAATCGCTGGCGGTAGAGTATGCGCAGTCCGGTATTCGCGTGAATGCCATTTGCCCCGGTTATGTAAGAACGCCGATGGCGGAAAGCATTGCCCGTCAGTCTAACCCTGACGATCCGGAATCGGTATTAACGGAAATGGCAAAAGCCATTCCGCTACGCCGTCTTGCCGATCCGCTGGAAGTAGGGGAACTGGCGGCATTTCTGGCTTCCGATGAGTCCAGCTATCTTACCGGAACGCAAAACGTCATTGATGGCGGCAGTACCCTGCCTGAAAGCGTAAGCGTAGGTGTCTGATTGATGCCGGTCTCCTCCCCGCGCCGCGTGGGGAGGGATTCTCTTATTCCCTTTTCAACTTTCAAATCATCAAACGGTATATAAAACCGTTACTCCTTTAGCGCTGGTTATAAATATGATGACCATAAGAAAGTCATTAAATTTATAAGGGTGCGCAATGGCCGTTAACTTACTGAAAAAGAGACCCCTGACGCTGGCAGCAATGCTGTTACTGGCAGGGCAGGCGCAGGCAACAGAGCTGCTGAACAGCTCATACGATGTCTCCCGCGAGCTGTTTGCCGCCCTTAACCCGCCGTTTGAGCAACAATGGGCGAAGGATAACGGCGGCGATAAGCTGACGATTAAGCAGTCTCATGCCGGGTCATCAAAACAGGCGCTGGCGATTTTGCAGGGACTGAAGGCAGACGTCGTGACCTACAATCAGGTGACCGACGTACAGATTCTTCATGATAAAGGCAAACTGATCCCTGCCGACTGGCAAAGCCGTCTGCCGAACAACAGTTCGCCATTCTATTCCACGATGGGCTTCCTGGTGCGCAAGGGGAACCCGAAAAATATTCACGACTGGAGCGATCTTGTACGTTCCGACGTGAAGCTGATTTTCCCTAACCCGAAAACCTCCGGCAACGCCCGCTATACGTATCTGGCGGCATGGGGCGCGGCGGATAACGCGGACGGCGGCGATAAAGCCAAAACCGAACAGTTTATGACCCAGTTCCTGAAAAACGTCGAAGTGTTTGATACCGGCGGTCGCGGCGCTACGACTACCTTTGCCGAGCGTGGTCTGGGCGATGTGCTGATTAGTTTTGAATCGGAAGTGAACAACATCCGCAAACAATATGAAGCCCAGGGATTTGAAGTGGTGATCCCGAAAACGAACATTCTTGCTGAATTCCCGGTCGCCTGGGTGGATAAAAACGTGCAGGCCAACGGCACAGAAAAAGCCGCCAAAGCTTACCTGAACTGGCTGTATAGCCCGCAGGCGCAGACCATCATTACCCATTACTACTACCGCGTGAATAACCCGGAAATCATGGGCAAGCAAGCAGATAAATTCCCGCAGACCGAACTGTTCCGCGTGGAAGACAAGTTTGGTTCCTGGCCGGAAGTGATGAAAACGCACTTTGCCAGCGGCGGCGAGCTGGACAAACTATTGGCGGCGGGGCGTAAGTAATGCTTGCCGTTTCTTCCCGACGCGTGCTGCCCGGCTTTACGTTAAGCCTCGGCACCAGTTTGCTGTTTGTCTGCCTGATCCTACTGTTGCCGTTGAGCGCGCTGGTGATGCAGCTCTCACAGATGAGCTGGGCGCAATACTGGGATGTCGTGACCAACCCTCAGGTGGTGGCTGCCTATAAAGTGACGCTACTGGCGGCATTTGTGGCATCGATTTTTAACGGCGTGTTTGGCCTGTTGATGGCGTGGATTTTAACCCGCTACCGTTTTCCAGGGTGCACGTTGCTGGATGCGCTGATGGATCTGCCGTTTGCGCTGCCGACAGCGGTGGCGGGTCTGACGCTGGCTTCGCTGTTCTCAGTGAACGGTTTCTACGGTCAGTTTCTCGCGCAGTTTGATATCAAAGTGACCTATACCTGGCTCGGTATTGCGGTGGCGATGGCCTTTACCAGCATTCCATTTGTGGTGCGCACCGTCCAGCCGGTACTGGAAGAGCTGGGGCCGGAATATGAAGAAGCGGCACAAACGCTGGGGGCCACCCGGCTGCAAAGTTTTCGCAAAGTCGTGCTGCCTGAGCTGTCGCCTGCGCTGATTGCCGGCGTGGCGCTCTCTTTTACCCGTAGCCTGGGCGAGTTTGGCGCGGTGATTTTTATCGCTGGAAATATTGCCTGGAAAACAGAAGTGACCTCGCTGATGATTTTTGTGCGCTTGCAGGAGTTTGATTACCCGGCCGCTAGCGCCATTGCCTCGGTGATCCTTGCGGCATCCTTGCTGCTGCTGTTCTCTATCAATACCTTGCAAAGTCGCTTTGGTCGACGTGTGGTAGGTCATTAATGGCGGAAGTGACTCAATTGAAGCGATACGACGTCCCCCGTATTAACTGGGGAAAATGGTTTCTGATTGGCGTCGGGATGCTGGTTTCGGCGTTTATCCTGCTGGTGCCGATGATTTACATCTTCGTGCAGGCGTTCAGCAAAGGGTTAATGCCGGTACTGCAAAATCTGGCCGATCCGGACATGCTGCACGCCATCTGGCTGACGGTGTTGATTGCCTTGATCGCAGTGCCGGTGAATCTGGTGTTCGGCATTCTGCTGGCGTGGCTGGTGACGCGCTTTAACTTCCCCGGACGTCAGCTACTGCTGACCCTGCTGGATATTCCCTTTGCCGTCTCGCCGGTGGTGGCCGGTCTGGTCTATCTGTTGTTTTATGGCTCCAACGGCCCGTTGGGCGGCTGGCTGGATGAACATAATTTGCAAATGATGTTCTCCTGGCCGGGGATGGTACTGGTCACTATTTTTGTCACCTGTCCGTTTGTGGTGCGCGAACTGGTGCCAGTGATGCTCAGCCAGGGCAGTCAGGAAGATGAGGCGGCGATTTTACTGGGCGCATCCGGCTGGCAAATGTTTCGCCGTGTGACGTTGCCGAATATTCGCTGGGCGCTACTCTACGGCGTGGTATTAACCAACGCCCGCGCGATTGGCGAGTTTGGCGCGGTGTCGGTGGTGTCCGGCTCGATTCGCGGCGAAACGTTATCGCTACCGTTACAGATTGAATTGCTGGAGCAGGACTACAACACCGTCGGCTCCTTTACCGCCGCCGCATTGTTGACGCTAATGGCGATTATTACCCTGTTTTTGAAGAGCATGTTGCAATGGCGTCTGGAGAATCAGGAAAAACGCGCGCAACAGGAGGAAAATCATGAGCATTGAGATCGCCAGAATTAAGAAATCGTTTGGTCGCACTCAGGTACTGAATGATATCTCGCTGGATATTCCTTCCGGCCAGATGGTTGCCTTGTTGGGGCCGTCAGGTTCCGGCAAAACGACGCTGCTGCGCATTATTGCCGGGCTGGAACATCAGTCCAGCGGTCATATTCGTTTCCACGGTACGGACGTTAGCCGCCTGCACGCGCGTGAGCGTAAAGTCGGTTTTGTGTTTCAGCACTATGCGCTGTTTCGCCATATGACGGTGTTTGACAACATCGCTTTTGGCCTGACGGTGCTGCCGCGACGCGACCGCCCAACTGCGGCGGCGATTAAAACGAAAGTGACGCAATTGCTGGAGATGGTGCAACTGGCGCACCTCGCGGATCGCTTCCCCGCCCAGCTTTCCGGCGGACAAAAACAGCGCGTGGCGCTGGCGCGCGCGCTTGCCGTGGAACCGCAAATTCTACTGCTGGATGAACCGTTTGGCGCGCTGGATGCCCAGGTACGTAAAGAGTTACGTCGCTGGTTGCGCCAGCTACATGAAGAACTGAAATTCACCAGCGTCTTTGTCACCCACGATCAGGAAGAAGCGACGGAAGTGGCGGATCGGGTAGTGGTGATGAGTCAGGGCAATATCGAACAGGCTGATGCGCCGGATCGGGTGTGGCGTGAACCGGCAACCCGCTTCGTACTGGAGTTTATGGGCGAGGTGAACCGCCTGACAGGCACCGTCCGCGGCGGGCAGTTTCACGTTGGCGCGCATCGCTGGCCGCTGGGTTATACGCCCGCGTACCAGGGGCCGGTCGATCTGTTCCTGCGTCCGTGGGAGGTGGATATTAGCCGCCGCACCAGCCTGGATTCTCCGCTACCAGTACAGGTCATTGAGGCCAGCCCGAAAGGTCACTATACACAGTTAGTGGTACAGCCGCTGGGGTGGTATCACGATCCGCTGACGGTGGTGATGGCGGGTGACGACGTCCCGCAGCGCGGCGAGCGTTTGTTTGTCGGCTTACAGAACGCACGTCTCTATCATGGCGACCAGCGTATTGAGCCCCATGAGGCGCTTGCTCTTGCGGAGTCTGCCTGATAGGTTAATTTGCATAGTTATCGCCCGGTGGCGCTTCGCTTACCGGGCCTACAGCGTATATCGTGATTTTGTAGGCCGGGTAAGCACAGCGCCACCCGGCATTTTTATTGAGCTGAAAACGTGAATACATTAGAACAAACCATCGGCAATACGCCGCTGGTCAAATTACAACGGCTGGGGCCGGATAACGGCAGTGAAATCTGGGTCAAGCTGGAAGGCAATAATCCGGCAGGATCGGTGAAAGATCGCGCGGCGCTATCGATGATTGTCGAGGCGGAAAAGCGCGGGGAAATTAAACCGGGCGATGTCCTGATTGAAGCGACCAGCGGCAACACTGGCATTGCGCTGGCGATGATCGCCGCGCTGAAAGGTTATCGCATGAAGCTGTTGATGCCGGACAACATGAGTCAGGAGCGTCGGGCGGCAATGCGGGCCTATGGCGCGGAACTGATTCTGGTCACTAAAGAGCAGGGAATGGAAGGGGCGCGCGATTTAGCGCTCGCTATGTCTGAACGAGGCGAGGGCAAACTGCTCGATCAGTTTAATAATCCTGATAATCCCTACGCCCACTACACGACCACCGGCCCGGAAATCTGGCGGCAAACGTCAGGTCGCATCACCCATTTTGTCTCCAGCATGGGCACGACCGGCACCATTACCGGCGTGTCGCGTTTTCTGCGCGAGCAGGAAAAACCGGTCACCATCGTTGGCCTACAGCCGGAAGAGGGCAGCAGTATTCCGGGCATTCGACGCTGGCCTGCGGAATATATGCCGGGCATTTTTAACGCCTCGCTGGTAGATGAGGTGCTGGATATTCATCAGAATGATGCCGAAAACACCATGCGTGAACTGGCAGTTCGTGAAGGCATTTTCTGCGGCGTGAGTTCCGGCGGCGCGGTAGCGGGCGCGTTACGCGTCGCACGAGCCACGCCCGGCGCGATAGTGGTGGCGATCATCTGCGATCGCGGCGACCGTTACTTGTCTACCGGCGTGTTTGGTGAAGAGCATTTCAGCCAGGGGGCAGGGATTTAAACTAACAGGTTTAGCTGGTTGGGATATACACAGGCAACGGCGCCTTTGACAAGCGGGAATATCTTGCCGATTTTCTATGTGCGCCAGCGCATTACCGTCGTCTTTTATAATAAAAGCTCGTCTGTTGTTCTTATTGTTGTATTTGTTCCTGGCAAAGCGTCATGTAATGCTTGCTGCTTTCTACCAGCCTGGCTGAACCAGGCCGGTAAAGTGACGGCGCTTTAAACATATAAATCAGTTGTACTTGTTGCTGGCAGGCCATCTCTGTCACTGGTACGTGAAATAACGTTAACGCCGCATTTTTCGTACCGTAAACCGCGTTACCCTGCGAATCCCGGCCATAATACGCTTGCGCCAGCATCATGGCATATAGCTCGTCGTCGCGGTACAGGCTGTCCAACCAGAACACCCAGATCGCGGTCCTGAAATGCCCATCCACGCCGGCTTGGGTATAGAGCAATCTGGCAGTATAAGATTTGGGATGTATTTTGGCCGCAGCGCGGCGCAAAAAACGCGTCTGCGGCGATTCGGACAACCAGAAAGAGGCGCTCTGTAATGCGGTCTGGGCTATGGGACGAATTTCCAGATAATAGTAAACGGTTAACCCTACAGCAAACGCTAACAGAAGCGCGATAACGCCTTTAAAAAACCACAGTAACACGCCTGGCATTATGATTTTTTCTTACTCAACATTCTTATCCGTTTCCGCAATAAGCGCATGTAAATAAGGCTGCGCGTTTTCATCGCTTTTACCGGGAATTTTAACGATATAGGGCTTTCCGGTGATGGACGACGACGACGCGACTTTATCGATAAACTGTTCGGCGGTGTCGATACGATTGCGCGTGTTACCCAGTTTTAAGCGCAGGTGCGATACGGCTTCCTCGCAGTTATGCGCATCACCGTTACGAACGAAGGTCAGATCCTTTTTCTGCGCCAGCGCATTCAGCATGGCGTTAATGCGCGCTTCTTCGTGGGCGTTTAGCTTCGCCCAGGCGGGTAGGGTCAGCAGGAGCGCAACGACGGCGCAGACAATTTTCTTCATGGTAAAATCCTTTTTCATGCGATAATCACTGCACCTCAGACCGTTAGCCGGGTAATAAGTTGCACTCCTGGTGGGGTTATTTTTGTGAGTGCGCCAGCGTGAGTTCATCCAGAAAACGCCACAGCTTTTCATTCATTTGCTGGTAATTCCATGCGCGCATTTCGGCAACCGAGCGGATAAAACGCTTCCCTTGCGCGTCGGCCAGCTCCTGCTGCGAATGTTGGATTAATCCTTCAACCGCCTCGACGGTAAATTCCATATGGCACTGGAAACCGTAGACAAAATTACCGTACTGCACTATCTGACGTGGACAGCCTTCGCTTTCGGCCAGCACGGTCGCCTGATCGGTGAGTCCTGGCATATCGTTGTGCCAGTGGCCGACGGTTAACGGTGAGCCAAAGTGGGCGATAAGCGGATGCCGCAGACCGGCTTCAGTGAGCGTAATAGGGTAGTGGCCAATCTCTTTTTCCGGACTTTGGCACACCGCGGCGCCCAGCGCCTCGCCAATGAGCTGCGAACCAAGACAAATGCCGATAACCATTCGCCGGGCCGTAATCGCCTGATTAATTAAGTGCTGTTCGGCGCGAGAGTCAAAGTACGGGCACTCTTCGCGGGTGGTGCGCGGCGACTGCGGACCGCCAAATACCACGAGCATATCGAACTCATCGGCATTGGGCGGTAGCGCTTCTCCGGCATAGACGCGCGACCATGAAATGGTATAACCGCGATCTTCAGCCCATTTCAGATAAGCGCCAGCGGATTCAAACGACTCATGGACAACAAAATGAACTCGCACGTTATTTTCTCCTGTTAGCGATTTAGCGCCTGATGGACATCAGCCGCCAGCGTGTTGATCTCGCTGTCATTTAATGTCGACAGCGTGATACGTAGACCGTGAGACGGCGCGCTTACGCCAAAGGCTTCTCCCTCACGTACCAGCCAGCCGGATTTTGCCAGCGTAAACGCGGTAGCCTGGCTATGGGTGTCCAGTGGGAGCCAGGCATTCACGCCGTCGCCGGGAGAAATGGCGATGCCATATTGCTGTAGGGCGCGGGCCAGTTTTTGTTGCCGGACGGCGTAAAACAGCCGCGTTTGCGTCAGCCTGTGCTGATACTCAGGGTCGGTCAGGCAGGCGTAGACCAGATCCTGTAACAGATGGCTGACCCACTGACTACCGGCATTTAGCCGCAGCCGAAGTTTTGCCGAGGTCGCGCTGTCGCTGGCGACAATAGCAAGACGTAAATCGGGGCCGAGGGCTTTGGAAACGGAGCGTATCACCGCCCAGTGTTGCGTTGTCTGCGCAATAACCGGCTGCCAGGGCGACGAAGAAAGCAGGGCGAAGTGATCGTCGATAATGACTACTACCTGAGGGTAACGCGCCAGTATATTTTGCAGCGCAGCGGCACGGCGAGCGCTCAGGCTACAGCCGGTAGGGTTGTGCGCGCGCGGCGTTAAGATCACTGCCCGCGCGCCCTGGTTTAGCGCCTGTTCCAGCTTTTCAGGCTGCATTCCTTCGCTATCCACACTGACCGGGCTGGCGCTAAAACCGGCATAGCGCAGCATATTGATACTGCTTAAAAAACAGGGATCTTCCACCGCGACGCTGTCGCCCGGCAGCAGATGCGCGCAAAGCAGTCTTTCAATGGCGTCGATAGCTCCGCTGGTGATATCAATTTCGCCTGCGACGGGGGTGGCATCTCGTAGCCAGCGCGCCGCCCAGGCGTGTAGTTCAGGGGAAACGGGCGCATCGCCGTAGAGATGCGGCGTGCGGCTGAGACGGGCAAAATAACGGCTAAGGTCAGGCAGACGCTGCGGATCGGGATTGCCGCCGGAAAGGTCGTGCAGAGGCGTATGTGGATCGCCGCCTTCCAGCGCTACGGGAGACGGACTGCCTTTAATCACCGTCCCATTGCGGCCTAAACTTTGCGCCAGTCCCGCCATTATCAGCCGTTTATACGCCGCTGCGACGGTATTGCGGTTCACCTTTAATTCGCTTGCCAGCTCCCGTACCGGCGGGAGCGAATCCTCCGCCCGTAACGTGCCGGCGATAATGTGTTGACGGATACTGTCAAAAATTTCGTTAGCGGTTTTTCCGTCGATCATTATTGACCTATGACAAAATGAATTTTAGCATATGACAATGATAATGAGGCGGTAGCCTGCTGTCCAGCGAGAGGAAAATTTTATGGGACAAGAGAGTGATATTCAGTCAGTGCTCTTCGACGACAACCATCGGGCGTTACAGACCGATATCGTCGCCGTCCAGTCACAGGTCGTGTACGGCAGCGTAGGCAACAGCATCGCTGTTCCGGCCATTAAAGCGCAGGGATTACGCGTGACGGCGGTCCCGACGGTGCTGTTCAGCAATACGCCGCACTATAAAACGTTTTATGGCGGCATTATTCCCGCCGAGTGGTTTGCAGGCTACCTTACGGCGTTGAATGAGCGCGATGCGTTACGTGAATTAAAAGCGATTACCACCGGTTACATGGGCAGCGCAGACCAAATTGTCTTGCTGTCGAAGTGGCTAATGGCGATCCGGGCTTCGCATCCGGAGGTGTGTATTCTTGTCGATCCGGTCATTGGCGATACCGACAGTGGAATGTATGTGCAGGCGGAAATTCCGCAGGCTTATCGCACACATTTGTTGCCGCAGGCGCAGGGGCTAACGCCGAACGTATTTGAGCTGGAGATGCTGAGTGGTAAACCGTGCCGCACGCTGGAAGAGGCGGTGGCGGCGGCGCAATCGCTGCTTTCCGATACGTTGAAATGGGTGGTTATCACCAGCGCGCCGGGCGAGTCTCTGGAGACCATAACGGTTGCGGTCGTTACTGCGCAGGTCGTGGAGGTCTTTGCCCATCCGCGGGTGGCGACGGAGTTAAAAGGGACGGGAGATCTCTTCTGCGCCGAGCTGGTCAGCGGTATTGTGCAGGGGAAAAAACTGACGACCGCGGCAAAAGATGCGGCGCAGCGCGTGCTGGAGGTGATGACCTGGACACAGCAGTGTGGCTGTGATGAGTTAATTCTGCCGCCGGCAGGGGAGGCGCGATGAAGAGTTATCGGCTGGTGGTTCGCCAGCAGGGACGTATCGTGGGGCATTTTGAAACGAGCGGGCTGGACGCGCTGGAAGATATCTGCGTGGCGCGGGCGATGTTTGGCATCACTGGCGGCTATCAGTGCGAGTTGCAAGTGTCCGATTCCGAACGCAGGATGCTGGAGAGTGGCCCGGAGGGGATGAAGATCCTGATGCGCGAGAAGTGCTTTCGCCCGGTGACCTCGCAGTTGTAACCCGTGGATTGGCGCTGAAATGTTCGCAACCTTGTAGGCCTGATAAGCGTAGCGCCATCAGGCAGTGCGCCACACCATCGCCGGATGGCGGCGCAAGCGCCTTATTCGGCCTACAGGCAAAAAAAATGGCGCCCAAAGGCGCCATTCTTCACTGCGGCAAGAATTACTTCTTAATGCGGATAACCGGAGTTTCACCCACGGTCACGCTACCGGACAGTTTGATCAGTTCTTTGATTTCATCCATGTTGGAGATAACAACCGGAGTCAGGGTAGACTTGGCTTTTTCTTCCAGCAACGGCAGATCGAACTCGATGACCGGATCGCCAACTTTCACGCGCTGACCTTCTTCAGCAATACGCTTGAAGCCTTCGCCTTTCAGCTCAACGGTGTCGATACCGAAGTGAACGAACAGCTCAATGCCGCTATCGGATTCGATAGAGAACGCATGGTTGGTTTCAAAGATTTTGCCGATGGTACCGTCAACAGGGGCGACCATTTTGTTACCGGTTGGTTTGATAGCGATGCCATCACCAACGATTTTTTCAGCAAAAACTACATCCGGCACGTCTTCGATGTTGACGATCTCGCCAGAGAGCGGGGCAACAATCTCAATAGTTCCGGTGTCTTTCTTATCATCAGAAACCAGAGATTTTAGTTTATCGAACAAACCCATGATCTTCTCCTAAGCAGTAAATTGGGCCGCATCTCGTGGATTAGCAGATTGTTTTTTCTTCAATGAACTTGTTAACCAGCGTCATTAACTCGTCCGTTGTCGGTTGAGCAAGAGCCTGCTCTGCTAACACCTTCGCATCTTCGAAGTTCGTGTTACGGATAATCTTCTTAATGCGCGGGATAGAAATGGCGCTCATAGAGAATTCGTCCAGACCCATCCCCAGCAACAGAAGTGTAGCACGTTCGTCGCCTGCAAGCTCACCACACATGCCAGTCCATTTACCTTCTGCATGAGAAGCATCAATAACTTGCTTGATCAAGTTCAGTACGGACGGTGACATTGGCTGGTAAAGGTGTGAAATCATATCATTACCACGGTCAACTGCCAGGGTGTACTGCGTTAAATCATTGGTGCCGATACTAAAGAAATCAACTTCTTTGGCTAAATGACGCGCAATTGTCGCCGCAGCCGGTGTTTCCACCATCACGCCAATCTCAATGCTTTCGTCAAATGCTTTACCTTCGTCACGCAGTTCCTGTTTGTAGATTTCAATCTCTTTGCGCAGCGCGCGAACTTCTTCAACAGAGATGATCATCGGGAACATAATGCGCAATTTACCGAAAGCGGAGGCACGCAGAATCGCGCGAACCTGGTCACGCAGGATCTCTTTGCGATCCATGGCGATACGCACGGCGCGCCAGCCCAGGAACGGGTTCTCTTCTTTCGGGAAGTTCATGTACGGCAGCTCTTTGTCGCCGCCAATGTCCATGGTACGGACGATAACCGCCTGCGAGCCGCACGCTTCAGCGACCGCTTTATAGGCGGCAAACTGCTCTTCTTCTGTCGGCAGCGCGTCGCGATCCATGAACAGGAATTCAGTACGATACAGACCAACGCCTTCCGCGCCGTTACGCTCAGCGCCTTCAACGTCGCGAACGGTACCGATGTTGGCGCAAACTTCAACCTGATGTCCATCCAGCGTGATTGCCGGCAGATCTTTCAGTTTAGCCAGTTCCGCTTTCTCGGTCGCAACCTGCTCCTGGACGGCGCGCAGTTGCTCAATAACATCGTTGGTCGGGTTGACGTAAACCTGGTTGTTTACGGCATCCAGAATCAGATAATCGCCGTTTTTCACCTGAGCGGTGACGCTACCGGTACCTACGATCGCCGGCAGTTCCAGAGAACGCGCCATGATGGAGGTATGAGACGTGCGTCCGCCCGCGTCGGTGATGAAGCCCAGCACTTTCTGCAGGTTCAGCTGCGCGGTTTCTGACGGCGTCAGGTCAGCGGCAACCAGGATAACTTCTTCCTGAATCGCGCTCAGATCGATAATGGCCAGACCCAGGATGTTGCGCAGCAGGCGCTTACCGATATCACGTACGTCAGCCGCACGCTCTTTCAGGTATTCGTCATCCAGTTCTTCCAGGGCAGTGGCCTGACCTTCGATAACTTCATGTGCGGCTGCGTCAGCCGTCATGTGCTTATCTTTAATCAGGGCTATGATTTCCTGCTCCAGCTCCTCATCTTCGAGCAGCATAATATGCCCTTCAAAGATGGCTTCTTTTTCTTCACCGAACGTTTCACCAGCTTTTGTCTTGATCGCTTCCAGTTGCGCAGATGCCTTGGCACGACCGCTCAGAAAACGTTCAACTTCCTGATCAACCTTGTCGGCAGAAATTTTTTTCCGGTCAATGACGATTTCGTCTTCTTTCAGCAGCAGTGCTTTGCCGAAAGCGATACCCGGGGATGCTAAAATGCCTGAAATCATAACCCTACCTTACTTGTGACTGATTTTTAAAAGAACCCGGAAAAAAACTTACTCGAGTTCCGCCATCAGTTTGACCAGATGTTCAACCGCTTTCTGCTCATCTTCACCTTCTGCGGAGATGGTGACGACGGTGCCTTGAGTCAGGCCCAGAGTCTGCAGTTTAAACAGGCTTTTCGCGCTGGCGCTTTTGCCGTTGGAAGTCACAGTAATCTCAGAAGTGAAGCCTTTTGCTTCTTTAACAAACTGAGCAGCAGGGCGGGTGTGCAGACCGTTCGGAGCGGTAATGGTAACTTCTTGCTGGAACATTGTATTTCCCCAACTTATAGGTTTAGTGTTGTGGAACTAAAGTCTAGCCTGGCGGCTCAACTTTAGCCTGTATTGTTAGCGCCGGCGTAAACGGGACGCGACACAAAAGGTGTTCTACGCAATCCGTTGCTGGCAACTTATGGCCGCTGACGTTTCGCTCGTCATTAAACATTATGCCGCGAAAGGAAGATTTGAACCAAATCATAAAATCGATTCAGCTAACGCTTTTCCTGTAACGATTAATTTCGCGCATCAAAATAATTAGTCTGGTTAAATACCAGTTCCGGCAGGGTGAATCAATGCCAGGTGAGGTGAAAGTTTGAAGCAGGCCACAAAAAAGCACCCAAAAAGGTGCTTTTTTACGCGTTTTTAACATGCTGGCATCACTGTTGCAGTTCTTTCTCAGTAAAGAGATCGGCGAACAACGCGGTGCTCAGATAACGCTCACCTGATGAAGGTAGGATAACCACAATATTCTTATTGGTAAAGCTTTCATCTTCCTGCAGCTTAAGCGCTGCAGCAACCGCGGCGCCGGAAGAAATTCCCGCCAGAATACCTTCCTCTTCCATCAGACGGCGCGCGGTAGAAATGGCTTCTTCATTGGTGATGCCAACCACTTTATCAATCAGTTTCAGATCCAGGTTGCCCGGGATGAAGCCTGCGCCGATGCCCTGAATTTTATGTGGGCCCGGTTTGATCTCTTCACCAGCCAGCGCCTGGGCGATAACCGGGGAGTCAGTGGGTTCTACCGCAACGGTGATAAGATCGGTTTTACCCTTCGTCCCTTTGATATAACGCGTGACGCCGGTTAACGTACCGCCAGTGCCGACGCCGGAGATAAACACATCCACCTGACCATCGGTGTCTTCCCAGATTTCCGGGCCGGTGGTTTTTTCATGGATTTCCGGGTTGGCAGGGTTGCTGAACTGCTGGAGCAGGAGATATTTTTGCGGATCGCTGGCGACAATTTCTTCGGCTTTCTGAATAGCGCCTTTCATCCCTTTCGCCCCTTCGGTCAGCACCAGATTCGCGCCTAATGCTTTGAGTAGCTTGCGGCGTTCAATGCTCATGGTTTCCGGCATGGTCAGGGTGAGTTTGTAACCGCGCGCGGCGGCGACATACGCCAGCGCAATACCGGTGTTGCCGCTGGTCGGCTCCACCAGTTCCACGCCAGGTTTCAGTACGCCACGCTTTTCGGCATCCCAAATCATATTGGCGCCGATACGGCACTTGACGCTGAAGCTCGGGTTGCGCGACTCCACCTTCGCCAGAATGCGTCCATTACCGATACGGTTCAGTCGAACCAGCGGCGTATGACCGATAGTCAGCGAGTTATCTTCATAAATCTTACTCATGGCCTGTCCTTAACTGTATGAAATTGGGATACCTTCCCAGCATACCTCCCAGCCAGATATGGGGAAGTAAGGATTTCGCATATCTATATGCTGATGGGGAATAATGGTTATCAGTATGGAATAAGAGACAGCATAAGCCATCTCTTATTTATACATTTTTACGTTATTTCCATAACGCGTGCTTAGCACGCCAGCAATCAACCCACATTGCCGTCGCGCCACAGACGGCGACAGGCATAATGAACAGGTTAAGCACCGGAATCATCGTAAAGAGGCTGGTGAGCGCGCCAAATTGCATATTCGCCACCTTCTGCGTGCGCAACGCGGCGCGCATCGTTTTAAACGGCACTTTGTGGTTATCGAACGGGTAGTCGCAATACTGGATCGCCAGCATCCAGGCGCTGAACAAAAACCACAGCACCGGCGCGATGGTTTGGCCAATGCCAGGAATAAAATAGAGAACCAGCAGCACAATAGCACGCGGCAGATACCACGCCAGCTTTTGCCATTCACGTTTCATAATGCGCGGTACATCTTTCATGATGCCGAGTATGCCGGTATCTGGCGGCGTGGCGCCGGTTAACCGCGCCTCAAGCTGTTCGGCTAAAAGGCCGTTAAACGGCGCGGCGATCCAGTTGGCGAGGGTAGAGAAAAAATAGCCAAAGACCAACAGAACAGAGATAACTGCAATCGGCCACAGCAGATAGCTCAGCCATTGCAGCCAGTCCGGCACATGACTCATCAACGAAGGTATCCAGGCGTCAAGCTGGGTAAACAGCCACCAAAATGCGCCGCCCATCAGCACAATGTTGACCAGCAAAGGTAAAATAACAAAGCGGCGGATTCCCGGTAGGGTGACTAACTTCCATCCTTGCGAGAAATAATAGACGCCGCTACGTGGTACGGTTGTGGATGATGAAACCATATTCAGGACATACTCCTTTTTCTTAAAGCCCTGGGTAAACGTGGGATATCTTACCCGGTTATCAGACGGTGGATAGTTCGGAAATGTTCGAAAAAACAGCAAAAAGCACATTTTCCTTCATCTTTATGCTGCGAAAGCCAACAGTACACTTGCACTTGACGTAATCGGCAAATACTCTTAGTGAGTAAATGTTTGCCGTGGTGGCAAGGTGTTAGAACAACAGAGAATATAATGATGCAGGATTTGCGTCTGATATTAATCATTGTTGGCGCGATCGCCATAATCGCTTTACTGGTACATGGTTTCTGGACCAGCCGTAAAGAACGATCTTCTATGTTCCGCGATCGTCCACTAAAACGCATGAAATCGAAACGCGACGACGACTCGTATGACGACGATGTCGAAGAAGACGAAGGCGTGGGTGAAGTTCGTGTTCACCGCGTAAATCATGCCCCCGGCCAGTCGCAGGAGCATGATGCCCCTCGTCAGTCGCCGCAACACCAGTACCAGCCGCCTTATGCGTCTGCGCAACCGCGTCCAGCGGCGCCGCCGCAGCCGCAAGCGCCGATGCAACAGCCGGTTCAGCAACCGGTCCAACCTGCGCCGCAGCCTCAGCAGGTTCAGCCATCTGCGCCGCCGGTACAGCCGCCGCAACAGCAGCCTGCACCGCCGTCGCAAGCGCCGCAGCCTGTTGCGCAGCCCGCGCCGCCGCCATCAGCGCAAACCTTCCAGCCTGCGGAACCTGTGGTTGAGGCGGAACCGGTAGTGGAAGAAGCGCCGGTTGTGGAAAAACCGCAGCGTAAAGAGGCGGTCATCATTATGAACGTCGCGGCCCATCATGGCAGCGAGCTTAATGGTGAAGTGTTACTGAACAGTATTCAGCAGTCAGGCTTTAAATTTGGCGATATGAATATTTTCCATCGTCATTTGAGCCCGGACGGCAGCGGCCCGGCCTTGTTCAGTCTCGCGAATATGGTCAATCCGGGAACGTTCGATCCTGAAATGACGGACTTCACTACGCCTGGCGTCACTATCTTTATGCAGGTACCGTCTTACGGCGATGCGCTGCAGAATTTCAAGCTGATGCTGCAATCCGCGCAGCATATCGCTGATGAGGTCGGTGGCGTCGTGCTGGATGACCAGCGTCGGATGATGACGCCGCAGAAACTGCGCGAATATCAGGACCGCATCCGCGAGGTGATGGACGCTAACGCCTGAGGTTAACGCAGGTGTGACATTTTTAACGTAACCCCCGCCTGTCGGGGGTTTTTTATCATTGATGGTGTGATATGGAACCAATCGAACAACAACTGACAGAACTGCGAACCACGCTTCGCCATCATGAATATCTGTATCATGTGATGGATGCGCCCGAGATTCCCGACGCCGAATATGACCGCCTGATGCGGGAACTGCGAGAGCTGGAGGCGCAACGTCCGGACCTTATCACGCCGGATTCGCCCACGCAGCGCGTTGGCGCGGCGCCGCTGACGGCATTCAACCAGATTCGCCATGAAGTACCGATGCTGTCGCTCGATAACGTATTTGATGAAGAAAGCTTCCTGGCGTTTAACAAGCGAGTGCAGGATCGTCTAAAAAGCACGGAAAATGTCATCTGGTGCTGCGAGCTAAAACTGGATGGCCTGGCGGTCAGCATTCTGTATGAAAACGGCGTGCTGGTGAGCGCTGCGACGCGTGGCGACGGCACCACCGGTGAAGATATTACTTCAAACGTGCGCACGATTCGCGCCATTCCGTTAAAGCTGCACGGCGATAATATTCCGGCGCGTCTTGAAGTTCGCGGAGAGGTATTTTTACCGCAGGCCGGGTTCGAAAAGATCAATGAAGACGCGCGCCGTACTGGCGGCAAAGTGTTTGCTAATCCGCGTAACGCGGCGGCGGGCTCGTTGCGTCAGCTCGATCCGCGTATTACGGCGAAGCGACCGCTAACATTTTTCTGCTACGGCGTCGGTATTCTGGAAGGCGGCGAGTTGCCGGATACGCATCTGGGACGTTTGCTGCAATTTAAAGCGTGGGGGTTACCGGTCAGCGATCGCGTGACGCTGTGCGATTCTCCCCAGGCGGTACTGGATTTTTATCGCAACGTCGAAAAAGATCGCCCCACGCTCGGTTTTGATATCGACGGCGTGGTGATTAAGGTCAACTCGCTGGCTTTGCAGGAACAGCTGGGCTTTGTGGCCCGCGCGCCGCGCTGGGCGGTGGCGTTTAAATTCCCTGCTCAGGAGCAGATGACTTTTGTGCGTGATGTTGAGTTTCAGGTCGGGCGCACCGGGGCGATTACGCCGGTGGCGCGTCTGGAACCGGTTCAGGTGGCTGGTGTGCTGGTCAGCAATGCCACGTTGCATAATGCCGATGAAATTGAACGGCTTGGCTTGCGTATTGGCGATAAGGTGGTTATCCGTCGGGCAGGCGATGTGATCCCTCAGGTGGTCAACGTGGTTCTGTCCGAACGCCCTGAAGAGACGCGTCCGATTGTGTTTCCAACGCACTGTCCGGTGTGCGGATCGGACGTAGAGCGCGTTGAAGGCGAAGCCGTTACCCGTTGTACCGGCGGGCTGATTTGCGGCGCGCAGCGTAAAGAGTCTCTGAAACATTTTGTGTCGCGCCGGGCGATGGATGTAGACGGGATGGGCGATAAGATCATCGACCAACTGGTGGAAAGGGAGTATGTCCATACGCCAGCGGATCTGTTCCGTCTGACGGCGGGTAAACTGACCGGCCTGGACCGAATGGGGCCAAAGTCCGCGCAAAATGTTGTTAACGCGCTGGAAAAAGCCAAAGCGACGACCTTTGCGCGTTTTCTCTATGCGCTGGGCATCCGTGAAGTGGGTGAAGCGACGGCGGCGGGGCTGGCAGCTTATTTCGGCACGCTGGAGGCGCTGCAGGCTGCCACCATTGACGAGTTGCAGAAAGTACCCGACGTGGGGATTGTGGTCGCTACGCACGTCTTTAACTTTTTTGCCGAAGAGAGTAATCGTGACGTGATTGGGCAGCTACTGGCGGAAGGGGTTCACTGGCCCGCGCCGGTAGTCATTAATGCGCAAGAGATCGATAGCCCGTTTGCCGGTAAAACCGTGGTACTAACCGGTAGCCTGAGCCAGATGTCTCGCGATGACGCTAAAGCGCGTTTAGTGGCGCTGGGCGCGAAAGTGGCAGGCAGCGTATCGAAGAAAACCGATCTGGTGATTGCCGGTGAAGCGGCGGGTTCCAAACTTGCCAAAGCGCAGGAACTGGGTATTACCGTGATTGATGAAGCGGAAATGATCCGCTTACTGGGTGCCTGAGATGGAAAAAGAGCAGCTGGTTGAAATCGCCAACACCGTGATGCCGTTCGGCAAATATCAGGGACGTCGATTGATCGACCTTCCGGAAGAGTATTTGCTGTGGTTTGCCCGTAAAGATCAGTTTCCGGCGGGTAAACTGGGGGAGTTGATGCAAATCACGCTGCTGATTAAAACCGAGGGGCTGACGCAACTGGTGCAGCCCCTGAAACGCCCGCTTTAAGCTTTCGCGGCGCGGCTTTCCTGCTGCGCCTGTAACTTCTCGGTCTGGCGTTTGTAGCGCCGTGCCAGCCCCGCACAGACCATCAGTTGGATCTGGTGGAAGATCATCAGCGGTAATACCATCATACCCAGCACTGACGTCGGAAACAGAATATTGGCCATCGGGATCCCGTTGGCCAGGCTTTTTTTCGAACCGCAGAAAACAATAGTGATTTCGTCGGCTTTATTGAAGCCGCATTTACGGGCGACAAAGACGTTAATGGCGATGACGATCGCCAACAGTATGAGGCTGACCACGACGATAAACAGCAACGATCCCCAGCCGACTTTGTGCCAGATGCCGTTGACCACCGCTTCGCTGAACGCCGAGTAGACCACCAGCAAAATAGAGGTCTGATCTGTTTTCGCGATCCACTTTTTGTTGCGCGCGACCCAGTTGCCGATCCACGGGCGAGACAGGTGTCCCAGCACAAAAGGCAGCAGCAGTTGCAGCATAATTTTGCCCACCTCTTCCAGACTGCCCTGCGCGCCATGAATATTCATTACCAGACCGACCAGCAGCGGCGACAGGAAAATGCCCAGCAGACTGGACGCAGACGCTGAGCACACCGCGGCCGCGACGTTACCGCCCGCGAGTGAAGTAAATGCAATCGCCGACTGCACGGTGGCGGGCAAAATACACAGATACAGAAAGCCGCTGTAGAGCATAGGGTCGACATTGACAGGCGCCCACCAGGCAAACAGTACGCCGAGGACAGGAAAGAGCACAAAAGTGCTACACATGACCCACAGATGCAACCGCCAGTGGCTGCCGCCAGCGATGATCGCTTCACGCGAAAGCTTCGCGCCATGCATAAAAAACAGCAGAGCGATAGCCGCTGTCGTAATGCCTTCAACGACAGGCACAAAGCCACCTTCCGCCGGGAAAAAAGAGGCCAGTAGCACCACGGTGATAAGTGTCAGCGTGAAAGGGTCAAGAATACGAAAAAGTTTCATAAAAACTCCTGAAAGTCGGTGCTGCCATTTTGCGTTTTTCGCTTTGAGAAATAAAATTGATTTATTGCATCTATATATGAATCTAGTCGATGAACTATTCACTGCGTCAACTGCGGATTTTTATTACCGTCGCCCAGGCCAAAAGTTTTAGTCGGGCAGGGGACAGGATTGGACTGAGCCAGTCTGCGGTCAGTCATAGCGTAAAAGAGCTGGAGCGGCAAACCGGCGTCAGACTGTTGGATCGCACCACGCGTGAGGTGGTGCTGACCGAGGCGGGGCAACAGCTGGCGACGCGTCTGGAGCGGGTGCTTGATGAACTGAACAGCATACTGCGCGATGCAGGCAGAGTAGGGACACAATTAACCGGCACCGTGCGCGTTGCCGCGAGCCAAACCATTTCTGCGCATCTTATTCCGCAATGCATTGCCCAAAGTAATTCACTTTATCCCGCTATTGATTTTGTATTGCACGATCGTCCGCAGCAGTGGGTGCTGGAGAGCATCCGCCAGGGTGAAGTGGATTTTGGCATCGTTATCGATCCCGGCGCAGCGGTGGATTTACAGTGTGAAGCCATCTTATCAGAGCCTTTTTTACTGTTGTGTCGCCAGGATCATCCGCTGGCGCATCAGGAATGGGTGAGCTGGCAGGATCTTAAACAGGCCTCGCTGGTCTTACAGGATTATGCTTCCGGCAGTCGACCGCTGATTGATGCGGCGCTGGCCCATTTTGCTATTGAGGCGGATATCGTGCAGGAGATTGGTCACCCGGCCACGCTGTTTCCAATGGTGGAAGCGGGAATCGGCATCAGCGTGCTGCCCGCGCTGGCGTTACCGCTCCCGCAGGGCAGCCACTTACAGGTTAAACGGCTGACGCCCGTAGTTGAAAGGCAGCTCATGCTGGCGCGGCGAAAAAACCGATCGCTCTCCACGGCGGCGCAGGCGTTGTGGGACGTGGTGCGTACTCAGGCCAGCGAATTAACCGCCGCGAGGGCGAAAGATCCGCTGTATCAGCTATAGACGGTAAGTGAGCCGGTAGCGTTGCTGCGGTATTTATGCCGAGTGGCGGCTTCGCCTTATCCGGCCTACGCGTGCGGTGTCGTCTGCGCCGGATGGCGACTAACGTCTTATCCGGCCTACGTGTGCGGTGTCGTCTGTGCCGGATGGCGACTAACGTCTTATCCGGCCTACGTGTGCGGTGTTGTCTGTAGGCCTGATAAGCGCAGCGCATCAGGCAAGACCCGAACCTGCGGCAGGTTCGAATCTTATAAATCGCAGATAGCAAAAAAGCGCCTTTAGGGCGCTTTTTTACATTGGTGGGTCGTGCAGGATTCGAACCTGCGACCAATTGATTAAAAGTCAACTGCTCTACCAACTGAGCTAACGACCCGAAGTGGTGGGTGATGACGGGATCGAACCGCCGACCCCCTCCTTGTAAGGGAGGTGCTCTCCCAGCTGAGCTAATCACCCACTTCGGTACTTCACAATAAGAAATTTAGCTGGCGAGAAAGTGGTGGGTGATGACGGGATCGAACCGCCGACCCCCTCCTTGTAAGGGAGGTGCTCTCCCAGCTGAGCTAATCACCCACTTCTCAATTTCTTATCTACACGGCGGAGACTACATAAAGTAGTTGGTGGGTGATGACGGGATCGAACCGCCGACCCCCTCCTTGTAAGGGAGGTGCTCTCCCAGCTGAGCTAATCACCCCCGCTGTGTGGAGTCGCATTATAGGGAGAGTTGAAAATGAGTCAACGCATTTTCTAAAGTTTTTGTTTGTTCGTCGTAAAATTAAACAAAACGATCGTGAATTACCCCGCGCTGCATGATTTCTATACGGAAATAGCAAAGCGCAGCGTTCTGACCGGATCAACATTGAGGAATCAAGCCACAGTGATAGAATACAAGGCTATTCATCTTTCCAGGATTTGCCGGTTGTCGGCATCTTTATAAACGTAAGGCCATTTCATGAAAATCAAAACTCGCTTCGCGCCTAGCCCGACAGGTTATCTGCACGTCGGCGGCGCGCGTACTGCTCTTTATTCCTGGCTTTTCGCACGTCACCACGGCGGTGAATTCGTGCTGCGTATTGAAGACACCGATCTTGAGCGTTCCACGCCGGAAGCCATTGAGGCCATCATGGATGGTATGAACTGGCTGAACCTGGAATGGGACGAAGGCCCCTATTTCCAGACCAAACGTTTTGATCGCTATAACGCGGTGATTGACGAGATGCTGGAGGCGGGAACAGCCTATAAATGCTACTGCTCTAAAGAGCGTCTGGAGCAACTGCGTGAAGATCAGATGGCGAAAGGCGAGAAGCCGCGTTATGACGGGCGTTGCCGTCACAGCCACGAACATCATGCCGACGATGAGCCATGCGTGGTGCGCTTTGCCAACCCGCAGGACGGTTCCGTTATTTTTGATGATCAGATCCGTGGCCCGATCGAATTCAGCAATCAGGAGCTGGACGATCTGATCATTCGTCGTACCGACGGTTCCCCAACCTACAACTTCTGTGTGGTGGTGGACGACTGGGATATGGAAATTACCCATGTGATTCGTGGCGAAGACCATATCAACAATACTCCGCGCCAGATTAACATTCTGAAAGCGTTAAACGCGCCGGTGCCGATGTACGCGCATGTGTCGATGATTAACGGCGACGACGGTAAAAAGCTGTCTAAACGTCACGGTGCGGTGAGCGTGATGCAGTATCGCGATGACGGTTATCTGCCGGAAGCGTTGCTGAACTATCTGGTGCGTCTGGGCTGGTCCAGCGGCGATCAGGAAATCTTCACCCGCGAAGAGATGATCAAGCTGTTCTCCCTCGGTGCGGTGAGCAAGTCTGCGAGCGCGTTCAACACCGATAAACTGCTGTGGCTGAACCACCACTATATCAATACGCTGGCGCCGGAATATGTGGCGACGCATTTGCAGTGGCATATCGAGCAGGAAAATATCGACACCCGTAACGGCCCGCAGCTTGCTGAGCTGGTGAAGTTGCTGGGCGAACGCTGCAAGACTCTGAAAGAGATGGCGCAGAGCTGCCGCTACTTCTATGAAGACTTCAGCGAGTTTGACGCCGATGCGGCGAAAAAACACCTCCGCCCGGTGGCGCGTCAGCCGCTGGAAGTGGTGCGCGACAAGCTGTCGGCGATTACGGACTGGTCAGCAGAAAACGTCCACCACGCGATTCAGGCCACGGCGGATGAGCTGGAAGTGGGGATGGGTAAAGTGGGGATGCCGCTGCGTGTGGCTGTGACCGGTGCCGGGCAGTCGCCTGCGCTGGATGTCACCGTACATGCGATTGGTAAAACCCGCAGCATTGAGCGCATCAACAAAGCGCTGGGCTTTATCGCCGAGCGTGAAAGTCAGCAGTAACGCCAGCTGAAACAGAATAAACGGCAGGGCAGACGCCTGCCGTTTATTATTTGTTAGTCCGCCTCATTGATACCTAAACGCGTCAGAAATCCGCGAATACCTTCCCGCGATAAAAACAGCGCCAGTTTTTCCTGTTCCTGAGCAGACATATTTTCAACGGCATCAATAATTTGTCGATAAGCATGACTGTGCGCCGCGTTCGCATATTCTGCGAAAGCCTCTTCCGCCTGATAAAACGCAGGCAGTTTGCGAAAAGCCGGAATATTGAGAATAAACTCCCGCACGCTGGCATCAATATGGATGAGTCTTGCGCGTCCGCCTTTGACGCCGGGAAATTTTTCGGTTTTCCAGTGTTGTTCTCTGATCCAGCGATTGACGGTTTGTCTGGCCACGCCGAGGCATTCAGCCAGCTCTTCAGTGGTCATTTTACTGCGTAATCTTTTCATATTATTTGCTATCGCGTATCCCTAAGCGTTGTAACAAACCGGTAATCCCTTCACGCACGAGGAGAGAGGTAAACTGTTTCTGCTCGGATGAGGTCATCTCTTTGGCGAGCGTCATGAGCAGCGCTTCAAGCGATGCGTTGCTGGCAGGCGTGAATGTGTCTGCGTGATGGTCAACTGAACGTTCAGCGCTGCGGATATATTCACGAACCTGTTCGTTTACATGAACCAGACGGGCTTTACCGCCCTGGACGCCAGGTTTGGGCGATGTTGCCCAGCCTTCTTTCCGTACCCATTTATTGATGGTTTGTCGGCTGTAACCGGTGAGATTAGCGAGTTCTTCTGGCGTCATCCGTTCCTTGAACATAACGATTCCCTGAATAGTCGTGGGGTTAATTAGTGGTTCATTTTATAGCACCATTTTAGTCGAAACCGTGACGTGTTTAACTACTGAATGCGAGTTGTGCCGCAATGTCCTTTATTTGAATGCTTTTTCAGCGATTGAATTCGGCAAGTTCATTTTGCCGTTGACACATGCCGAGGGAATTCATATGATGCCGCCCGTCAACTCGACAAGCTTTACGTAGTGGGGCTATAGCTCAGCTGGGAGAGCGCTTGCATGGCATGCAAGAGGTCAGCGGTTCGATCCCGCTTAGCTCCACCAAATTTACTCCCGATAAATTTGGCGTATACGTAAAAGCACTATGGGGCTATAGCTCAGCTGGGAGAGCGCTTGCATGGCATGCAAGAGGTCAGCGGTTCGATCCCGCTTAGCTCCACCAACATTCAAACCCTCGCTGAAAAGCGGGGGTTTTTGCTTTTTGTCACAAAATTTATGGCCTCTGATCTGCTCTTCAGGTGCGTTTGTTTGCCGCTGCTTTTGCGGTCAATATGAGCTTTTGTTAGATTGCTTCATAATGCGAATATACTTATTATTCATGCGCCTTATATAATGATGTGAGCATTAAAGCAATGCCGGATAAGTGTAACGTATTAAAAAATATAAAAATATTCTTACTGGCCTTCTGCCTGACCGTTCCGGCTATTCTGCTATCTCGTCTCATTTCTCCCCGCGCCACAATTGATTCCAGCTATATCTTTCTGGCCTGGCTACCGCTCTGCGTCATGTTTGCCGTGCTGTTCTTATTTGGCCGCCGTGGCGTCGCGCCGATGGTAGGCGGAATGATGTTGACTAATGAATGGAATTTTCATTTACCTCTGCCACAGGCGATGGTGCTGCTATTTTGCCAGACGTTTCCCGTGTTGCTGGTTTGCGCTATCGTACGCTGGCAGTTGGGCGCGCGCTGGCGCTACGGAATACCCAACCAAGGCATCTGGCTACGCGTTTTCTGGTTAGGGTTAATGACGCCGTTTGGCATAAAAATCAGTATGCATCTGGCGGGGCACTACTTGGCTTTCCCGGTGACCATCTCTACCTTCTTTGGCACCGGCACCGCTATTTTCTCGATTGTTGATTTATTGAGTCTGATTTCTGCCGCGCTTATTTTTACCCTCTTTTTCTATTATCCGCTGCGGATGATAGTCAGCCCTCATTATATTCGTATTTTCTGGCGGAGGGATGTCGCTCCTTATCTCGCCAAAGAAAAACGCCTGTTTACGCTTCTCTGGTTTGCCACTCTGGCGACGCTATTAGCGGTGCTGTGTACGCCTTTCGAGACAAAGTATATTGCTGGCTATCTGGTGCCAGTCCTGTTCATTGGATTTACCATCGGCGTGGGGAAAATCAGTTATCCGCTGTTGAATTTTAGTTGGGCTCTCACTGCGCTATTCCTGCTTAGCTATAACCGCAATTTTCTGCAGGGCGTGGGTTCAGAATATTCGCTGGCATTTATCCTTTCAGTTCTCATTTCTTTTAGTATTTGTTTGTTGTACATGGCGCGGATTAATCAGCGTAGCGAATGGTTGAATCGACAATGGCACTCGCAGGCATTGACCGATCCGTTGACGCAACTGCCTAACCTGCGTGCGCTGGAGCAGTTTCTTTTACAGGATGCCGGGCAAAGCGTGTGTTATTTACGCATGGAAAACCTGGAATTTCTGAGCCGTCATTACGGTATGCAGATGCGCGTGCATTGCGAACGCGAGGTGTTTCGCATGTTGCAGCCGCTGCTGCTGGAAAAGGAGAAAATTTTCCATCTGCCGGGCAGTGAATTATTGCTGGTGCTGACAGGACCGGAGACGGAAGCCCGCCTGCAATATATGCTCAACGTGCTTAATAACCGCAAAATTTACTGGAACAATACCGGTCTGGACATGGAATACGGCGCATCGTGGGGAACATTCGATGGTCGCCAGGAAACCTTGCAACCGCTGTTGGGGCAATTAAGCTGGCTGGCGGAGCAATCCTGTTCGCACCGTCGGGTGCTTGCACTGACCCAGAGTATTGAAGCCGCTTCCGGGCAGACGACGGAACGGGTGCTGCGGTTGCAGAAAATCCGTCAGGCGCTGGAGCGCGGCGCGCTGGTTTTGTATGCGCAACCCATTCGTGACGCGCAGGGAAAAGGGTATGACGAGATTCTGACGCGGCTTCGGTGCGACGACGGTATCATGATGCCGAATCAGTTCATTCCGCTTATCGCCCAGTTTAACCTGAGCGTACGGTTTGATATGCAGGTGATGGAAGCGCTACTGCAATGGTTGTCCGCGCATCCTTCGGCGGAGCAGGGGGCGCGTTTCTCGGTTAATTTGATGCCGCTGACGCTGCTGCAAAAAGAGACGGCGTCGCGCATTATGCAGCTTTTTAAACGCTATGGCGTCCCGCCTGCTTCGGTCATCATCGAAATTACTGAAGAACAGGCCTTCTCTCATTCCGAAATCAGTATGCACAATATCAACCAGCTGCGTAAGTTTGGTCTAAAAATCGCCATTGATGATTTCGGCACCGGCTATGCAAACTATGAACGGCTAAAACGCCTCAAGGCGGACATCATTAAAATCGACGGCTGTTTCGTAAAAGATATTCTGACGGACTCCCTGGATGCGATGATCGTGAAATCCATCACTGATTTAGCGAAAGCGAAATCGTTGAGCGTCGTGGCTGAGTTTGTTGAAACGCCTGCGCAGCGCGATCTGCTATTGCAGCTTGGCGTACACAGTTTGCAGGGATATCTGATTGGCCGCCCGCGCCCGTTAGGTAAATAAGCGGCATAAAAAAACCGGGGATAGCTCCCCGGTTTCTACATTAAACGCAGACTTACAGTACCAGCGCCGCGATAGAGGCGGACAGTACGCTCACCAGCGTAGAACCGTAAACCAGTTTCAGACCAAAACGGGAAACCACGTTGCCTTGCTCTTCGTTCAGGCCTTTAATCGCGCCCGCAATAATACCGATGGAAGAGAAGTTCGCGAAGGACACCAGGAAGACGGAGATAATGCCTTCAGCGCGTGGAGAGAGGGTAGAGGCGATTTTCTGCAGATCCATCATCGCCACGAATTCGTTGGAAACCAGTTTGGTCGCCATGATACTTCCTACCTGCAGCGCTTCACTGGACGGTACGCCCATTACCCATGCGACCGGGTAGAAGATGTAACCCAGAATGCCCTGGAAGGAGATGCTGTAGCCGAACCAACCGGTAACCGTTGCGAACAGCGCGTTCAGCGCCGCGATCAGCGCGATGAAACCGATCAGCATCGCCGCGACGATAATCGCCACTTTAAAACCTGCCAGAATGTACTCGCCCAGCATTTCGAAGAAACTTTGGCCTTCATGCAGGTTCGACATCTGAATATTTTCTTCGCTGGCATCAACGGTATAGGGGTTGATCAGCGATAGAACGATAAAGGTGCTGAACATGTTCAGAACTAGCGCTGCGACCACATATTTAGGGTCCAGCATGGTCATATACGCGCCCACAATAGACATGGAAACGGTCGACATCGCCGTTGCAGCCATGGTGTACATGCGGTTACGGGACATTTTGCCGAGGATATCTTTATAAGCGATAAAGTTCTCAGACTGGCCGAGGATCAGCGAGCTGACGGCGTTAAAAGATTCCAGTTTGCCCATGCCGTTTACTTTGGACAGCAGGAAACCAATAGCGCGGATGACCACTGGCAGAACACGGATATGCTGGAGAATACCGATCAACGCGGAAATAAAGACAATCGGGCACAATACTTTCAGGAAGAAGAACGCCAAACCTTGATCGTTCATACTGCCGAAGACGAAGTTTGTCCCTTCGTTGGCAAATCCGAGCAGTTTTTCAAACATCTCGGAGAAACCTTTTACGAAGCCAAGGCCAACATCAGAGTTCAGGAAGAACCAGGCCAGTAGCACTTCGATAACAAGTAACTGAATGACATAACGAATGCGAATTTTTTTACGGTCACTGCTAACCAGCAGTGCGAGTACCGCAACAACGGCAAGCGCCAGGACAAAATGAAGGACGCGGTCCATATTTGCTCCAAATATGAGGCAGGTTTAATTTTCGTGCACATTCTATGCAACAACCGTAAAGAAAACGAGATCCAACACACACTATAATAAGGACCTGTGACGAGATTCAAAATTAGTGATCTGTAATACACTTTTACTGTACTGAATATGAAAATGAAAAGTTATATCAGTGTGCTAATCTTGTAATGTTAAGCCAAACTGTTCTGATACAGGTCGTCATCGTATCGGTCTATCGTTTCACACTATCAAAGTAATCACCCGTACCCATTGAAATGCACTTGATAATCATTATCAATAAACATAGCATGAAACATAGCAAAGGCTATGTTTTTGAGGCAAAAGATGACTGACAATCGCGTAGAGAATAGCAGCGGACGGGCGGCGCGCAAGCTAAGGCTCGCATTAATGGGACCTGCGTTCATTGCCGCGATTGGTTATATCGATCCTGGTAACTTCGCGACCAATATTCAGGCTGGCGCCAGCTTTGGCTACCAGCTACTCTGGGTGGTGGTCTGGGCGAACCTGATGGCGATGCTGATTCAAATCCTCTCGGCAAAACTCGGAATCGCCACGGGCAAGAACCTGGCGGAGCAAATTCGCGACCATTATCCGCGCCCGGTAGTCTGGTTTTACTGGGTACAGGCGGAAATCATCGCGATGGCCACCGATTTAGCTGAATTTATCGGCGCGGCAATAGGTTTTAAGCTGATCCTGGGCGTCTCTTTATTACAGGGCGCGGTATTGACCGGTATCGCGACGTTTCTGATTTTAATGTTACAGCGCCGCGGTCAAAAACCGCTTGAAAAAGTCATCGGCGGTTTACTGCTTTTTGTCGCCGCTGCTTACATTGTGGAGCTGTTTTTCTCTCAGCCTGATATGGCGCAGCTCGGAAAAGGAATGGTTATCCCGGCGCTACCGAACCCGGAAGCCGTATTCTTAGCCGCCGGCGTGCTTGGCGCGACGATTATGCCGCACGTGATTTATCTGCACTCGTCATTAACACAGCATCTGCACGGCGGAACGCGGCAACAACGGTACTCAGCAACGAAATGGGATGTCGCTATTGCTATGACGATTGCCGGTTTTGTCAATCTGGCAATGATGGCGACCGCCGCTGCGGCGTTTCATTTTAGCGGCCATACCGGCATAGCCGATCTCGATCAGGCATACCTGACGCTGGAACCGTTACTAAGCCATGCGGCGGCAACGGTGTTTGGTCTTAGTCTGGTAGCGGCAGGGCTTTCCTCCACTGTGGTAGGGACTCTGGCGGGGCAGGTGGTGATGCAAGGGTTTGTCCGTTTTCACATTCCGCTGTGGGTACGGCGCACCATTACCATGCTGCCCTCATTTATTGTGATTTTGATGGGGCTGGACCCTACCCGAATTCTGGTGATGAGCCAGGTGCTGCTGAGTTTTGGTATTGCGCTGGCGCTGGTGCCGCTCCTGATTTTCACCAGTAACGCTACGCTAATGGGCGAGCTGGTGAACACGCGGCGGGTAAAACAGATTGGCTGGATAATTGTCGTGCTGGTCGTCGCCCTGAATATTTGGTTGCTGGTTGGAACGGTGATGGGGTTGTCATAAAGACAGAAAGATAGCAGGCCCGATGCGTGGGCGTCATCGGGCTGTTATTCAGCAGGAGGCTTAGTGATGATGTTTGTGACCCCGGCCTCGCCCGCGATGATCGTCGCGATCGCGCCAGCCTTCCCGATAACCGCGTTCATACGCTTTACGCTTATCCCAGCCGCGATGATAGCCGTTGTCATGGCGCCACCAGCGATTTTTACGCCATTCATAATGGTTGTGCCAGTAATCCCGGTCGCGCCAGCGACCACCGTCCCAGTAGTTACCGTAATCATCGCGATCGCCAATCTGTAATTTAATTGAGGGCAACAGGGTGATTTCGCCCGCATTCGCGGCAAGCGGTGTAAAAGCCAGCAAGGCTGCCGCCAGAATCAGTGACCTGAACATACTTTCTCTCCTTCACGATCGAGCCGTCGCCGGCCTGTTAATGCAATATTACAAAGCAGTAAAGATTTGTTTCATCGCCTTAACTCTTAAATCATGAAGGAGAGCATTTTTTGCTAAAAACGGCCCTCCAGAATAGCGTCAATTTCTGCACATTCCGCCGCTGAAAAACGGCGATTGGCCAGCATTCCTACGGCATCTTCGATTTGCGACGGTTTGCTGGCGCCAATCAGCACCGAGGTAACGTTATCGTTACGCAGCACCCAGGCGAGCGCCATCTGAGACAATTTTTGGCCCCGTCGCGCAGCCAGTTCATTCAACCGGCGAACTTTTTCCAGTTTGTCGGCGGTAATCTGTTCTGGTTTAAGGAAACGGCTTCCGCTCGCCGCGCGGGAATCTTCCGGAATGCCATTCAGATAACGGTCAGTGAGCTGCCCGCCCGCCAGCGGCGAGAAGGCAATACTGCCGACGCCTTTTTCCTGCAACAGCGCCAGCAGCCCGTCCTCTACCCAACGCTCAAAAAGCGAATATTTAGGCTGATGAATCAGGCAAGGCGTGCCGAGATCCTCCAGAATATCGATAGCCTGTCTGGCCAGATCGGCAGGATAGTTAGAGATCCCCACGTACAACGCTTTGCCCTGGCGCACAAGGTGATCTAACGCTTTCATCGTCTCTTTAAGCGGCGTTTCGGGATCGGGACGATGGTGATAAAAGATATCGACATACTCCAGCCCCATACGTTTCAGGCTTTGATCGAGGCTGGCAATAAGGTATTTCCGTGACCCCCAGTCGCCATAAGGGCCATCCCACATGGTGTAGCCCGCTTTGGTGGAGATGATCAATTCATCACGCCACGGTAAAAAATCTTCCTGCAGAATGCGGCCAAAATTGCATTCTGCGGAGCCCGGCGGCGGCCCATAATTATTGGCGAGATCAAAGTGGGTAATGCCCAGATCGAACGCGCGTTGCAGCAGCGCCCGGCTATTTTCTACCCGTGTCGCATCGCCGAAGTTGTGCCATAACCCCAGCGAAATGGCGGGAAGTTTGACGCCGCTGCGCCCGCAGCGGCGATACTCCATTGTGTGATAACGATTCTCATCGGGCTGATAAATCATGACCTTTCCCCCTGTGGCGTGAATAAATAGTGTATACGGTTACACTCGCCAGGCGGTATCCGGCTTTTACTGTTTGCCGCTGTAAACATTGTTTTCCAGGCTTTCATCCCCGCCGTGCTGGACAGCCATCGGCATTCCTTAATACTCAACATAATGTCAACGTCAGAAGGAAAGCTGTCATGCAAAACCCCTATACCGTGGCCGACTATTTGCTGGACAGACTGGCAGGATGCGGCATTGGCCATCTTTTTGGCGTACCGGGCGATTATAACTTGCAGTTTCTTGACCATGTGATTGACCACCCGACCTTGCGTTGGGTGGGATGCGCCAATGAGCTGAACGCCGCTTATGCCGCGGACGGTTATGCGCGCATGTCGGGCGCTGGAGCGCTACTCACCACCTTTGGCGTGGGAGAACTTAGCGCTATTAACGGTATCGCGGGCAGTTACGCGGAATATGTCCCGGTCTTGCATATCGTCGGCGCGCCCTGTAGCGCTGCGCAGCAGCGTGGCGAATTGATGCACCATACCCTCGGTGACGGCGATTTTCGTCATTTTTATCGCATGAGTCAGGCGATATCCGCTGCCAGCGCAATATTGGATGAACAGAACGCCTGCTTTGAGATTGACCGCGTATTGGGTGAAATGCTTGCCGCACGCAGGCCAGGATACATCATGTTGCCCGCCGACGTGGCGAAAAAAACGGCCATCCCGCCTACGCAGGCGCTGGCGTTGCCCGTGCATGAAGCGCAAAGCGGCGTGGAGACGGCTTTTCGTTACCACGCCCGTCAGTGCCTGATGAACAGTCGGCGTATTGCGCTATTGGCCGACTTTCTTGCCGGGCGTTTTGGTTTACGACCACTGTTGCAGCGCTGGATGGCGGAAACGCCCATCGCTCATGCGACACTACTGATGGGGAAGGGGCTTTTTGATGAACAGCACCCGAACTTCGTTGGCACCTATAGCGCTGGCGCCAGCAGCAAAGAAGTGCGTCAGGCCATAGAGGACGCCGATAGGGTTATCTGCGTCGGCACCCGTTTTGTCGATACCCTTACGGCCGGATTTACCCAACAATTACCGGCGGAACGCACGCTGGAGATTCAGCCTTACGCGTCGCGCATCGGCGAAACCTGGTTCAACCTCCCGATGGCGCAGGCGGTGTCTACGCTGCGCGAACTGTGCCTGGAATGCGCTTTTGCGCCGCCGCCGACGCGTTCCGCCGGACAGCCAGTGCGGATTGATAAAGGAGAACTGACCCAGGAAAGCTTCTGGCAAACCTTACAGCAGTATCTCAAACCCGGCGATATTATCCTTGTCGACCAGGGGACTGCAGCTTTTGGCGCTGCCGCGCTGTCGCTTCCTGACGGCGCGGAAGTTGTGGTACAGCCGCTGTGGGGGTCTATCGGCTATTCCTTGCCCGCCGCGTTTGGCGCGCAAACCGCCTGTCCCGATCGGCGGGTGATTCTGATTATCGGCGATGGCGCGGCGCAGCTCACGATTCAGGAGATGGGCTCGATGTTACGCGACGGGCAGGCGCCGGTCATCCTGCTGCTCAACAATGACGGCTATACCGTAGAGCGCGCCATTCACGGCGCGGCCCAGCGGTATAACGACATCGCGAGCTGGAACTGGACGCAGATACCACCGGCGCTAAACGCGGCGCAACAGGCGGAGTGCTGGCGGGTGACGCAGGCTATCCAACTGGCGGAGGTCCTCGAACGGTTGGCGCGCCCACAACGTCTGTCATTTATTGAAGTGATGTTGCCAAAAGCCGATCTGCCGGAATTACTGCGTACCGTCACCCGGGCGCTGGAAGCCCGCAACGGGGGATAATGGCCCCCGCTGCGCCGGATTAGGGTTCGTGACGGTTGGCGGCCAGCAACGGTTTTCCCGCCAGCAATAGCCAGGCGGGGAGCATCACAATGCAGAGCAGCGGCAGCAGATTGGTATCCGGTACGACGACTGCCGCCATAAACAGACTGAGCCAGCCGTCGCGCGTCACTACCAGCACTAAGCCAAGAATCGCGCAGGAGACGGTAATCGCCGCGGGTACGGCCTCAACATGGGCATGGAGCATGAGCCCCAGCGCCGCGCCGATAAACACAGCCGGAAAAATGCGCCCTCCGCGAAAGCCGCTCGCCGCCGCGATGACCAGCGCGGCGAGTTTGACGACGGCTAAGGTAAAATAATCTCCCGCGCCCAACGTCTGGCTAAACGCCATTTGTTGCATTTCGTCCAGGCCTTTAAACAGGGTAAGCGGCCCGCCAATGACGCCCAGGATGCCCAGTATAAAACCGCCAATGCCGAGAATCAGGACCGGATTTTTCAGTCGGTGCAGCAACTCATGCAGACGCGGAAGGCACCAGACGGCGACCATCCCGGCGGCAATGGCGATCGCCGCGACGATCGCTCCGCTGGCAATGTCCACCAGCCGCATCTGCGTGTAATGGGCGATGGGTAACGAAAAATGCGGATGAAAGAACAGGCTGGTGGTGAGTGACCCCGCCGCTGCCGCCATTAACGGCGCAAACAGGCGATCCCACATGGGAATATCGTTAGAGCCGCTAAGCGTTTGCGAAAAAATCAGCGCTGCGGCGACGGGCGTGCCGAACAGCGCGCCGATGGTGCCCGCAGAGGCCAGAATCGTCCAGTCTAACGCCGTGATACGCGGAAACAGGCGGGAGCCGAAAGCCGCCGCCAGCGCGATATTTATTGTCATTATCGGATGCTCTGGCCCCAAACTTACCCCACCAGCAAGGCCGATGATTAAGGCGAGAAGCAGCCCGGGTAGCGCAGATGGCGAGACCGGCATACTGATTAACGGTTCGATGGCCGGATCGGGGCCAGCGTGTCCGGGACTGTAACGGATAATCAAACCCACCACGATCCCGGTTAGCGTGAGCATACCCACTATCCAGAACGGCGAATCATAAGCGATGCCGATGCTGGTGGGCAGTCGTTGCCAAAGAAATTGCTGAAAAACCGACGCGACTTTCATCGCAGCGATTAAAACCAGGCTTGACGCTACGCCAATAATCAGCGCGGGGAGCGACAGCAGCAGCATCGTTCGGGCACGCGGGTGGAACATAATCTCTTCCTTACACGGGGTCGTATACCTATTTTGCACAGCCTGCCCGACGGCATTGCTGCAATTGGTGCTGAAACAAGAAAGTAATTCTGTGATGAAGATCTATATTTATAGGCAGTCAGCCTGATGGCCGTTGTTGTTATGCCCCCATGAATTTACAGTGTGACAAAGACTTATTTTGACTTTAGCGGAGCAGTAGAAGAATGACAAAGTATGCTTTAGTAGGAGATGTAGGCGGCACGAATGCGCGTCTTGCCCTGTGTGATATCGCCAGTGGAGAAATCTCGCAGGCCAAAACGTATTCCGGCCTGGATTATCCCAGTCTTGAGGCCGTGGTGCGCGTTTATCTCGATGAGCATAGCGTCAGCGTGGAAGATGGTTGTATCGCCATAGCCTGCCCGATTACCGGTGACTGGGTAGCGATGACTAACCATACCTGGGCTTTTTCTATTGCGGAAATGAAAAAAAATCTCGGCTTTAGCCATCTGGAAATCATCAACGATTTCACCGCCGTGTCGATGGCGATCCCGATGCTGAAAAAAGAGCATTTAATTCAGTTCGGCGGCGGCGAACCGGTAGACGGCAAACCTATTGCGGTGTATGGCGCGGGAACCGGCTTGGGCGTGGCGCATCTGGTGCATGTGGATAAGCGTTGGATTAGCCTTCCGGGCGAAGGCGGGCATGTCGATTTTGCGCCTAATAGCGAAGAAGAAGCTATGATTCTGGAAATATTGCGCGCCGAAATTGGCCACGTTTCCGCCGAGCGCGTGCTGTCTGGCCCGGGGCTGGTGAATCTTTACCGGGCGATTGTTAAGTCCGACAACCGTCTGCCGGAAAATCTGCGCCCGAAAGATATTACCGAACGCGCCCTGGCGGATAGCTGTATCGATTGTCGCCGCGCGTTGTCGCTCTTTTGCGTCATCATGGGGCGATTTGGCGGCGATCTGGCGTTAACCATGGGGACATTTGGCGGTGTTTATATCGCTGGCGGTATTGTCCCGCGCTTCCTGGAATTTTTTAAAGCGTCCGGCTTCCGTGGTGGCTTTGAAGATAAAGGCCGCTTTAAAGATTATGTACACGGTATTCCGGTCTATCTGATTGTCCATGATAATCCTGGCTTGTTAGGCTCCGGCGCGCATCTGCGCCAGACATTAGGCCATATTCTATAAGTCAGATGGCGGCATAAACGCCTTATCCGGCCTACAAAAGTGTGTCATCTGTAGGCCTGATGAGCGCAGCGTCATCAGGCAATTAAACATTCTCTTGTCAGTCTCAAACCGCCTGCCTCACGCGGTTTTTTTCATTGCCTTTCCTGTGCATGAATGCTTCAACTGTCTGAATTATTTCACTTTACTCTTGCTGAGCGAAAGGTCAAACACCAGCGCGTTGAGTCATCATGTCATGGCGGTTAGTCAGGCGAAAACAGGGATTTATTTTACTATACGTATCCGGTTCGCTGCCTTATTTACGGTTTCATCGCGGCATCTTGCTGGAAAGGATCCTCATTTTCGGGGAAATGTCCCTGAAAAATACCGCAATATGACATGATCGAATACCATTATCATTAGTAAGGATTTTGGTTAAAGAGGAAAAACCACAAAATCAAAAGGGGATTATTTGAGATAAGGTTTATTGACAGGAAATTATCGTCGGCTGCGTCACGTTACGTAAATTCAATGATATCAATTTGTTAATAATATGATTTGTTTGATGCTATAACTGACATGCTTAAAAGGTAAATTTTTACGCTTGTTCCTCTTTTTTCGTCGCTAAAAAATATTTTCATTAGCCTCTCGACAGGAAGAAAATTTTCAGGCTATTTTCTAAAGGAGCCACCATCGTGGCAGCGTCGCTCGGACGGTCCGGGCGCTAACGTTAATCTGAGGATATTATGGCTGACTTCCGCCCTGAACGTCGCTTTACGCGTATCGATCGCCTTCCGCCCTATGTTTTTAACATCACCGCTGAACTCAAAATGGCTGCGCGTCGGCGCGGCGAAGATATTATTGATTTCAGTATGGGTAATCCTGATGGCGCAACCCCTCCCCACATTGTCGAAAAACTTTGCACCGTCGCGCAGCGTCCGGATACGCACGGTTATTCCACGTCCCGCGGCATACCGCGTTTACGCCGCGCGATTTCTCACTGGTATCAGGAACGTTATGATGTCGATATCGATCCGGAAACCGAAGCGATTGTGACCATCGGTTCCAAAGAGGGACTGGCGCATTTAATGCTGGCAACGCTGGATCATGGCGATACGGTTCTGGTGCCGAACCCCAGTTACCCAATTCATATCTATGGCGCCGTTATCGCCGGGGCGCAGGTGCGTTCGGTTCCATTGGTAGAGGGGGTGGATTTCTTCAACGAGCTGGAGCGCGCTATTCGCGAAAGTTATCCGAAACCGAAAATGATGATTTTGGGTTTTCCGTCTAACCCTACGGCCCAGTGCGTCGAACTGGAATTTTTTGAAAAAGTGGTCGCTCTGGCTAAACGTTATGATGTGCTGGTGGTGCACGATCTGGCGTATGCCGATATCGTGTACGACGGCTGGAAAGCGCCATCCATTATGCAGGTGCCCGGCGCGCGCGACGTGGCGGTTGAATTTTTCACGCTGTCGAAAAGCTATAATATGGCGGGCTGGCGTATTGGGTTTATGGTGGGTAATAAAACCCTGGTCAGCGCGCTGGCGCGCATTAAAAGTTATCACGATTATGGCACCTTTACCCCGCTTCAGGTGGCGGCTATCGCCGCTCTGGAAGGTGATCAGCAGTGCGTGCGCGATATTGCCGAGCAGTATAAACGTCGTCGCGATGTGCTGGTGAAGGGGTTGCATGAGGCGGGCTGGATGGTTGAAATGCCGAAAGCCTCAATGTACGTCTGGGCGAAAATCCCGGAGCAATATGCGGCGATGGGATCGCTTGAGTTTGCCAAGAAGCTGCTGAATGAGGCGAAGGTTTGCGTTTCTCCAGGGATAGGCTTTGGTGATTATGGCGACACCCATGTACGCTTTGCATTAATAGAGAATCGCGACCGCATTCGCCAGGCCGTCAGAGGGATTAAAGCGATGTTCCGCGCCGATGGCGTGCTGCCGTCACATCCAAAACCCGTTGAAGCGAGCACGGAGTAGAAAAGCAAACAGGAGCCCCATGGCTCCTGTTTTTCTTTGCATTGTACTTTTAAATCATCAGGGCGAAAGTACCGGCCCAAACGATGACCATAAATGAAATGCCCATAAAGAAATATTTCACGTTTCATCTCTCCGCGTACCTGTCGTACGCCTAAATGAACTTACACTTACCTGATTATAGAGAGTTGATGCCGGACAATACGAAATTGAGAATTATTCGTGTTTCGACCGCCTGCATCACCTCAGAATTCTGCGCGTCATCGCTCCAGACGGCGCTAATGTACGCCTAAAAATGAGGTGAAACAAGAGGCATTTTCTTATTTACTTTTAGTAACTTACAAGTGTCGGGAATCGGCGACAGTTTAATTTCTGACAGTGATGAATCGCTATTGAGCGACGCCGCCGACACAGTAAAAAATCGCCTGTAAACAGGAGACTTATCGCTAAAAGCAGGAATGAGTAATTTACGATATGAATATTATGGCAATGCGAAATGCCAAAATAAAAGGCCTTGCGGCCTTTTTCAGATGTAGAGTGACGCTTCCCCCAACGGGCGAGTCTTGAAACGGCGATGGATCCAGAGATATTGCTCCGGGGCGCGCATGATCTCTTTCTCAATAATTTTATTCATATAGGCAGCGGCTTGATTTTCATCTGCCGGGTAACCTTCCATTTCAGGGGTAATATACAGACGATAACCCGAGTTATCGGATTTCCTGACCATTGTAACGGTCAACATGGCGGCGCCAGACAGCCTGGACAGTACATAGGTGCCGTTGGTGGTGGCGACGTTTTCAACCGCGAAAAATGGCGCAAAGGAGCTGCCTTTAGGGCCGTAGTCCTGGTCGGGAGCAAACCAAACGGCTTCCCCTTTTTTTAGCGCGCCCACAATGCCGCGCAGATTGTTTCTGCCGATCATCGCTTTATTTGAGCGCATACGACCGCGCGTCTGCACCCACTCCATGAGCGGATTGTTATGCGGACGATAGGTCGCCATCATCGGCTGGCAGAGACCCATTACCCGGCCTCCCAATTCCAGCGACATAAAATGCACGCCAACGACCATTACGCCGCGATTTTGCGCCTGCGCACGGGTAAGGTTGTCCAGCCCGTCCACATCAAACCATTTGCGAACCCGGTTATCAGGCCAGAACCAGGCCATGCCCGTTTCAAGCAGCGCCATGCCAAGAGAGTGGAAATTCTCGGCGATCAGTTTTTCCCTTTCTTCCCGGGAGAGGGTCGGAAAACAGAGTTCAATATTTTTCTGGGCGATTGACTCACGTCGCTTCAGGAAGGGGCGCGCCAGTTTACCGGTGCGGGTGCCCAGAAAACGCAAAACCGGGTAGGGAAGCTGCACCAGTAACCAGAGGACGCCAACGCCAAACCACGTCAGCCAGTAGCGCGGGTGCAAAAACGCGCGTGAAAATTTGCTTTGAGGAAACATAAAATACCTTCTGTAGATACGAAAATAATGTATCGCAGAAGAGTCATTATCCGCAGCGGTACACTCTGAAATACGCATCATCCTTCAAGTTGCGTTCGCTTATCCGAAGCACTTACTTGAGTAAGCTCATCAGGGTAACTTGAATGATTTACGTATAGTTAGGCCATCATGTACGACAATGGTTCCCGTAAGGAGTGTAAAACTAAGTCAGTACTAAACCACGAGGGCATGAACGCCAGGCAGGCTAATGTACCACCAGTTATTTACTCGCGCCCAGAAATTCTTTATCAAGAAGCGTAAATATTTCTCCCGTAGCAAAAATAAGCTAATCATTATTTTTAATGCATTGTTTTTACAGTGATAATTTTATTTCAGACGAAGGTCATTGAAAAATGATTAAAAAAATAAAATGTGAGATAAATGTTATGGAAATGACGGGCTGATAAGGTTTATCTTAAAGGAGAAGTGAGAGGGACCGTAAGGCTATATGGAAGCCTTGCCATAGACAGGAGGTATTATAGATGATCTATTTATGGACATTTCTTGCAATAAGTATACTTGCCGTGAGTGGCTATATCGGTCAGGTGATGGGGGCTTTTTCTGCGGTTTCTTCTTTTACGGGAATGGTTATCCTTGCCGCGCTGATTTATTTACTCAATGTATGGTTGCAGGATGGCGATGACATCGTTAGCGGATTATTGCTTTTTCTCGCACCGGCATGTGGGTTAATTATTCGCTTTATGGTGGGATACGGTAAGCGTTAGTCAGTACATACCCTTCATACTTCAAGTTGCTGATGTGTTGGCGACGGATTACTCGGCCCATCGATGGGCCTCGCCCTGACGGCCGTCGCACGCGACGTTCAAATCTGTTCCCGGCAGATTTGTCGCTCACCCCAGTCACATCGTTATCTATGCTCCTGGGGACTCACTCCCTTGCCGCTTTTAAGCAACTCGAATTATTTTGGGTATACACGATGTCAGCGAATAGATAGCGCCGACAATGTCGGCGCTTCTGTTCCCCGGGAAGGCTAATCGTTTATTGCGCGTCCGCAAGCTGCAGTGAGTCCTGATTATGTAACGCATTCTGGCGCTGGCGTTCCAGTTCCAGCGCGCCGCGATGGGAGAGGTAACAGAATAGAATGCAGCACACGATGCCGCCCATCAGAAGATAAAATCCGCCGTACCAGCCCAGTTTATCCACCATGACGCCAAACAGGCTGGTGCCCAACGAGGCGCCGAAAATATAGCTCATGAACCCACGTAATCCGACGGCGGAACCTACGGCAAAGCTGGGGACTATCTCCATTGTCTGTACGGACGCGAGGAACTGTGGGACGTAAATCAGACAACCTACAATGGCGGCGAAAATCGTTACCATCAGCAAAGATTCACTTTTCCAGTATCCGATCAGACAGACAAAAATCAGCGCCATGCAAATCATGGCTAACGGCATTCTGCGGCCCTTAAACAGTTTATCTGACAGCCAGCCTGCCAGTAGCGTGGAGGGAATCGCCGCCCACTCGAAAAAGAGAAACGCGACGCTCATCTGTTCTTTTGAAAAGTGTTTTACTGTCAACAGATAGATAGGCAACCAGCTAATCATGCCAAACCGCACCATATAGACGAAGACATCGACCAGCGAAATATACCAGGCATTTTTATTGCGCAGCACATAAGTACAGAAGATTTGCCATGCGCTCATATTTTCCGGCGCTTTTGCCGTATTCTTCGTTTTCAGTATGACTTTTTCTTCCGGCATCATCTGTTCCAGGGAGGGAAGACCTTCTTCGCGCGGCGAACCTTTTCCCAAGACCAGAACAATTAAGGCAAAAATGACGGCGACGCAGGCCGGAACGATATAACTGGCGCTTTGCCAGTGTTCGCTGCCCAATATCGCAAAAGCCGCACCGACGATAGGCGCGACGATCCCGCCGCCAACGTTATGCGAGATATTCCAGAAGGCGCCTACGCGTCCGCGCTCCCGACGAGGGAACCAGTTTGCAATGGTAATAAACGAGGGGCCGACGCCCATGCCCTGAAAAAGGCCATTGAAGACCACCAGAGCGGCAAATATCCAGAATGCGCTACTGAATCCCAGCCCAACGTTAACAATCGCGCAGAGTACCAGACCGCACGCCATGAAGACTTTTGGGCTGGCTTTATCCGCCAGACTGCTCATTACGCCTTTACTGATTCCGTAAGCAATAAGCATACAGCTACTCAGCAGGCCGATTTGCGTAGCGCTGAGATCCAATTGCTCTTTTAAATAAGGCGTCGATAATGTGAAGTTGTTTCTGACTATATAGTAAGCGAGATATCCCAGAAATACGCTTAACAATGCCTGTATACGATATCGACCATACGTAGCCTGGACTTTTTCCGGTGGGACTTTATGCGCCGATTGCCCTGTTTTTAATATTGTTAACATGGAGTCACCTGTATTTTATAGTGAGATGAACATCAGGAGGTTTTGTCGGTAGAGTGAAAGGAGTGACAATAAAATTCAAGTCGAAGAAATGTGTCAAAATTGACTCAATTGGGTGAATTTAAAGGTTATTTTTGACCCATCCTGAAGGGTGTGGTGAAACTTTAATTATTGGCATGGCCGTTTTATCGTTAGCATGTGCGGATATTAACAAATTTGCTGCCAGTGATCTGATACGCTTTATTGATGTTTTCGGGCGACGGACCCGTTATTATTCAAATAACGTTGTTCTGGATGCCAACAGAAATAAAAGGGTAAGTTTTGTCTCAATATTTTCTTTATGTGATATCGATATTTATGAACGGGATCACAAATCGACTTTTCTCATGCTGTAGTCGTTTCGCCAGAGTGGGCGCTTTTACGCTATGGCTGGCGGCAATGTTCGGTTCTTGCCAGGCGTACAGCCGCGAGCTGGTGATGGCAACGACCTTTTCACCCAGCGCGACCGCCTGGATTATCCAGCGCTGGCAGACGGAGCCGGGTTCCGTCATGATTCGTACGCTCAACCGTACCAGCGGTTCTTTAGAGCAATTACTTGATACGGCGAATGCGGAAAATGTCGATCTGATCCTGACGTCATCCCCCATGCTGTTGCAACACCTTCAGGAGCACCAAAAGCTGGCGCTATTGGATAGCGCGCCTGCCGCCAGCCAGAAGCTGGTGCCGCGTTCTATCCGCTCAACTTCAGTGGCGGTAGCGGTATCCGGATTTGGGCTATTGATCAATCGTTCAGCGCTCGCTGCGCGCCATCTTCCGCCGCCTGCCGACTGGCAGGATATGGGCCTGCCCAGTTACCAGGGCGCTCTATTAATGAGCAGTCCGTCACGTTCAGACACCAATCATTTGATGGTGGAGTCGCTGTTGCAGCAAAAAGGCTGGACGGCAGGATGGGCGACGCTGCTGGCAATCTCGGGTAATCTGGTCACGATTTCCTCTCGCAGTTTCGGCGTAGCGGATAAAATCAAAAGCGGGCTTGGCGTTGCCGGGCCGGTCATTGATAACTATGCTAATTTGCTACTTAACGATCCTAATCTTGCTTTTACCTATTTCCCATATTCTGCGGTGTCGCCCACTTACGTCGCGGTGTTGAAAAACAGTCGTCATGCAGACGAAGCGCGTGCTTTTATTCATTACTTATTAAGTCCGAAAGGGCAAAGGATACTGGCTGACGCGAATACCGGTAAGTATCCCGTCGCACCGCTTAGCGCCGATAATCCTCGCGCCGCGCAACAACAGCGTTTGATGGCCCAGCCGCCGTTGAACTATCGTCTGATCCTGAAGCGTCAACAACTGGTACAACGCATGTTTGATACCGCGATCAGTTTTCGTCTCGCGCAGCTTAAAGATGCATGGCGAGCGTTGCACAGCGCAGAAACGCGGCTTAAACGCCCCTTACCTGAAATCAGAGCCTTATTGACCAGCGTCCCGGTGGATGCGGCAAGCAGCGAAGATGAAACCTGGCTGGCGCAGTTTGATAATAAAAGCTTTGCCGAACAAAAAATGATGGAGTGGCAGATCTGGTTTCTGAACAATCAGCGGCTGGCGATTCACAAACTGGAAGAGCTGAAATGAAGGGGAGATTATTGCAACGGCTTCGTCAGCTCAGTATCAGCAACAGTTTACGGGGCGCATTTTTAACGGGCGCATTACTGACGCTGATTGTCAGTATGGTCAGCCTTTATTCCTGGCATGAGCAAAGTTCGCAGGTTCGCTATTCGCTTGATGAATATTTTCCTCGCATCCACTCCGCTTTTTTAATTGAGGGGAACCTGAATCTGGCCGTGGATCAACTCAATGAATTTTTGCTGGCGCCGAACACGACGGTACGTTTGCAGTTACGTACGCAGATTATTCAGCATCTGGATAAGATTGAGCGTCTCAGTCAGGGGCTTCAGCTTGCTGAGCGCCGGCAACTGGCCGTCATTTTACAGGATAGCCGGACCTTGCTGGCGGAGCTGGACAATGCCCTCTACAACATGTTTTTGGTGCGGGAGAAAGTTAGCGAGCTTTCCGCTCGCATTGACTGGCTCCATGATGATTTCACCACGGAGCTAAATTCGCTGGTACAGGATTTTACCTGGCAGCAGGGGACGCTGCTCGATCAAATTGAGGCGAATCAGGGCGATGCAGCGCAGTATTTGCAACGTTCGCGCGAGGTGCAGAACGAGCAGCAGCAGGTATATACCCTGGCGCGAATTGAAAATCAGATTGTTGACGACCTGCGCGACAGATTGAATGAGCTCAAGTCCGGCAATAATGACGGGATGCTGGTGGAGACCCATATTCGCTATCTGGAAAACCTAAAAAAAACGGCGGATGAGAATATTCGTGCGCTGGATGACTGGCCCAGTACGATCACGCTGCGGCAAACCATCGACGAACTATTGGAAATCGGGATGGTAAAAAATAAGATGCCCGATACCATGCGCGATTATGTTGCGGCGCAAAAAGCCTTACTGGACGCCAGCCGCGCCAGAGAGGCTACGCTAGGGCGCTTTCGCACGCTGCTTGAGGCGCAGTTAGGTAGTAGTCACCAGCAAATGCAGACGTTCAATCAACGCCTGGAACAGATTGTTCGCGTTAGCGGCGGGCTTATTTTAGTGGCGACGCTCCTGGCGTTGCTACTGGCCTGGGGACTCAACCACTATTTTATCCGTTCCCGACTGGTGAAGCGTTTTACCGCGCTTAATCAGGCTGTGGTACAGATAGGGCTGGGGAGAACCGACTCGACTATCCCGGTTTACGGGCGCGATGAGCTAGGACGGATAGCCCGTTTGCTACGTCATACGCTGGGCCAGCTCAATATGCAACGCAGGCAGCTTGAACAAGAGGTCGCCGAACGCAAAGAGATAGAAGCCGACCTGCGCGCCATGCAGGATGAGTTGATTCAGACGGCGAAACTGGCGGTAGTCGGCCAGACCATGACCACGCTGGCGCATGAAATTAACCAGCCGCTGAATGCGCTTTCAATGTATTTATTTACGGCGGGACGCGCGATTGAACAAGGTCAGAGCGGACAGGCGAGAAATACGCTCACCAAAGCGGAAGGGCTCATTAACCGGATTGACGCCATTATCCGTTCGCTGCGGCAGTTTACCCGCCGGGCGGAGCTGGAAACGCCATTGTATCCCGTTGATCTGCGCCAAACCTTCGTGGCGGCATGGGAGTTATTAGCCATGCGCCACCAATCCCGGCAGGGAGCGCTTTCACTGCCAACCGACACCGTATGGGTTAGCGGCGATGAAGTGCGTATTCAGCAGGTTCTGGTGAATGTGCTGGCGAATGCGCTTGACGCCTGTTCGCATGATGCGGCGATCGCGGTGACGTGGCAGACGCAGGGAGAGGCGCTGGAGGTTTATATTGCAGATAACGGCCCTGGCTGGCCTGTGGCGCTGTTGCCCTCTTTACTCAAGCCGTTTACCACCAGTAAAGCTGTCGGGTTGGGTATTGGGCTGTCGATTAGCGTGTCGCTGATGGCGCAAATGAAGGGCGACCTGCGTCTGGCGTCGACGCTGACGCGTAACGCTTGCGTGGTGCTGCAATTCTCGGTAACGGATGTCGATGATGTTGAATGATGAATGTTCTATTTTGCTGATTGATGATGACGTTGATGTACTTGACGCCTACACCCAAATGCTTGAGCAGGCAGGCTACCGCGTGCGTGGCTTTACCCATCCTTTCGAGGCCAAAGAGTGGGTAGAAGCGGATTGGGAGGGGATCGTTTTGAGCGATGTATGTATGCCGGGGTGTTCCGGTATCGATCTGATGACGCTGTTTCATCAGGATGACGATCAACTGCCAATCTTATTGATTACCGGACATGGCGATGTACCGATGGCGGTTGATGCGGTGAAAAAGGGCGCCTGGGATTTTCTGCAAAAACCCGTCGATCCGGGCAAGCTGTTGATATTAATTGAAGACGCGCTACGCCAGCGCCGGTCGGTCATTGCACGGCGGCAATATTGCCAGCAGACGTTACAGGTTGAACTGATTGGGCGCAGCGAGTGGATGAATCAGTTTCGACAACGGTTACAACAACTGGCGGAAACGGACATTGCCGTATGGTTTTACGGTGAGCATGGCACTGGACGTATGACTGGCGCCCGTTATCTCCATCAACTGGGGCGTAACGCGAAAGGGCCGTTTGTACGCTATGAACTTACGCCGGAGAATGCCGGGCAGTTGGAGACATTCATCGACCAGGCGCAAGGAGGTACGCTGGTGTTGAGCCATCCCGAATATCTGACACGCGAACAGCAGCACCATCTGGCGCGTTTACAAAGCCTGGAGCATCGGCCTTTTCGTTTGGTGGGCGTTGGCAGCGCTTCGCTGGTGGAGCAGGCGGCAGCTAACCAGATTGCGGCCGAGCTGTACTACTGTTTCGCCATGACCCAAATCGCCTGCCAGTCTCTTTCTCAGCGACCGGATGATATCGAGCCGTTATTTCGCCATTATCTTCGAAAAGCCTGCCTGCGACTCAATCATCCAGTGCCGGAAATAGCGGGGGAATTACTGAAAGGAATAATGCGACGCGCCTGGCCAAGCAATGTGCGCGAACTGGCTAATGCGGCAGAGCTTTTTGCTGTTGGCGTGCTGCCGCTGGCGGAAACGGTCAACCCGCAGTTGCTTCTTCAGGAGCCGAGCCCGCTTGACCGGCGCGTTGAAGAGTATGAGCGACAAATTATTACCGAAGCATTAAATATTCATCAGGGACGAATTAATGAAGTGGCGGAGTATCTGCAAATTCCCCGTAAAAAACTTTATCTGCGCATGAAAAAATATGGTCTAAGTAAAGAGCATTATAAATTCTGATATTACAGTTACTTTCAATCTGGCTGACAACAACAGCAACGATGTCGTTAGCCAGATAACGTCACATCACCGTAATGGTAAATCATTCCATCATGATTATAGATTGCTTATTATTCACCTGAGCATCAAATTCTATTTCTTAACTTCAATATAAGGTAAAAATGCGTCAAGTTCTCTGGCGTAATAAATGTACTCTTGTCCGACGATTTGACAAGATGAAAACTTCATCACCTCTCCAGATTACATCTGAATATGAGGACAAGAGAAATGAAAAAACATGCTATTGCAGTAATGATGATCGCCGTATTTTCTGAGTCGGTTTATGCGGAGTCTACCTTATTTATTCCGGACGTCTCTCCTGATAGTGTCACGACATCCCTTTCCGTGGGTGTGTTAAATGGTAAATCCAGGGAGCTGGTTTATGATACCGACACCGGGCGGAAGCTGAGTCAACTGGACTGGAAAATAAAAAATGTCGCCACGTTGCAGGGGGATTTATCATGGGAACCCTATTCGTTCATGACGCTGGACGCCCGCGGCTGGACGTCTTTGGCGTCGGGATCGGGTCATATGGTTGACCATGACTGGATGAGCAGTGAGCAGCCAGGCTGGACCGATCGTTCAATTCATCCGGACACCAGCGTCAACTATGCTAATGAATACGATTTGAACGTGAAAGGTTGGTTATTGCAGGGCGATAACTACAAGGCGGGCGTAACAGCGGGCTATCAGGAAACCCGTTTTAGCTGGACGGCAAGAGGCGGGTCTTATATTTATGATAATGGTCGATATATTGGTAACTTTCCTCATGGCGTGCGCGGCATAGGTTATAGCCAGCGTTTCGAAATGCCCTATATCGGGCTGGCGGGTGATTATCGTATTAATGACTTTGAGTGTAATGTACTGTTTAAATACAGCGACTGGGTAAATGCGCATGATAATGACGAACACTACATGCGCAAACTTACCTTCCGTGAAAAAACGGAAAATTCACGATATTATGGCGCTTCTATTGACGCCGGATATTATATTACCAGTAATGCAAAAATCTTTGCTGAGTTTGCTTACAGTAAATATGAAGAAGGTAAGGGCGGTACGCAAATCATAGATAAAACCAGCGGTGATACGGCGTATTTTGGTGGCGATGCCGCAGGTATAGCTAATAATAACTATACGGTTACCGCGGGGTTGCAGTACCGCTTCTAGACCACATCGGGATGTCATCGGTCATAACCGGCCGATGACGACTTTTTGCTGAACGTATGGCATGTCCGGTGATATTGCATAGGGGCAATAAAAGCAACATGAAAGGGGAACCGCTCGAAAGACTATGCAGCAAGAAGAGAATGTCCTGGGTATCAATGGTGTCCCCTGCAGGAATCGAACCTGCAACTAGCCCTTAGGAGGGGCTCGTTATATCCATTTAACTAAGGGGACAACGCGGCGCCAGTATAGCGTTTTTTATTCGCCGGAGTAAGTGTAGCGCCGCCTGACTGGTTAAACCGTCGCCACTCAGCGCTGTTTTTCCGCTTTTTTCCGCTCCCGTTCCAGGCGCTCGCCGCGTAGCCTCGCTTCTTCCTTACGCTTATTGCTCATATCGTTGCGGATCTGCGCGTGGCTCATCAATGCGAAAATAAAGGTGCCGCCGCAGATATTTCCGGCAAGTGTGGGAAGGGCGAAGGGCCAGAGAAAGTCGCTCCAGGGCAGCGTGCCGTTGAAAACCAAATACAAAATTTCAACGGAACCGACGACAATATGGGTGGTATCGCCCAGCGCGATAAGCCAGGTCATCAAAATAATGACCACAATCTTTGCCCCGCCTGCTGCAGGAAACATCCATACCATTGTGGCGATGATCCAGCCAGAGATAATCGCGTTGGCAAACATCTCCGTTGGGCTATTTTTCATGACCTCCATACCAATTTTGACAAAGGCGTCGCGGGTCTCTTCATCAAATATAGGCATATATTCAAATGCCCACGCCGCAACCCCGGTGCCAATAAGGTTGCCCAATAAGACTACGCCCCATAAGCGCATCAGCAGGCCAACGTTACTCAGAGTGGGATTTTGCATTACCGGCAATACGGCGGTAACGGTATTTTCAGTAAATAATTGCTGGCGGGCCATGATGACAATGATAAAACCAAAGGTATAGCCGAGATTTTCCAGTAAAAAGCCGCCGGGAACGCCTTCAAGCTGCACGTGGAAAATCCCTTTCGCCAGGAGTGATGCCCCCATAGAAAGTCCTGCGGCAATGGCTGACCAGAGCAAAGCCATCGCATCGCGTTCCATCTCTTTTTCACCATCCTGGCGAATATGTTCATGAATCGCCATGGCGCGGGAAGGAAGACGATCTTCATCCACTTCAATCTCTTTACCGCTTTGTTTTTCTTCGCTTTCAACTTCCAGGTCACTGCTGTGCCGGTTAATTTTATCGTCGTTAAGGCTATCCATGATGATCCTTGCTGATTAACACATATTAATAAAGCGTAGCGGTTTTTCATTTACCCAGGCCGGGGCATTCTCCGAAAAAATAAAAATGATCACGCTCGTTTTTATCTGTTTCGTTAGAATAGGGCCGTCACGTTGTTGCGTTACCAGGCTATGCTCAAAGCAATGAGATCGCGCATATAGACATCGTTTGACGTGCTGTTAAAATCGCTCACACCTAAACAGGCGGATACGGTAGCGTTCCGTCATGGATGGCAATCAGCGATAGCCATAATTCACAGGGAGACATCTATGAAGCTTCGCCTGTCGGCGCTGGCGCTGGGAACCACACTGCTGGTCGGGTGTGCGAGTTCCGGTACGGAACAGCAGGGGCGTTCAGACCCATTTGAAGGGTTTAACCGCACCATGTACAACTTCAACTTTAATGTGCTGGACCCGTATGTTGTTCGGCCGGTCGCGGTCGCCTGGCGTGATTATGTTCCACAGCCTGCGCGTAACGGTTTAAGTAATTTCACCGGCAACCTCGAAGAACCGGCGATCATGGTGAACTATTTCCTGCAGGGCGATCCTTATCAGGGTATGGTGCATTTCACCCGTTTCTTCCTGAATACCTTATTAGGGATGGGTGGCTTTATTGACGTCGCGGGAATGGCGAATCCTAAGCTGCAGCGCGTTGAACCGCATCGCTTTGGCAGTACCCTGGGCCATTATGGCGTGGGGTATGGGCCTTATATGCAACTTCCGTTCTACGGCAGCTTCACGCTGCGTGAAGATGGCGGGGATATGGCGGATACCTTGTATCCGGTGCTCTCGTGGTTGACCTGGCCAATGTCCATAGGAAAATGGACTATCGAAGGGATAGAAACCCGCGCGCAGTTGCTGGACTCCGATGGTTTGCTGCGCCAGTCTTCCGATCCTTATATTATGGTGCGCGAGGCGTACTTCCAGCGTCATGACTTTATCGCCAATGGCGGAAAACTCAAGCCGCAGGAAAACCCGAACGCGCAGGCGATTCAGGACGAACTCAAAGAGATCGACTCGGAATAAACGGCAGTAAATAAAAAGGTGAGCGCAATGCTCACCTTTTTGATCCGTTTCAGAAAGAGATTAGAACGCGTAGTTAAAGTTAGTACCGAACAGCCAGGCTTTCCCTTCAGATTCAAACTGATAAGGGCCTTCATTAATTTTCACGCTCTGACCATGCATATAAGAGACGCCAACGTCGACAGACGCATCTTTGTTAAAGGCGTAAGTCGTACCGGCGCTCAGCCAGAAACGGTCCTGGTCCGGAATAGAGATAGAACGGTTTTGCGCTGGTACCGGGCTGTCATCGAAGGCGATACCGGTACGGAACGTCCAGTTGTCATCGTAGTAATAGGTGGTACCCAACGCAATGCGGTAAGCGTCTTTAAAGCCTTCATGCTTCTCAAAGAGCGTATCGCCGGCGGTCGATTTTGCCTTCAATTCCTGGAACTGACTCCAGCTGGTATAGGCCAGGCTATAGTGGATGGCCCACTGTGGCGCCACACGGTTATAACCGGACACTTCCCACATTTCCGGCAGATTCAGCGTCAGGTAGCCTGACTGCGTCGCGCCGCCGGTTGCCGTTGGGATAGGCAGGTTAAATCGGTTTATAGCGATGGGAAGATCGCTACTGTAGTTGCCTTTAAAGTCAATTTTGACTTCCGAGCGGTAGGTCAGCGCGTAGCGGTTATTTTTATCCAGTTCATAAAGGATACCGGCATTCCAGCCAAAGCCCCACTGATTACCGTTCAGGTGGGCAATCTTGGTGTCGCTGGGAATCTGACCTGCAACCGGCGCCAGCGCCGGATTCTGAGCCGCGACCAACTGGCCTAAATCGCCCGCAAAACGTTCGATTTTTGCACGCGCGTATACCGCATCAAAGCCGAGGCCGAAGCTCCAGGCCTCATTTAAGCGATAAGCGCCGCTTAAATTCAGGTTCATGGTTTCGAGATCGGTCGTACCGCCAACCGAGCCGCCGGCGTATGTGTCGTTAAACTCTGTCGCCAGACCATAGTTAGAGGTAATAGAAGCCCCCCAGCCAAACTGATCGTTAATCGGGGCGACAAAATGGACGTTCGGCACCCAGGCCGTCGGCGCGATGTTATCCGCATCTAACGTCCGACGAGATGGCGATGTCCCGCTAATATTAACATCAGGATCAATATAAACCGCGCCCGCTGAAAACGTCGGGCGGTCAAACATGGTAATTAACGCCGGGTTGCGGCTAACGTTACCCGCATCATCTGCGATTGCGCCTTCACCCGAATAGGCCCGGCCAAGGCCAGAGGAAGAAAATTCGTTTAACTGAAAGCCTGCAGACCAGGCCTGGGTGGAGATGATTGCCACTGCGACTGCGAGAGCAGACTTTGTAAACAGGGTTTTCTGGCTCATGACCATAACCTCATTGATTATTTTTATACAAACTATGTTACATGCTGTAACAGGAGCGCGAAGTGTAGGGTCTGCGGTACGACTTAGAAATCAGACCAGTGGCGAGAGTATAGGTCTGACCAGCTAGAATGTTGCAAGTATGTTTATAAGTTTTTTCAATTGTGATCTTAGAAACGAGATCTGGCTGGCAAAATCGGCGGGCTTAACGGTCACCCGATCGCGCGATTTTTGTTTTAGATCATTTTTAAGTGTGATTTCGGTCACTTAACGCGTTTCCCACCATTAACGACTGGAGAGGCGAATGCCGGGAGCGTAAAATATCCCCATCGTTTATCTGGCACCCTGGGTGCAAATACAGAGGAAATCTACAATGAGTAAATGCAGTGCTGATGAAACCCCGGTTTGCTGCTGTATGGACGTTGGAACCATCATGGACAACTCCGATTGCACCGCGTCATACAGCCGCGTATTCGCTACCCGCGCAGAGGCTGAAGAGACGCTGGCGGCGTTAACCGAAAAAGCGCGTAGCGTGGAGTCTGAACCTTGCCAAATTACGCCAACCTTTACCGAGGAATCCGAAGGCGTTCGTCTGGATATTGATTTTGTTTTCGCCTGCGAAGCAGAAACGCTGATCTTCCAGCTCGGCCTGCGTTAATCCGTTCATTCACGACGCCTCCGTCATCATCTGGCGGAGGCGTTTTCTTTTTTTGTCGCTTCCCTTCACTGTGCCTTAGCTCCCACTTTCTTTTCTCTCTGCTTGGCTAAATGTAAAAAATTGGTTAAGACTGTGATCAGGTCAGACCACTAATTTATTTTTTTACAGGGGAGTACTATGCGTCAGGCTTTACCGTTGGTCACCCGCCAGGGCGATCGCATTGCTATTGTCAGTGGGTTACGAACCCCCTTCGCTCGTCAGGCCACTGCATTTCATGGTATTCCCGCTGTTGATCTCGGCAAGATGGTGGTAGGCGAGCTGCTGGCGCGCAGTGAAATTCCAGCCGATGCCATTGAGCAACTGGTTTTTGGTCAGGTAGTACAAATGCCGGAAGCCCCCAATATTGCGCGCGAAATTGTGCTGGGTACGGGAATGAATGTTCATACCGATGCCTATAGCGTAAGCCGCGCCTGCGCCACCAGTTTTCAGGCGGTAGCGAATGTGGCGGAAAGCCTGATGGCCGGCACGATACGCGCGGGTATCGCTGGCGGCGCAGATTCGTCGTCGGTACTGCCAATAAGCGTGAGTAAAGCCCTGGCGCGGGTACTGGTTGATGTCAATAAAGCCCGGACGACCCGCCAACGGCTGACGCTTTTTTCTCGTCTGCGCTTACGCGACCTGCTGCCCGTTCCTCCCGCCGTTGCTGAGTATTCCACCGGTCTGCGCATGGGCGATACCGCCGAACAGATGGCGAAAACGTATGGTATTACGCGTGAACAGCAGGACGCGCTGGCGCATCGTTCACATCAGCGCGCCGCGCAGGCATGGGCGGAGGGCAAACTGGCGGAAGAAGTGATGACGACCTATGTGCCGCCGTATAAAAACCCCTTTGCAGAAGACAACAACATTCGCGGCACCTCCACGCTGGCGGACTACGCCAAACTGCGTCCCGCTTTTGACCGAAAACATGGCTCTGTGACCGCCGCCAATAGTACACCGCTGACCGACGGCGCTGCCGCCGTTATTCTGATGACCGAATCCCGCGCTAAAGAGCTGGGGCTGCACCCGCTTGGTTATCTGCGCAGCTACGCCTTTACCGCTATTGATGTCTGGCAGGACATGCTATTGGGGCCGGCCTGGTCAACGCCGCTGGCGCTGGAGCGGGCCGGGTTGACGATGGCCGATCTGACGCTTTTTGACATGCATGAAGCGTTTGCCGCCCAGACTCTGGCGAACTTACAACTGCTGGGCAGCGAACGATTTGCCCGTGAGGTGCTTGGTCGTGCGCAGGCGACAGGGGAGGTGGATGACGCTAAATTCAACGTGCTCGGCGGCTCAATCGCCTACGGGCATCCTTTTGCCGCAACGGGCGCGCGGATGATAACCCAAACGTTGCATGAATTACGGCGTCGGGGCGGAGGTTTTGGCCTGGTCACGGCCTGCGCGGCTGGCGGTCTTGGCGCGGCGATGGTTCTGGAGGCGGAATAATGACTACCACATCAGCTTTTATGCTTAACGTGCGTCTGGATAATGTCGCGGTTGTCGCTATTGATGTCCCTGGAGAAAAGGTGAACACCCTGAAAGCGGAGTTTGCCACGCAGGTACGCGCCATCCTGAAGCAGATCCGGGAAAACAAAGCGTTGCAGGGCGTTGTTTTTATCTCAGCCAAAGCAGATAACTTTATTGCTGGCGCTGATATCAACATGATAGGTCACTGCCAAAACGCGCAGGAAGCGGAAACGCTGGCGCGTCAGGGACAGCAACTGATGGCGGAGATCCAGGCGTTGCCTGTTCCGGTTATCGCCGCCATTCACGGCGCCTGTCTGGGGGGCGGCCTTGAAATGGCGCTGGCCTGCCATCGGCGCATCTGTACCGACGACGTTAAAACCGTTCTCGGACTGCCGGAGGTACAGTTAGGGCTTTTACCGGGATCGGGCGGAACGCAGCGACTTCCGCGGCTGGTGGGGGTCAGTACCGCGCTGGATATGATCCTGACAGGTAAACAGCTTCGCGCCAGACAGGCGCTTAAAGCCGGGCTGGTTGATGATGTGGTGCCGCAAACCATTTTACTGGAAGCGGCTGTCGAGCTGGCTAAAAAAGAACGCCTGGCGCAACGGACATTGCCGGTCCGGGAACGTATCCTGGCGGGGCCGCTGGGACGCGCGCTGTTATTTCGCCTGGTGCGTAAAAAGACGGCGCAAAAAACGCAGGGTAATTATCCGGCGACGGAGCGGATCATTGATGTGATTGAAACCGGACTGGCGCAGGGCAGCAGTAGCGGCTATGACGCGGAAGCGCGCGCTTTCGGCGAGCTGGCGATGACGCCTCAATCGCAGGCGCTGCGCGCTATTTTCTTTGCCAGTACCGAGGTGAAAAAAGATCCCGGTAGCGATGCGCCGCCCGGCCCGCTGAACAGCGTGGGCATCTTAGGCGGCGGGTTAATGGGCGGCGGTATCGCCTGGGTTACGGCCTGTAAAGGCGGCTTGCCAGTACGAATTAAGGATATAAATACTCAGGGAATCAATCATGCTCTGAAGTACAGCTGGGATCTGCTTGAAACAAAAGTACGCCGCCGCCATATCAAAGCCAACGAACGCGATAAACAGTTGGCATTGATATCAGGTTCGACCGATTACCGTGGTTTCAGTCATCGTGATGTGGTCATTGAAGCGGTGTTTGAAGATCTGCCGTTAAAACAACAGATGGTGGCGGAAGTGGAGCAAAATTGCGCTGCTCACACCATTTTTGCCTCCAATACTTCTTCCCTGCCGATTGGCGATATTGCGGCGAATGCGGCCAGACCGGAACAGGTGATTGGATTGCACTTTTTTAGCCCGGTCGAAAAAATGCCGCTGGTTGAGGTCATTCCTCACGCGTCTACTTCCGCGCAGACCATCGCCACGACCGTTAAGCTGGCGAAGAAACAGGGTAAAACCCCGATAGTCGTCAGTGATAAAGCCGGGTTTTATGTTAACCGAATTCTTGCGCCATATATCAATGAGGCGATTCGGATGCTGACTGAAGGCGAACGCGTCGAACATATTGACGCCGCCCTGGTAAAATTTGGTTTTCCGGTGGGGCCAATCCAACTTTTGGATGAGGTAGGAATCGACACGGGCACTAAAATTATTCCTGTGCTTGAGGCGGCGTATGGAGAACGTTTTAGCGCGCCTGCAAATGTTGTCGCTTCAATTTTGAATGACGATCGCAAAGGTAGAAAAAATGGTCGCGGTTTCTATCTTTATGGCGAAAAAGGGCGTAAAAGCAAAAAACAGGTTGACCCTGCTATTTATAAGCTTATTGGCGTGCAAGGGCAGAGTCGACTGTCTGCGCAGCAGGTGGCAGAGCGCTGTGTCATGTTAATGCTTAACGAAGCGGCGCGCTGTTTCGACGAAAAAGTGATTCGCAGCGCGCGCGATGGCGATATCGGCGCCGTGTTTGGTATCGGTTTTCCGCCGTTTCTCGGTGGCCCGTTCCGCTATATGGATGCTCTCGGGCCGGGTGAAATGGTGGCGACATTACAGCGCCTGGCCGCACTTTACGGTCCTCGTTACGCGCCTTGCGAACAATTAGTGCGCATGGCGGAGCGCAGGGAGCATTTCTGGACGAATAGGGAAACTGACCAGGGAAATTGAGGTCAAAGAGAATATGAATCCGCACTGAATGCCTCCTTAGTGGCGAAATAATAATCAAGGATTGACTATACTTACGCCATTGAGGTAAAAAACAGCGTTTCATTCAGTGAATGGATAAGGCACAATGCCGGCCACCGCATTTTTGCCGCAGCCAATAGGGGCATGTGGTAAGCGTGTTGGTGAAACTGGTTAACAAAAGCGGTGCAATATGCAAGTTTTTATCATGCGTCACGGCGACGCAGCCCTCGATGCCGCCAGTGATTCGGTTCGTCCCTTGACCCCTTGTGGGTGTGACGAGTCTCGCCTGATGGCGAACTGGCTGAAAGGTCAAAAAGTGGATATCGAACGTGTTCTGGTGAGTCCGTTTCTTCGGGCCGAACAGACGTTAGATGTGGTCGGCGATTGTATGAATCTGCCGGCTCAGGTGGATGTCCTGCCGGAGCTAACGCCCTGTGGCGATGTCGGTCTGGTCAGCGCCTACCTCCAGGCGCTGGCCAATGAAGAGATCGGATCGGTGCTGGTGATTTCTCACTTACCTCTGGTCGGATACCTGGTATCTGAGCTTTGTCCGGGCGAAACGCCGCCGATGTTCACGACGTCCGCAATTGCCAACGTTACGCTTGATGAAAGCGGCAAGGGGACATTCAACTGGCAAATGAGTCCCTGCAATCTGAAAATGGCGAAAGCGATTTAATCTTTGCTGCTTGATGGCGCTTCGCTTATCAGGCCTATGACAGCGTTGGCTGTTCGTAGGCTGGATAAGGCGCTTGCGCCGCCATCCGGCAATTCTGCATCAGGGTAATTCGGGCGGTTGCCACTCTTCCACTTCGATCAACACCAGCAGCGCGGCGTCGCCGCCGTACTCTTTCGGCGCCTGATGAAAGGCCATCACATGCGGATGCTGCGCCAGCCATAACGGCGTTTGCTGTTTCAGAATATGTTTACCGTGTCCATGCATGACGCAGGCGCAAAAAATATGTTCCCGACGGCAGGCGGCAATCAGCGCTCCCAGTTCCTGCTTGGCCTGAAGCTGCGTTAAGCCGTGTAAATCCAGAAACAGTTCCGGCGAATAGTCGCCGCGGCGCATTTTTTTTAGCTCGAAATGGCTGACATCTTCACGGACATACTTTACCGGCCCTTCCGTATTGAGCAGCGGCTGGAACTCATCGGAAAAATAGTGGCTGGCGTCCGCCTGTTCCTGAATTAACCTTCGGGTAGGGACTTCCGTGATTTTCTTGCGCAGTGGCCGATGGACGATAGTATCCTGTTTAATCTTTCGGGTGCCGACCATCAGCTGACGGAACAGCGCCTGGTCCTCCTCGCTGAGCGATGTTTTCTTTTTCATTCGTGGGTCTCGTCTGATCTTTTGCCTTAGTTTACCCGACCCGGAGGATATCCGAACGGTCAAAACGGATTTTTCGTATTCTCCCGCCGCGTCAATGCTGATTTATCCCTGTCTTCGTGGCAAACTAGCCGCCGAATTTAATGCGAGCATGCCCTGGAGGAATACGTGGATAAAATTTTCGTCGATGAAGCAGTAAGTGAACTGCATACCATTCAGGACATGTTGCGCTGGGCGGTAAGCCGCTTTAGCGCGGCGAATATCTGGTATGGACACGGTACCGATAACCCGTGGGATGAAGCGGTACAACTGGTGTTGCCGTCTCTTTATCTGCCGCTGGATATTCCGGAGGATATGCGGACCGCGCGGCTGACGTCCAGCGAAAAACACCGCATTGTCGAGCGAGTGATTCGTCGCATTAACGAGCGTATCCCGGTCGCCTACCTGACCAATAAAGCCTGGTTCTGCGGCCACGAATTTTATGTCGATGAGCGCGTGCTGGTGCCGCGTTCGCCCATTGGCGAGCTGATTAATAACCACTTCGCCGGCCTTATTAGCCAACAGCCGAAATATATTCTGGATATGTGTACCGGCAGCGGCTGCATCGCCATCGCCTGTGCTTATGCTTTCCCGGACGCAGAGGTTGATGCGGTCGATATTTCGCCGGATGCGCTGGCTGTCGCCGAGCATAACATTGAAGAACACGGTCTTATCCATCACGTGACGCCAATCCGTTCCGATCTGTTCCGCGATCTGCCGAAAGTTCAGTACGATCTGATAGTCACTAACCCGCCTTATGTCGATGCGGAGGATATGTCCGATCTGCCGAACGAATATCGCCACGAACCTGAGCTGGGGCTGGCGTCCGGCACTGACGGCCTCAAATTGACTCGTCGTATCCTGGGAAATGCGCCGGATTATCTGTCCGATGATGGCGTTCTGATTTGTGAAGTCGGAAACAGCATGGTACATCTGATGGAGCAGTATCCGGATGTGCCGTTCACCTGGCTGGAGTTTGACAACGGCGGCGATGGCGTCTTTATGTTGACCAAAGCGCAGTTGCTCGCGGCCCGTGAACATTTCAATATTTATAAAGATTAAAACACGCAAACGACAACAACGATAACGGAGCCGTGATGGCAGGAAACACAATTGGACAACTCTTTCGCGTAACCACTTTCGGCGAATCACACGGGCTGGCGCTTGGGTGTATCGTCGATGGCGTGCCGCCCGGCATCCCGTTGACGGAGGCCGATCTGCAGCACGATCTCGACAGACGCCGCCCTGGCACCTCGCGCTATACTACTCAGCGCCGCGAACCGGACCAGGTAAAAATTCTCTCCGGCGTGTTTGATGGCGTGACGACCGGCACCAGCATTGGCCTACTGATTGAAAACACCGATCAGCGCTCGCAGGACTACAGCGCGATTAAAGATGTTTTTCGTCCGGGACACGCGGATTACACCTATGAGCAGAAATACGGCCTGCGCGATTACCGTGGCGGTGGACGTTCTTCCGCGCGTGAAACCGCGATGCGCGTAGCGGCAGGGGCGATCGCCAAGAAATACCTGGCGGAAAAGTTCGGCATCGAAATCCGCGGTTGCCTGACCCAGATGGGCGACATTCCGCTGGAGATTAAAGACTGGCGTCAGGTTGAGCTTAATCCGTTCTTTTGCCCCGATGCGGACAAACTTGACGCGCTGGACGAACTGATGCGCGCGCTGAAAAAAGAGGGTGACTCCATCGGCGCGAAAGTGACGGTGATGGCGAGCGGCGTGCCGGCAGGGCTTGGCGAACCGGTATTTGACCGACTGGATGCGGACATCGCCCATGCGCTGATGAGCATCAATGCGGTGAAAGGCGTGGAGATCGGCGAAGGATTTAACGTGGTGGCGCTGCGCGGCAGCCAGAATCGAGATGAAATCACGGCGCAGGGTTTTCAGAGCAACCACGCTGGCGGCATCCTCGGTGGCATCAGTAGCGGGCAACACATTGTGGCGCATATGGCGCTGAAACCTACCTCCAGCATTACCGTGCCGGGACGTACGATCAACCGGATGGGCGAAGAAGTCGAGATGATCACCAAAGGGCGCCACGATCCGTGTGTGGGGATTCGCGCAGTGCCGATCGCAGAAGCCATGCTGGCGATCGTGCTGATGGATCACCTGCTGCGCCATCGGGCACAGAATGCGGATGTAAAGACAGAGATTCCACGCTGGTAAGAAATGAAAAAAACCGCGATTGCGCTGCTGGCATGGTTTGTCAGTAGCGCCAGCCTGGCGGCGACGCCGTGGCAGAAAATAACCCATCCTGTCCCCGGCGCCGCCCAGTCTATCGGTAGCTTTGCCAACGGATGTATCATCGGCGCCGACACGTTGCCGGTACAGTCCGATAATTATCAGGTGATGCGCACCGATCAGCGCCGTTATTTCGGCCACCCGGATCTGGTCATGTTTATCCAGCGGTTGAGTCATCAGGCGCAGCAACGGGGGCTCGGAACCGTCCTGATAGGCGACATGGGGATGCCTGCCGGAGGCCGCTTTAATGGCGGACACGCCAGTCATCAGACCGGGCTTGATGTGGATATTTTCTTGCAGTTGCCGAAAACGCGCTGGAGCCAGGCGCAGCTATTGCGCCCGCAGGCGTTAGATCTGGTGTCCCGCGACGGTAAACACGTCGTGCCGTCGCGCTGGTCGTCGGATATCGCCAGTCTGATCAAACTGGCGGCACAAGACAATGACGTCACCCGTATTTTCGTCAATCCGGCTATTAAACAACAGCTTTGCCTCGATGCCGGAAACGATCGTGACTGGCTACGTAAAGTACGCCCCTGGTTCCAGCATCGCGCGCATATGCACGTGCGTTTACGCTGCCCTGCCGACAGCCTGGAGTGCGAAGATCAACCTTTACCCCCGCCGGGCGATGGATGCGACGCTGAACTGCAAAGCTGGTTCGAACCGCCAAAACCTGGCACCACAAAGCCTGAGAAGAAGACACCGCCGCCGTTGCCGCCTTCCTGCCAGGCGCTACTGGATGAGCATGTACTCTGATGGACAATTTTTATGATCTGTTTATGGTCTCCCCGCTGCTGCTGGTGGTGCTGTTTTTTGTCGCCGTACTGGCAGGATTTATCGATTCTATCGCCGGGGGCGGAGGGCTGCTCACTATCCCTGCGCTGATGGCCGCCGGGATGTCGCCGGCAAACGCGCTGGCGACCAATAAATTACAGGCGTGCGGCGGCTCCCTCTCGTCTTCGCTCTATTTTATTCGCCGTAAAGTGGTAAACCTGGCCGAGCAAAAGCTCAATATTCTGATGACGTTCATTGGCTCGATGAGCGGCGCGCTGCTGGTGCAGCACGTGCAGGCGGATATTTTGCGCCAGATCTTGCCTATCCTGGTGATTTTCATCGGCCTCTATTTTTTATTGATGCCGAAGCTGGGCGAGGAAGATCGCCAGCGCCGCCTGTATGGATTACCGTTCGCGCTGATAGCCGGGGGATGCGTCGGGTTTTACGACGGCTTTTTCGGGCCTGCCGCCGGGTCGTTTTACGCTCTGGCGTTTGTCACCTTATGTGGCTATAACCTGGCGAAATCCACGGCACATGCCAAAGTGCTTAACGCTACTTCCAACGTTGGCGGCCTGCTGTTATTTATCATCGGCGGCAAAGTGATCTGGGCGACGGGCTTCGTGATGCTGGTTGGTCAGTTTTTAGGGGCGCGAATGGGGTCGCGTCTGGTGTTGAGCAAAGGCCAAAAGCTTATCAGACCGATGATCGTTATTGTCTCGGCGGTAATGAGCGCCAGGTTACTTTATGATAGCCACGGACAGGAGATCCTCCACTGGTTGGGGATGAATTAATGAACAATACGCACCATTACGAACAGTTAATTGAGATTTTTAACGGCTGCTTTGCCGAAGAATTTAATACCCGTCTGATTAAAGGCGACGACGAACCGATCTATCTTCCTGCTGACGCGCAGGTACCGTACCACCGCATCGTCTTTGCGCATGGGTTTTACGCCAGCGCGCTGCATGAGATTTCTCACTGGTGTATCGCCGGTAAGGCGCGCCGCGAACTGGTTGACTTTGGTTACTGGTACTGCCCGGATGGACGCGACGCGCAGACCCAAAGTCAATTTGAAGACGTCGAGGTGAAGCCACAGGCTTTCGACTGGTTGTTTTGCGTGGCGGCGGGGTATCCCTTTAACGTCAGTTGCGACAATCTGGAAGGCGATATTGAGCCGGATCGCGTGGCGTTTCAGCGCCGGGTTCATGCGCAGGTAATGGCGTATCTGGAGCAGGGCATTCCTGAACGTCCGGCCCGCTTCATCAAAGCGCTACAGAATTACTATCACACGCCCGAACTTAAGGCGGAACAGTTCCCGTGGCCGGAAGCGCTTAATTAAAGCCAGCGCCACGTTTACAATGAGGAAAGAAGATGATCGCGGAGTTTGAATCACGCATTCTGGCATTAATTGACGATATGGTAGAGCACGCCAGCGACGATGAGCTTTTTGCCAGTGGATACCTGCGTGGCCACCTGACGTTAGCCATTGCCGAGCTGGAGAGCGGTGATGACCACTCCGTTGAGGCGGTCTATGCCAACGTTAGCCAAAGTCTGGAAAAAGCGATCGGCGCCGGCGAACTGTCGCCGCGCGATCAGGCGTTAGTCAAAGCGATGTGGGACAATTTGTTCGACAAGGCAAAACAATAACGCCGTGGGCCGGAAGGCGACGCTTGCCGCCTTCCGTTATTGACCCATTACTTCACCGCTTTTCCCTTCAATAACTTTCTCACCCATAACCGATTCGGATTTAACGCCGCCAGCGTACTGGCATCCAGTGGAATCGGCTCGTTACTCATCTGCGCCGCCAGAATTTCTGCGCATAATGGCGCTGAGCACAAACCGCGCGATCCCAGCGCGCCGAGCATAAATAAACCCGGATACACAGGCGCAGGCGCCGCCGACGTTTTATTATCGGCTAAATCGGCGTAATGCGTCAGCGTGGCATGGTAATCCGGGACATTGCCCACCATCGGCAGATGGTCGCGGGTGGCGCAACGCACGCCGCAACGGGCGCTGTTGCCGCTAACGTCAACCTCTGTGGCCCATTTCGCATCCGGAAAACAGTCAAGCAGACGCTGTCGGTTCTGACGCTGATCTTCTTCGCGCCAGACGGTGCTTTCGTCGCCCCGGTGATAGCTGGCACCAATACAGTGCTGCTGATTATGCGGATTTTGCGGCGTCAGATAGCCGTCGTAGCATAACACCTGACGCAACGCCGAGAGGGCGGGGGTGGTGGGAATATGACTGACCTGCCCCCCGACGGCATACACCGGTAGCGGCCGGGTCTGATCAAAACGGTTAATCTGATGGCCGTTCGCCAGAACGACGGTCTCATGGCTGGCGGTTTCACCTGACGTAAAGCGCAGTTGCCAGCGCGACTCCTGCGCAACGAGCGACGTGAGCGTATGGCAAAAGCGCGTTTGTAAACCCTGTTCGGTCGCCAGTGCGATGACTGCGCGAGTTAATTGTTCCGGGCACAGCCAGCCGCCTGCCGGATAGGTAATTCCTCCGTAGCGTGTCGTCACGCCAACCGCCTGTTCCGCCTCTTCGGCATTGAGCGCCGAGGCCAGTCCGGCGGGCAGCGCCAGGGACAGCATCTGGGCGATTTTCTGCTGGCTTTTCTCATCCCATCCGAGCTGCGTCACGCCGCACCAGTCATGATCAAAAGAGACGGGCAGGGCATCATACAGGCGACGGGCAAAGGTGAATGCGGTCGGGAAAAAGCGATTAATGGCGGCGTCATGTTTGCTAAGGAGCGGATAAAGCGCGCCCTGTCGATTACCGGAGGCGCCCTGGGCGGGCTGGTCGTCCGCGCAATAGAGCGTCACCTGCCAGCCGCGACGCAGTAACGCCAGTGATAACAGCGCGCTGGCGATGCCGCCGCCAATGATTGCCGTTTCACGTTTTTCGCTTCCGCTGCGGTAAAACCAGGGCGCGGAAAGGGTCGGCATGAGGTGTTGTTCCATCACTCCGCAAAGCATCTCGCGTTTACGTCCGAAGCCTTTGCGTTTTTGCATGGTAAAACCGGCTTCCTGTAATCCCCGACGAACGAAGCCCGCCGAGGTAAACGTCGCCAGCGTTGCGCCGGGCCGCGCCAGCCGCGCCATCGCGTTAAACAGGTTTGGCGTCCACATATCCGGATTTTTCGCCGGGGCAAAACCGTCGAGGAACCAGGCGTCGACTGTTTGATTCAGCGTGGCGTCCAGTTGGTCGGTCAGTTCATTAATATCGCCAAACCACAAATCCAGCGTCACCCGGCCCCGATCCAGCAATAGGCGGTGGCACCCCGGGAGCGGCAGCGGCCATTGCGCCTGCAGCTGCTCTGCCCAGGGCGCGAGCTCCGGCCAGTGTTGGTGCGCCAGCGCCAGATCGTCGCGCGTTAACGGGAATTTCTCAAAACTGATGAAATGTAACCTTTGCAGCGTCGCTTGTGGGTGCGCAGAACGAAAGCTGTCAAACGCCTGCCACAGCGTCAGGAAGTTGAGTCCGGTGCCAAAACCGCTTTCCGCGACTATAAATAATGGATGTGAATGTACGGGAAATCGCTCCGCAAGACGATTGCCGCCAAGAAAAACGTAGCGTGTCTCTTCGAGTCCATTGTCATTAGAAAAATAGACATCATCAAAATCTCGGGAAACAGGTGTACCCTCAGCGTTAAATTCGAGTGTGGCGGGTTGTATGGCGTATTGTTTCACGTAAGTTACTCGTCTGACGGGCGGTATCGCGATCTTAACGATGTGTGCCTGATGGCGCAAATTTCCGTACTAAATGGCTGATCGGACTTGTTCGGCGTACAAGTGTACGCTATTGTGCCAATCGAAACTTAAAAATAGTGCGAATTACAGAGGTATTGAATGAAACGTGCAGTGATTACTGGCCTGGGCATCGTTTCCAGCATCGGTAATAACCAGCAGGAAGTCCTGGCATCTCTGCGTGAAGGACGTTCAGGGATCACTTTCTCTCAGGAGCTGAAGGACGCCGGCATGCGTAGCCAGGTATGGGGCAACGTAAAACTGGATACCACTGGCCTCATTGACCGCAAAGTCGTGCGCTTTATGAGCGACGCCTCCATCTATGCTTATCTGTCTATGGAGCAGGCAGTGGCCGACGCCGGTCTGGCGCCGGAAGTCTATCAGAATAACCCGCGTGTCGGCCTGATTGCAGGTTCCGGCGGCGGCTCCCCGAAATTCCAGGTCTTTGGCGCAGACGCCATGCGTAGTCCGCGTGGTCTGAAAGCCGTGGGCCCGTATGTGGTGACGAAAGCAATGGCATCCGGCGTTTCCGCCTGCCTCGCTACGCCGTTTAAAATTTATGGTGTGAACTACTCCATTAGCTCCGCTTGCGCGACCTCCGCACACTGTATCGGCAATGCGGTTGAACAGATCCAACTGGGCAAACAGGACATCGTTTTTGCTGGCGGCGGCGAAGAGCTGTGCTGGGAAATGGCCTGTGAGTTCGATGCGATGGGCGCACTGTCCACCAAATATAACGATACGCCTGAAAAAGCGTCCCGTACCTATGATGCGCACCGTGATGGGTTTGTCATCGCGGGCGGTGGCGGTATGGTTGTTGTCGAAGAGCTGGAGCACGCTCTGGCGCGCGGCGCGCATATCTATGCGGAAATCGTCGGCTATGGCGCAACATCCGATGGCGCAGACATGGTTGCTCCGTCTGGTGAAGGCGCAGTACGTTGCATGCAGATGGCGATGCACGGCGTAGACACGCCGATCGACTACCTGAACTCTCACGGTACCTCTACTCCGGTAGGCGACGTGAAAGAACTTGGTGCAATCCGTGAAGTGTTTGGCGATAACAGCCCGGCTATCTCCGCGACCAAAGCGATGACCGGCCACTCGCTGGGTGCGGCTGGCGTGCAGGAAGCCATCTACTCTCTGCTGATGCTGGAGCACGGTTTTATCGCGCCGAGCATCAACATCGAAGAGCTGGATGAGCAGGCTGCGGGTCTGAACATCGTGACCGAAACGACCGAGCGTGAACTGACTACCGTAATGTCTAACAGCTTCGGTTTTGGCGGCACCAACGCCACGCTGGTGATGCGTAAGTTGTAAGCCTGACTATTACGTTGTAGTATCAACAATGAAACAGGTCGCTAATGCGACCTGTTTTTTCATTCAGGGAACAACAAATTATATGGATATTATATAAATGCCAACTAATACATTAGATAAAATTAGGCATAGTTTGAGTTGTGTGGCTGTTTTATTTGGTTTGTTCGGCATTTTTGTTTTTGCCTCATTTTCGCCTTCCTATGCCTGGCTTTATTTGGGAGGTCTGGCTGCGCCTTTTATATATAGTATTGTTTTTGTCTATGCGATTGCCGCCTGGAGTATTTATTCAAAGTATTACCCGTTTTTATCATTGGGTCGCTTATCATTCGTGGAGTGTTTTGTTCCGGCGCTGGCCCTGGTGTGCCTTACCGTTCTCTACAATGTTTTTAGTGGCCCGGAACCCTGGATGGCCGAGTTATCAAGGCAATTTTTTCTTCATAAATTTCTTAACACGCTGGCGATGTGCTTTCTGGCTCCTGTGGCGGAGGAAATTATATTCAGAGGGTTTTTATTAAACAGCAGTATCGGTTGGGGTCGGTACTCAAGAGTTTCCGGTATTATTATTACTTCACTCGCTTTTGCATTTATGCATACACAATATCTCTTTGCGGTGACTTTTGTTTATCTATTTGTTTTTTCATCGATATTATGCGTTGTTCGAATGAGAAGTCGTGGGCTAATGATACCGATAATACTTCATATTTTAAATAATGCCTGGGTTGTTTTCGGCTTACTGTTTTCAGCGACGGAATAAGAGCCTGATGAAATAGGCGCTTTAACCTCTCCGGTACGAACAAGAGACCGATGGCGATTCCCTTTTTTAATGCTTCTTATATTCCGGCGCGACTTTTGCTGACCAGGCCTCAGCCTGGGTGATGGCGCCTGCGTCATAAATCGGCTGTTCATAACCCCTGTCAGCATCCCGAACGCGGTAAATTTTCCAGCGTCCCTCTTCCCAACGGGTATAAACTTCCAGGTGGATGGGCGTTGACTCTGTGCCCAACAGAACATCCACTTTTTCTCCGCCGAGGAAAGGGTGTGCCTTCCCAACCCGTAACTGTAGAATCCACTCTGGCGCATAGTCCTGCGCATACATAAAATAATCTGCCCCCACAATCTCCTGTTCATAAAGGGACTGTATTAGCGCCAGGCGATGAATAACCTCTTTAGCAACGTAACGTTGCATTAAGGCGGTGGTGTCGTCAGGGGTATTCACATCGTTCGTGAACGTCGTCATCCATGAGGTATAGAACTGCTTCACGGCCTGCGTACTGTCGTGATGAGGCGCAGAGCAACTACAAAGCAACAGGATAAGCGCGACAAGGGAGAACGTTTTCATTAATTCTTCCTGTAGATGGTATATGAGGGCCTGGCTGCCCGGTAGCCCGGGCCGGCCCACATATCGCGTTGTTTAAAATCTGAATACCACTCTGTGCCATCGTATATCGCCATGTGACCGCTCGGGTTTCCGCCAGCGTAAGGTTGAATAATAATGACGTCACCCTCGCGCGGCATTTCATAGGTACCAATAGCGGTGAATCCGGCGCTTCTTAACATTGGGCCATAATCTTTCGCATGATATGTATGCCCCAGCGTGATACCGCCCGCCTGAATTGCCTTTCGGGTAAATTCCGCACACCGGCCTTGAGAATGAGAACCTGCATGCGTTTTGGCATAATTAACCGCCACTCTTTTATCCCAACTCATAATGATTCCTGTTAATAAAATACGTAATAGCAATTACGTAATGCTTTAACAGTATTTGATTCGGGAAGCATGACAGATCGTGCCATTACTATTTTCAATATAATAAGTTTAAATATTTATTAATTGTTGAGATTGATAAGTTAAAGCCAATTTATTCAGCATTAACTATTATTCTGCGATATCGGCATCATTTTTTATTTGCATATCGCCATAGCGCGACGGCCAGATCTCCTGCGGCGTGATGCCCAGCGCGTCCGCAATAATCCGTTCGGCTCTCGGCCAGGAACGGGTAAAGACATTGCGCAGTGAATCAGGTGATAAACCGGCCTGACGAGAAAGATCTCTGAGCGTAATACCTCTTTTTTCCAGTGCACTTTTAATATCTGCACGATGCCAGTCTTGGCTTTTTGGTTCCATTCTGTAATCCTAAGAAGATGTGTTATCGGCGCCGATATTTTTAAGATGAAAATTATCGCATGGAAAAGGAAGTTACTTTCTTTTTCACGCTAAGAATAGTGCCAGAAAGAAAGCAAAATTTCGCGAAAAAGAAGAAATATTTTTATTTCATCAGGGGAAAGGAAAGAAACCGATGGCAAAGGAATGGTTCACGGTTAAGGAATGTCTTGGCTTACCGGGGTTTCCGGGAAGCGAGCCTGCGGTTCGCGAACGTTTGTATAAGTACAGCGAAGGGAAAGAGGGTGTCAGGCGTAAGCGTGTTAAATCAAAGGCCGAGGAGTTTCATATATCTGTTTTCCCTCTTTATGTTCATCGTTATCTGGACGACAGCGGAGAGGAACCTACGCCAGAACCCATTTCCTTACAGGAAGCGGAGCCTGAAGATATCTGGGAGATGATGTTCAGGTTACTGACGCCAGAACAGCGCAAGCAGGTGACCGGACGGTTTAAGGTGAGAGGGATGAAAGCGGTCTTTCCCTTTCTGTTTGATGACACGCCGCCACGTTGATACCCTGGCTGCAATTTCAAGGTTGACAAGTTTCGCGTCTCACAGGCAGACTTCACTCTCTACATTATCCTTCCGATAATGCGTAAGCGTTTAACGTTATCCAACGCACCTTAATCCTGACGTTCAGGTAGAGGGGGGGCGTGGCATTTCCCCGCCTTACTCTGCATTCTGGAGTAATGCATGACAGCAGTTAGCCAAAAAACAACGACCCCGTCTGCGAATTTTTCGCTGTTCCGCATCGCCTTTGCGGTTTTCCTGACCTATATGACGGTCGGCCTGCCGTTACCCGTCATCCCGCTTTTTGTTCATCACGAACTGGGCTATAGCAATACGATGGTTGGGATCGCCGTGGGCATTCAGTTTTTTGCGACGGTACTGACGCGCGGCTATGCCGGACGGCTGGCGGATCAATATGGCGCTAAACGATCGGCGTTACAGGGGATGTTTGCCTGCGGGCTGGCGGGCGCCGCCTGGCTCCTGGCCGCGCTGTTGCCGGTTTCCGCGCCGATAAAATTCGCGCTGCTTATTGTCGGGCGTTTGATCCTCGGATTTGGCGAAAGCCAGCTGCTGACCGGAACCCTGACCTGGGGACTGGGGCTGGTTGGCCCAACGCGTTCCGGTAAGGTGATGTCGTGGAACGGGATGGCGATTTACGGCGCGCTGGCGGCCGGTGCGCCGTTGGGCTTGCTGATCCATAGCCACTTTGGCTTCGCGGCGCTGGCGGGGACGACGATGGTTTTACCGCTGCTGGCCTGGGCATTCAACGGCACCGTGCGTAAAGTGCCTGCGTATACGGGGGAGCGACCTTCACTGTGGAGCGTGGTCGGGCTTATCTGGAAACCGGGCCTGGGCCTGGCATTGCAGGGCGTGGGCTTTGCCGTCATCGGTACGTTTATTTCACTTTATTTTGTCAGCAATGGCTGGACGATGGCGGGATTCACCCTGACCGCGTTTGGCGGTGCGTTTGTACTGATGCGCATATTGTTCGGTTGGATGCCGGACCGCTTTGGCGGCGTGAAGGTCGCCGTTGTCTCATTGCTGGTTGAGACGGCAGGGTTGCTGCTCTTGTGGCTGGCGCCGACGGCCTGGATAGCGCTGGTAGGCGCGGCGCTCACCGGGGCAGGGTGTTCACTGATTTTCCCGGCGCTGGGCGTGGAGGTTGTGAAACGCGTACCTGCACAGGTACGCGGTACGGCGCTCGGCGGCTACGCCGCGTTTCAGGATATCTCCTACGGCGTTACCGGCCCGCTGGCGGGCATGCTGGCCACGTCATACGGCTATCCTTCCGTATTCCTCGCGGGAGCGATCTCCGCGGTGGTTGGCATCCTGGTGACGATATTATCGTTCCGGCGCGGTTAAGAAACCAGCCAGAAAAGCGCCAGTACAATTATTAGCGCGATAAACAACAGGCCTGGCCGCGCAGACAGATTTTTCACGGTTTCAATCATCGGCGCAAACGGGCGGTAGATGGGTTGAATAGAGAGCGGTTCCAGCTCATCAGTCTCCCGCTCTACGCGACGCAGGAAAATATGGTTAAGTAAATCCTGCACCTGGGCGGTGGTCAGCACCGTTTGCGGCTGAATTTGATAAGTGTGTTGGGCATACTCTTTGATCGCTGTGAGTTCGTCCGGTTCCAGCGGTTGTTTTAACGCAGCCTGCAGCGTATGTAGCGTAGGCGCGTGTTGTAGTGACAGCGTCTGCCGCGCCTGTAGCCATGTCGCCAGATGGGTAAACTGTTTTGCCGGAATGAGCTCGCCGCTTTTCACGCCGGAGAGTTCCAGCATTGATTGCCAGATAAGTTTGTTTGACTCGCCGGTCGCGGCCGCCAGCTTCGTCACCAACTGATTCAACGTATTATGTTCAGCAGGCAATAATGGCCGATCCGTTGCCGGACGTTGCTGCGGCTGCGGAATGGAAAGCTGCCCCTGTTGCAGGAGCGTCAGCACGTTTTTGAGTTGATCGGGCGTAAGCTGGCTAAGCGCGGTTTGACCGTATTGCTGACGGATAAAATCGCTGACGGCCTGACGATTATTCCCGACGCCAAGCAGCTCTGTTAGCTGTGAAAGCACCTGACGATTGGCATGATTTTGCTGCGCTACGCCCAGACGCTGGGTAAGATTCTGTTCAGCGGCGGGGAAGTGGCGCGACAGTAGCGGCGCGTCATTTTTTATCCCCAGATCGTGTTTCATTCCGGCCCATACTTCCGCGCTTTGCTGCTGGGTCAGTGAAATCAGGCGCGTGATCAGCCTTTCCAGTACCGTACGCTGTTGCATGGAAAGCGGCTGCTCGCTCGCAGCGGAAAGAGGATTACGCCCTTCGCCTGGAGGCTGTGCAGGGGCGCCGGAGATGGGATGCATAATTAATTATCCTTTAACCATAAATCTGAGCAATATATGCCTGGCGGCCAGATTATGGCACACTTGTCCGGTTAACTCTCGTTCTCAAACAGGTACGACAGTCGTGAAAATTCTCGTTGATGAAAATATGCCTTACGCCCGCGAATTATTTAGCCGCCTGGGTGAGGTAAAGGCAGTGCCGGGTCGCCCGATCCCCGTTGAAGAATTGAACCATGCCGATGCGTTAATGGTGCGTTCGGTCACGAAAGTGAATGAATCGCTGCTGAGCGGCACGCCGATTAACTTCGTTGGTACTGCTACGGCAGGCACCGATCATGTGGATGAGGCATGGCTGAAGCAGGCGGGCATCGGTTTTTCAGCCGCGCCCGGCTGTAATGCTATCGCCGTGGTGGAGTATGTGTTTTCCGCGCTGTTGATGCTGGCCGAACGTGACGGCTTTTCGTTACGCGATCGCACTATAGGGATTGTCGGCGTGGGTAACGTTGGAAGCCGGCTACAGACCAGGCTTGAAGCGTTGGGTATCCGTACGTTGCTGTGCGATCCGCCACGCGCCGCACGCGGGGACGAGGGTGATTTTCGTACGCTGGATGAGCTGGTGCAGGAAGCGGATGTCCTGACTTTCCATACGCCGCTCTATAAAGACGGACCGTATAAAACGCTGCATCTGGCCGATGAGACGCTGATCCGTCGACTGAAACCCGGCGCCATTCTCATTAACGCCTGCCGCGGTCCGGTGGTGGATAACGCTGCGTTGCTGGCGCGACTTAATGCCGGGCAGCCGCTGAGCGTGGTGCTTGATGTGTGGGAGGGCGAACCGGATCTTAACGTCGCGCTACTGGAGGCCGTGGATATCGGCACATCGCATATCGCCGGCTATACGCTGGAAGGCAAAGCGCGCGGCACCACCCAGGTCTTTGAGGCGTATAGCGCGTTTATCGGTCGCGAGCAGCATGTCGCGCTGGAGACATTACTGCCTGCGCCTGAGTTTGGTCGTATTACGCTTCATGGCCCGCTGGATCAACCGACGCTGAAAAGACTGGCGCATTTGGTGTATGATGTGCGCCGCGACGATGCGCCGCTGCGTAAAGTCGCTGGAATTCCGGGTGAATTTGATAAATTGCGTAAAAATTATCTTGAGCGCCGTGAATGGTCGTCTTTATACGTGATGTGTGACGACGAAACGGCAGCCGCCTTGCTGTGTAAGCTAGGTTTTAACGCTGTTCATCACCCGGCACATTAATGTCTTCTTAATGCTCCCTGTCGAATAATGCGACAGGGACGCTTATGTATTTCTGGAGTAAATCACCATGTCTGAAGGCTGGAACATTGCCATTCTGGGCGCAACGGGCGCCGTAGGCGAAGCCCTGCTTGAAACACTGGCTGAACGCCAGTTCCCGGTCGGTGAAATTTATGCGTTAGCGCGTCATGAAAGCGCGGGCGAGCACCTCCGTTTTGGTGGCAAGTCGGTCATTGTCCAGGATGCGGCGGACTTTGACTGGACGCAGGCGCAGTTGGCGTTTTTCGTTGCCGGCGCAGAGGCATCGGCTGCCTGGATAGACGACGCGACCAATGCAGGTTGCCTGGTGATAGATTCCAGCGGTCTGTTCGCGCTGGAGCCTGATGTGCCGCTGGTCGTGCCGGAAGTTAACCCGTATGTACTGGCGGATTACCGTAACCGTAATGTGATTGCGGTCGCCGATAGTCTGACCAGTCAACTGCTGGCGGCGCTCAAGCCGTTAATCGATCAGGGGGGACTGTCGCGCATCGCCGTCATCAGTATGTTATCAGCGTCCGCACAGGGGAAAAAAGCGGTCGATGCGCTGGCCGGACAGAGTGCGAAGTTGCTTAACGGCATACCGATTGATGAAGATGATTTCTTTGGCCGCCAGTTGGCGTTCAATATGCTGCCGCTGCTGCCGGATCGGGAAGGCAGCGTGCGCCAGGAACGTCGTATCGTCGATGAAGTGCGTAAAATTTTGCAGGACGATGGCGTGATGATCTCCGCCAGTGTCGTGCAGTCGCCAGTGTTCTATGGCCATGCGCAGATGGTGAGCTTTGAAGCGCTCCGTCCGCTGGCGGCGGAAGAGGCGCGCGAGGCGTTTTCCCGCGGTGAAGATATCGTACTATCAGAAGAGACGGATTACCCGACGCAGGTGGGCGACGCTTCCGGCAATCCACAGCTTTCTATTGGCTGTGTGCATAATGATTACGGTATGCCGGAACAAATTCAGTTCTGGTCAGTGGCGGACAACGTGCGTTTCGGCGGCGCGCTGATGGCCGTTAAAATTGCGGAGAAGCTGGTGCAGGAGTATCTGTACTGATGTCCGGACAGCAATCATCGCCGGTCTATAAAATTGCGCTGGGTATTGAGTACGACGGCAGCAAGTATTATGGCTGGCAGCGTCAGAATGAAGTGCGCAGCGTGCAGGAAAAGCTGGAAAAAGCGCTCTCGCAGGTGGCAAATGAACCTATTAACGTGTTCTGCGCCGGGCGTACCGATGCCGGCGTTCACGGCACCGGGCAGGTTGTCCATTTCGAAACGACCGCATTGCGCAAAGATGCGGCATGGACGCTGGGGGTAAATGCGAATTTGCCTGGTGACATTGCCGTGCGCTGGGTGAAAACTGTACCGGATGATTTTCACGCGCGATTTAGCGCTACGGCTCGCCGTTATCGCTATATCATCTACAATCATCGACTGCGTCCTGCGGTGTTAGCAAAAGGCGTGACGCATTACTATGAGCCGCTGGATGCAGAGCGGATGCATCGCGCGGCGCAGTGTCTGCTTGGCGAAAATGATTTTACCTCGTTTCGCGCGGTGCAGTGCCAGTCGCGCACGCCGTGGCGTAATGTGATGCACATCAACGTTACCCGCCACGGCCCTTATGTGGTGGTCGATATCAAAGCGAATGCCTTTGTTCATCATATGGTCAGGAATATTGTCGGCAGCCTGCTGGAAGTAGGCGCTCACAACCAGCCGGAGAGCTGGATCGCAGAGCTGTTAGCGGCCAGGGACAGAACGCTGGCGGCGGCAACGGCGAAGGCGGAAGGGCTATATTTGGTTGCGGTGGATTACCCTGACCGGTTTGACCTTCCAAAACCGCCAATGGGCCCGCTATTTCTGGCGGACTAATCCGAATCGCACACCCGAAACGTGTCGGGTAGAAAGGCAAAGACAAATATGGACCTGATCTACTTTATTATTGATTTTATTCTGCACATCGATGTGCATCTGGCGGAGCTGGTCGCGGAGTACGGCGTCTGGGTGTACGCTATTTTGTTTTTGATTCTGTTTTGTGAAACCGGCCTGGTCGTCACGCCGTTCCTGCCGGGCGACTCGCTGCTGTTTGTCGCCGGGGCGCTGGCTTCGCTGGAAACCAACGATCTCAATGTGCATGTCATGGTGGCGTTAATGCTGATCGCCGCAATTGTCGGCGATGCGGTAAATTACACGATTGGTCGACTGTTCGGCGAAAAACTGTTCAGTAATCCGAATTCGAAAATTTTCCGCCGCAGTTATCTGGATAAAACCCACCAGTTTTATGAAAAACACGGCGGTAAAACTATCATTCTCGCTCGCTTCGTGCCGATCGTCAGAACCTTTGCGCCGTTTGTGGCAGGGATGGGGCACATGTCCTATCGGCATTTTGCCGCTTATAACGTCATCGGCGCGCTGCTGTGGGTGCTGCTCTTTACCTACGCCGGTTATTTCTTCGGTACGATACCGTTGATTCAGGATAACCTTAAGCTGCTGATTGTGGGGATTATCGTGGTTTCGATATTACCTGGCGTCATTGAGATTGTCCGGCATAAGCGCGCTGCGTCGCGTGCCGCAAAATAGAAAGTAACTCAGCGGTTCGACCACTTTTTTATCCAAAGTTTCGGGCTGTTATGTTTTAATGTGCAACATTCATGGTCTGTTGGGGGCAAAAATGGCATTATGCGCCCCTTATAATAAAGCTGACTAAGGTTCAGGCAGAAAGGTCACCAATGAGCTGGATTGAACGAATTAAAAGCAACATTACTCCCACCCGCAAGGCTAGCATTCCTGAAGGGGTGTGGACCAAGTGTGATAGCTGCGGTCAGGTTTTATACCGCGCTGAGCTGGAACGTAATCTTGAGGTCTGTCCTAAGTGTGACCATCATATGCGCATGTCGGCGCGCAATCGCCTGCATAGCCTGTTAGATGAAGGTTCCCTTGTGGAGTTGGGTAGCGAGCTGGAGCCAAAAGACGTGCTCAAGTTCCGCGACTCCAAAAAATATAAAGACAGACTGGCGTCCGCGCAGAAAGAAACCGGCGAGAAAGACGCGCTGGTGGTCATGAAAGGGACGCTTCACGGTATGCCGGTTGTCGCCGCCGCGTTTGAATTCGCGTTCATGGGCGGCTCAATGGGGTCTGTCGTTGGCGCACGCTTCGTTCGCGCCGTTGAACAGGCGCTGGAAGACAACTGTCCGTTAGTGTGTTTCTCTGCTTCCGGCGGCGCGCGTATGCAAGAAGCGCTGATGTCGCTGATGCAGATGGCGAAAACCTCGGCGGCGCTGGCTAAAATGCAGGAACGTGGTCTGCCCTACATTTCGGTATTGACCGATCCGACAATGGGCGGCGTTTCCGCCAGTTTTGCGATGCTGGGCGATCTCAACATCGCCGAGCCAAAAGCTCTGATTGGCTTCGCCGGCCCGCGCGTTATCGAACAGACCGTTCGCGAAAAACTGCCGCCAGGATTCCAGCGCAGTGAGTTCCTGATCGAAAAAGGCGCTATTGATATGATAGTCCGCCGCCCGGAAATGCGCCTGAAGCTGGCGAGCATTCTGGCGAAGCTGATGAATCTGCCCGCGCCGAACCCGGACGCCCCGCGTGAAGGCGTGGTGGTGCCTCCGGCGCCGGATCAGGAGTCTGAGGCCTGATAACTGAAAAGGGCAGGGCCGCAGGCTCTGCCCTTTTGCTTTTCACCGTAAAGAAGCAGCGGAAACAATGAAAAACAAATCTATACCTCAAGCTGCGTCGCCCCTGGCCTCGTGGCTTTCTTATCTGGAAAACCTGCACAGCAAGAGTATCGATTTAGGCCTTGAGCGCGTAAGCCAGGTGGCAGCGCGTCTGGACATCCTCAAGCCTGCGCCGTTCGTTTTTACCGTTGCGGGAACCAACGGCAAAGGTACGACCTGTCGCACGCTGGAGTCGGTGTTAATCGCGGCGGGATACCGTGTGGGCGTCTATAGTTCGCCTCATCTGGTACGTTACACCGAGCGCGTGCGCGTGCAGGGGAAAGAATTAGCGGAATCCGCGCATACCGCGTCCTTTGCGGAAATAGAAGCGGCACGCGGCGATATTTCATTGACCTATTTTGAATATGGCACGTTGTCGGCATTGTGGCTGTTTAAACAGGCTAACCTTGACGTGGTGATTCTGGAGGTCGGGTTGGGCGGCCGCCTGGACGCCACGAACATTGTGGATGCCGATGTAGCGGTAATTACCAGCATCGCGCTTGACCATACTGACTGGCTGGGGCCGGATCGCGAAAGTATCGGCCGCGAGAAGGCCGGGATTTTTCGCGCGGAAAAACCCGCTATCGTCGGCGAACCGGAAATGCCGGCAACCATCGCGGATGTCGCGCAGGAGACCGGCGCGCTGTTGCGGCGTCGTGGCGTTGACTGGCGTTATGAGGTGACAGCGACCCACTGGGCGTTTACCGATGGTGACGGCACGCTTGCCGGACTGCCGTTGCCGCAGGTTCCTCAGCCGAATGCCGCCACCGCTCTGGCCGCGCTGCGCGCCAGCAGGTTGAACATTGATGAGCAGGCGATTCGCGACGGTATTGCGCAGGCTACCTTGCCGGGACGTTTTCAAATCGTGAGTGAGTCGCCGCGCGTTATCTTTGATGTCGCCCATAATCCCCACGCGGCGGAATACCTGACGGGTCGTCTGAAAATGTTGCCGAAACGCGGGCGCGTGCTTGCGGTGATTGGTATGCTGCATGATAAAGATATCGCCGGCACGTTAGCCTGGTTGAAAAGCGTGGTTGACGACTGGTATTGTGCTCCGTTAGAGGGGCCGCGCGGCGCGACGGCGGAACAACTTCTGGAACATCTGGGGAAAGGGAATGTCTATGATAGCGTCGCGCAGGCATGGCAGGCCGCTATCGACGCGGCGCAGCCAGAAGATACCGTGCTGGTGTGCGGATCGTTCCACACCGTCGCACATGTTATGGAAGTGATAGACGCGGGGAGAATCGGTGGCGAGTAAGTTTCAGAATCGTTTAGTCGGCACGATTGTGTTAGTCGCGCTGGGGGTTATTGTGCTTCCCGGTCTGTTGGACGGACAGAAAAAGCATTATCAGGATGAATTTGCTGCGATTCCACTAGTACCGAAGCCTGGCGACCGTGATGAGCCGGATATGATGCCTGCCGCAACGCAGGCGCTGCCGACACAGCCGCCGGAAGGGGCGGCTGAAGAGGTGCGGGCGGGAGATGCGGCCGCGCCGTCGCTGGACCCGTCGCGCATGGCGTCTAACAATGTCGAGCTTGATCCGATACCGGTGGAGACGCCTAAACCGAAGCCGGTTGAAAAGCCGAAGCCGCAGCCTAAACCGCAACAGCCGGTTGTCGCCGCTTCCACGCCGACGCCCGCGCCGCAACCGGCTACCGACGATAAACCTGCGCCGACCGGCAAAGCCTATGTCGTACAGTTGGGTGCGCTGAAAAATGCGGATAAAGTCAACGAGATAGTCGGCAAGCTTCGTTCCGCCGGGTTCCGGGTTTATACTTCCCCCTCAACGCCGGTACAGGGTAAAATAACCCGTATTCTCGTCGGGCCGGATGCGTCGAAAGATAAGATGAAAGGATCGCTTGGCGAGCTCAAGCAGATTTCCGGGTTAAGCGGCGTGGTGATGGGATATAGCCCGAACTAAGGCGCGTTTTGCCTGAGCGCGCAGCGTTAAGGCCTACGGTGTTCACCTGGTAAATAGCCGAAGTTCTGTAGGCAGGATAAGGCGTTTACGTCGCCATCCGGCAGAAGGAATAAACCTGGTATCCTGCGCTTATCAGGCCGATGGCAGCTCTTCTGGTCGTGCCCGAAGAGATAAAAAGTGTGATGGCGTTGAATATTTTTTCAGCGCCATTTTTATTTACGCGTGGGAAGGAAATCCCTACGCAAACGTTTTCTTTTTCTGTTAGAATGCGCCCCGAACAGGACGACAGGGCGTAAAATCGTGGGACATCTATGGTCTGGATTGATTACGCCATTATCGCGGTGATTGCTTTTTCCTGTCTGGTTAGCCTGATCCGCGGCTTTGTTCGTGAAGCGTTATCGCTGGTGACGTGGGGTTGTGCTTTCTTTGTCGCCAGTCACTACTACACTTACCTGTCTGTCTGGTTTACGGGCTTTGAAGACGAACTGGTTCGTAATGGGATTGCTATCGCGGTACTGTTTATCGCGACGCTTATCGTCGGCGCTATCGTGAATTTTGTGATAGGTCAGCTAGTAGAAAAGACCGGCCTGTCGGGAACTGACCGGGTGTTGGGGATCTGTTTCGGCGCACTGCGAGGCGCGCTGATTGTCGCCGCCATTCTGTTCTTCCTTGATACCTTTACCGGCTTGTCGAAAAGCGAAGACTGGAGCAAATCGCAGCTCATCCCGCAGTTCAGCTTCATCATCAGATGGTTCTTTGACTATCTGCAAAGCTCGTCGAGTTTCTTGCCCAGGACGTAACAGGTTCTGAGATGTGGCTTAACGAGGAAAATGACGTATGTGCGGTATTGTCGGTATCGCCGGTGTTATGCCGGTCAACCAGTCGATTTATGACGCGTTAACAGTGCTCCAGCATCGTGGTCAGGATGCTGCCGGTATCATCACCATTGATGCGAATAACTGCTTCCGCTTGCGTAAGGCAAACGGGCTGGTGAACGATATTTTTGAAGCTCGCCACATGCAGCGTTTGCAGGGCAACATGGGGATCGGCCATGTACGCTACCCTACCGCAGGCAGCTCCAGCGCTTCCGAAGCGCAACCTTTTTACGTTAACTCGCCGTATGGCATCACGTTGGCCCATAATGGCAACCTGACTAATGCGCACGAGCTACGTAAAAAGCTGTTTGAAGAAAAGCGCCGTCATATCAACACCACCTCCGATTCCGAAATCCTGCTCAATATTTTCGCCAGCGAGCTCGACAACTTCCGTCACTATCCGCTGGAAGCCGACAATATTTTTGCCGCGATTGCCGCGACTAACCGTCAAATCCGCGGCGCCTATGCCTGCGTGGCGATGATTATCGGCCACGGCATGGTGGCTTTTCGCGATCCGCACGGCATTCGCCCGTTAGTGCTGGGCAAGCGTGACGTTGGCGATGGTCGTACGGAGTATATGGTCGCTTCTGAAAGCGTGGCGCTGGATACGCTGGGCTTTGAGTTTCTGCGCGATGTCGCGCCGGGCGAAGCTATCTATATTACCGAAAAGGGGCAACTGTTCACGCGCCAGTGCGCGGATAATCCGGTCAGTAATCCCTGTCTGTTCGAGTACGTTTACTTTGCTCGCCCGGACTCCTTTATCGACAAGATCTCCGTCTACAGCGCTCGTGTGAATATGGGCACCAAACTTGGCGAAAAAATCGCTCGTGAATGGGAAGATCTGGACATCGACGTCGTGATCCCTATCCCGGAAACCTCCTGCGATATCGCACTGGAAATTGCCCGTATTCTCGGCAAGCCGTACCGCCAGGGATTTGTCAAAAATCGTTACGTGGGACGTACCTTTATCATGCCGGGCCAACAGCTACGCCGTAAATCCGTGCGCCGTAAGCTCAATGCTAATCGCGCGGAATTCCGCGATAAGAACGTCCTGCTGGTGGATGATTCCATCGTGCGTGGCACCACATCAGAGCAGATCATCGAGATGGCCCGGGAAGCCGGCGCGAAGAAGGTTTATCTGGCGTCCGCCGCGCCGGAAATTCGTTTCCCCAACGTCTATGGCATTGATATGCCGACCGCCAATGAGCTGATCGCGCATGGTCGCGAGGTGGATGAGATTCGGCAGATTATCGGCGCAGACGGGCTTATCTTCCAGGATCTGAATGATCTGATCGAAGCCGTACGCGCGGAAAACCCGGATATCCAGCAGTTTGAATGTTCGGTATTTAACGGGGTATATGTCACCAAAGACGTAGACCAGCAATACCTCGACTTCCTGGATTCATTACGTAATGACGACGCCAAAGCGGTGCTGTTCCAGAACGAAATGGAAAACCTGGAAATGCATAACGAAGGCTAATGGCTTTGCCAGCGGCGCGATGCCGCTGGCCGATGTCAATTACGCACCACGCCGAAGCGAATAGCGTATTTTTGTACTTTGTACTGTAACGTGGTGCGGGATACGTTAAGGCTACGGGCCGCGGCGGCAATATTCCCCTGATGCGTATCCAGCGCGGTTTCTATTAAATGCCTTTCGTAGTTGGCAACCCGTGCCTCCAGCGACCCTTCATACTGCGGATCGGGTGACGAGGGAAGGGGATTTTCCGGCGCGGTTTCCGGTACGCCTAAATTTAACTCGTCCTGTTCAAAAATGATGTGTTTCAGCAGCCCGTCTTTTTCCTGCATGATCATGCTGCGTACAATCGCGTTTTCCAGCATCCTGACATTACCCGGCCAGGCGTGATTGAGCAGATCAGCACGCGCCGTCTCGCTTAGTCCGTGAATGTCCTGCGGCACATCATTACGGTATTTATCAATAAAATAATTTGCCAGTAAGGGAATATCTTCCGGGCGGGCGCGCAGCGGCGGTAACGTCAACATTCCGACGCTCAACCGATAAAAAAGATCCGCCCGCAGGCGTTCTTGTTGAATTAATTTGACGGGCGCTTCGTTCATGGCGGCAACGATCCTGACATCAGAGTGGAGTTGCTGTTGTCCGCCGAGCCGCCAGAAGGTTTTATCCTGCAAGAATCGCAGCAGCTTACTTTGCATCTCTATCGGCATGGCGTTCAGCTCATCAAGAAAGAGCGTTCCCCCGTTTGCCAGTTCCAGATAGCCCTGGCTATTTTCCGCGCCGGTATAGGCGCCGCGCACGGTGCCGAAAAGCGTACTTTCGATAAGCGTAGGCGGTAGAGCGCCGCAGTTCAGGGCGATAAATGGCTTATTCGCCCGCTTGCTGCATTGATGTATCAGGCGGGAAAATAGCTCCTTACCCGTTCCCGTCTCCCCGACAATCGTCACCGGAATATTACTGGCGGCCAGCCGTTTGGCTTTGGCGATATTACTGAGCATTTCCGGATTTTCGGTAATAATGGCATGGTGCTTCTCATGGCGATCGGCATACAGCAGTTGGTTCAGTTCTACCACCTGCTCCTGGAGCCGCCTGACGCCGGACATATTCCTGCCGATTTCGATAACGCCGACCATGCCGCCATCGCTTGCATAGAGCGGCGCGGTGGTGTGCTGATAGTCAACGGCCTGGCCTCGCGCATTGTAATAAATTTGATAATGGCCAATGTATTCCACGCCTTTTTTTAACGATGAAAGCATCGTACTTTGCGTCTCTTTCATGCCCGGATAGACATCGAGCATATGTTTTCCCATTGCCCGTTCAATGCTGTAGCCGTCCAGATCCGCGCTTTCCTGATTGTAGTAAACGTATTCACCACGCTCATTAATGACGGCCAACGGCTGATGAATCAAATCGAAAAAGCGGGAAAACATCCTGAGCGCCGAGGCCAGTTCCTGATTGGTGGATGCCATACATGCATTCCTCATATCTATTGTTCATATTGCCATTATAAAAGTGACGAATTTTCGTCGTTGTGATGAATAGCAAACTCAATGACGAAAATGAGAAATAGCTTATTTTTATAAGTAATTGATTATTTTGATAAAAAATAGTGGCATGCCTTTTGCTTTATCCCTGTAAAGAATGCGGATTTTTACCATAAACATTAAGCAGAGGGCGTTATGACTGACTCGATTATGCAGAATTACAACCAGCTACGTGAGCAGGTAATCAACGGCGATCGCCGTTTCCAGCACAAAGACGGTCATTTGTGTTTTGAAGGGGTCGATCTGGACGCACTGGCGCGCCAGTACCCCACGCCGTTCTATGTGTTTTCTGAGCCGGAGATTATTCGTAACATTCATGAAATCCAGCGGGCATTTGCGGCGCATAAAAATACCAAAACCTTCTTTGCGTCAAAAACCTGCTCGGTCATGGGGGTGTTGAAAGCCATTCGTGACGCCGGAATTTGCGCGGAGGCAAACTCACAATATGAGGTTCGCAAGTGTCTGGAGATAGGCTTTCGCGGCGATCAGATCGTCTTCAACGGCGTGGTGAAAAAGCCTGCCGATCTGGAATATGCTATCGCCAACGATCTGTATCTTATTAATGTTGATAGCCTGTATGAGCTGGAACATATTGATGCCATCTCTCGCAAGCTGAAGAAAGTCGCCAATGTTTGCGTCCGCGTAGAGCCGAATGTTCCCTCGGCGACGCATGCGGAACTGGTTACCGCTTTCCATGCGAAGTCGGGTCTCGACCTGGAACAGGCGGAAGAAACCTGCCGCCGCATTCTGGCAATGCCTTATGTGCATTTGCGCGGCTTGCATATGCATGTAGGCGATCAGGTGCCGGAGTCAGAGCCTTTCGCAAAAGCGACTAAAGTGCTGGTGGATGAATCCCGTCGCCTGGAAGAGGTGCTCGGTATTAAATTTGATTTGATTAACGTGGGCGGCGGAATTCCGGTTCCCTATAAATATGACGACGAGAATGGCGACCCGTTAAAAGATAATATGTATGCCGGTATTACCGCCCAGGATTTTGCCGATGCGGTCATTCGCGAAGTGCATAAATGGCGTACCGATGTGGAAATATGTATTGAACCGGGACGTAAAGTGACCGGGTCGGCGGCGGTTTTACTGACGGAAGTCTCCTGCGAAAAACGTAAAACAAATTACGATCTTAACGGCAATGTGGAATGCCACGTTGAATGGAAATTTGTCGACGCTGGTTACAGCGTACTTTCTGACAGCCAGCATTTTGACTGGTTCTTTTATGTCTATAACGCCTCTCGCATGACGGCAGCGCACGACGCCTGGATAAAATTAGCCGGGCCGCTGTGTGATGGCGGGGATTATTTCCACATGGGAGTGAAAGGCGAAGAGTTTTTACTGCCGAAGGAGACTCATGTTGGCGATATTGTCGCGTTTCTTGATGCCGGGGCATACACCATTGAAAGTCAAACCGTTTATAACAACCGTCCGCGCACGGGCGTGGTGATGATCGATAAAAATGGTGAGACGCGTCTGATTCGTCGGGAAGACAGTTACGAAGATATGGTCAAGTACGACATTTATTAATACTGTTTTGGGCTTCAGTTTCATGCTGAAGCCCGTCGTCAGATGATAAGAAGAGGGCAGTGATGCCTGAATGCATAACAGGAGATGGCCATGAGTAACACGAATTCTGGCTTACTTGGCATCAAAGACATTGTCTTTATGAATGTCATCGCTATTCTGAGTTTGCGGCAAATCCCTAACGTGGCGCCTTACGGGGCATCGGCCATGTTGTTATGGGTGATAGCCGCATTCTGCTTGTTTTTTCCTTTAGCGATGGTATGCGGCGAGCTGTCAACCGGCTGGCCGAAAGATGGCGGGATATTTGTCTGGATTAAAGAGGCATTTGGTAAACGTATTGCATGGATTGTTGTGGTTTGTTTTCTCTTTTCCTGCGTACTGTTTTTCCCATTAATGCTGCAATTCGGCTTTACCGCGTTGGGCTATATGATCGGCGGCGGCCTGGCGGAAAATAAAGCATTTATCGGTATTGGTTCCGCGGTAATTTTCTGGCTATTAACGCTGATGAATATCCGCGGGATGGAATGGACAAAAATTATTAATAGCATCAGCGCCTGGTGCGGCGTATTTATTCCCTCCGCCATCCTCATTTTACTGGCGGTGGTATGGCTATGTACCGGACACCAGATGCAGACGGACTACACTACAGCGAAAAACTGGATTCCGGATCTCGGACACTGGGATACGATCGTTTTCTTATCCAGCATGATGTTTGCGTTTGCCGGACTGGAGGTCGCCCCGATGATTGCCGGGCGTACCCGTAATCCACAGCGTGATTTTCCGCGAGCGATGGCCGTCTCCGCCGCCGTTATCGTTGGGATCTATATGGTCGGCACCTGGGCGCTAAACACGCTTTTACCCGCCGGGAAAACCGACATTGTGGCAGGCGTCATGCAGGCTATGCATGCTGCTGCGGATACGCTGCATATGCCGTGGTTAATTCCTGTTATGGCCATCTGTATGTTTTTTGGCGCTCTCGGGCAGATTAACTCCTGGCTGGTGGGGCCGATTTATATGCTCCAGGAAGCCTCGCGTGAAGATAATCTGCTGGGGGACCGAATCGGCAAATTACATCCGGTGTGGAAAACGCCCGCCTTTGCCTTGACTGTACAGGCGATTATTGTCACGGTCCTGTGTTTTTCGACTTTTATTTCGCCAAGCGTTGCGGCGGCTTACTGGATGTTAACGGCGCTAACGACCATCACCTATTTTATTCCTTACCTGGTGATGTTCCCGGCGTTCTGGCGTTTACGTAAGACTCAGCCGGATACGCCAAGAAGTTTTAAAATTCCGGGCAAGGTTTTACCGGCTATTTTACCTGCGCTGGGCTTTCTTTCTATCGCCTTTGCCGTTGCGCTGTTATTTATTCCGCCTTCTCAAATTGATATGGGCGGATATTTCCAGTACGCCGGGAAAATTATTGGCGGAGCCGTGCTGGCGGTTGTCGTCGCGGAGTACATTTACCATCGGGCGCAGAAACGTAATGCCCGTTTAAGCATGGCGGGAGGAAAATAAAATGTATATGCCAGTTCTGGAAATAAATCTACGCAAGCTGGAAGAAAACGCCCGCACGGAAAAAGCTCTGCTGGCAAGCAGCGGTATTGACGTGATGGCTGTCAATAAAGTTTTTGACGGCTGCGTGGAAACTGCACAGGCGGTGTTCAACGGCGGAATTACCGTTATTGCTGAATCACGAACCTATAATTTGAAAAAAATACGCGAGACAGGATGTACGACTTGCCTGTTACGCAGCCCGTGTCTGAGTGAAATCGAAGATGTGGTGCGCTACGCGGATATTAGTTTAAATAGCGAGCCGGTGGTATTACGGGCATTATCGCAAGAAGCCCAACGCCAGGGGAAAACGCATCAGGTATTACTGATGGTGGATATGGGCGATTTACGCGAGGGTATCTGGTTTGGTGAATATCAACGCATTCTTGAGACCGTGACTCTGATTACTGGTCTGCCCGGTCTGGAATTATATGGACTGGGCACCAACTTTAATTGTTACGGCACCGTGTTGCCAACGGTAAAAAATGGCGAGGATTTTCTGGCGCTGGCCGCCCGGCTGGAAGCTGACAGCGGTATCCCTGTCCGGCGGCTTTCTGCGGGAAACTGCACCAGCTATCACCTGCTGGATAAAGGTATCTGGCCGCAGGGGCTGAATCATCTGCGCATCGGCGGCCTGCATGAATTCGGCATTGAATATGTGGACATGAAATACCTGAATGAATTTCACCACTCCGCAAAACCGGTCGATAAAGCCTGTTCCGATATGTATATCCTGGAAGCGGAAATCATCGAACTGAACAGTAAACCGACCGTCCCGGTCGGGGAGCTGGGCGTCGATGCCTTTTTGCAAAGTAAAACCTTTGTCGATCGTGGCATACGCCGACGCGCATTGCTGGCGTTTGGTCGTCAGGATGTGCCGTCGGATAACTGTGTGCCATGCGACGACGCTATCACTATCTTAGGGCAAACCAGCGATCATACGCTGGTGGATATTGAAGATTGTCGTCAGTCGCTAAAAGTAGGCGATGTGGTTCGCTTTGAGCTGGATTATACGGGCCTGTTAATGGCCTGCCAGACCAAAGGCGTCGCCTGGAGGTTTACGCGTTAACGCATAACCGCCGCGGCTATGTCGCGGCGGCATCTTTGACCTCACGAAAGACAGGGAGTAACGATGGATACCCTGCAACAATCTCCGCCAGCAGAGCCTGAAGGCGGTCTGCGGCGTAACCTGAAGAAGCGGCACCTGCTGATGATGTCGCTGGGCGGCACGATTGGCACCGGCTTATTTATCGGCATTGCCGAACCGTTAAGCAGCGTCGGGCCGGCGGGAACCTTACTGGCCTATCTGTTTGCCGGAACCATTATGCTGGCGACGATGATGTGTCTTGGCGAATTATCATGCGCCTTTCCTCACTCCGGTTCATTTCAACATTACGCGCTGATGTTTATGCCGTCACCTTGCTGGAGCTATACCATTGGCTGGCTTTACTGGTTTAGCTGGGTCTTTTCCCTGGCAGCCGACCTCACTGCCGCAGGGTTTATTGCTCACCAGTTTTTCCCCGCGGTTCCGGTATATATGTTCTGCCTGGCGATTCTGCTCATCCTGACGGCCATCAATCTTACCTCCGCAAAAAGTTTTGGCGAATGCGAATACTGGCTTTCGGCCATTAAGGTCTTCGCGATCGTGCTGTTTATCTGCGCGGGCGGGGTCATGATCTACTCGCTAATGGGCCATAGTGACTGGCACCCGACGTTAAAAACAGACGGAATGTGGTTTCCCCACGGTTGGGAGCAAATTGTGGTCTGTATGACGATCGTGATTTACTCCTTCCAGGGGGTGGAACTGGTAGGAAATGCGGCAGGGGAGACCGAATCGCCGCACATTATTTTACCGAAAGTGATCCTGGGGATCGGTCTCAGAATCATTTTGTTTTACGGCCTGGCGATTGCGGTGCTGGCGCTGGTCTATCCGCATGAACTGACGCCAAATGGACAAAGTCCCTTTGTATGGGTATTCTCCCACGCGGGCATTCCGGGGGCGGATACGCTGATGACGCTGGTGATCTTTTCCGCCGCGGTTTCTGCCGCTAACTCGGCCATTTACGCCAGTTCGCGTATGCTGTGGTCTATGGCGGGCGATCGCTTTGCGCCAGCCTGCTTTGGTAAAACGAACGGCGGCGGCGTGCCGGTGTATGCTATTTTAATCACGGCCTTGTTGGCGTTGGTGTCGTTGCTGACCCGCTATATTCCCGCACAGCAATTTTATTTATATCTGATCGCCAGTACCGGGCAGGTGGGTTGCCTGGCATGGATAACCATCGGATGGTGCCAGTATCGTTTCCGACAATCGGTGCGTAATGGAACGTACGCCAGCGATTTGCTACGCTATCGATCGCCGCTTTTCCCCTGGACGGCCCGATTTGTCATTATCACCAATTTTGCCATTATGGTCGGCACCTGGTTTAGTGAGCAGGGGGTAGTGATAATGTTGGTTGAGCTGGCTTTTATGATAGGGATTCTTTTGTCATGGTATCTCTTCAGACCCACTTTGAGCCGGTTACGTAACACAGTGGGATGAACGGCGCTCGTAAACGGTAAGAGAACATGAAACGACTCATTGTAGGTATTAGCGGCGCCAGCGGAGCGATTTATGGCGTGCGCTTATTACAAATTTTGCGCGATGTCGATAGCGTGGAAACGCATCTGGTGATGAGCCAGGCGGCCCGGCAAACGCTGGCGCTGGAGACCCATTTTTCGCTGCGCGAGGTGCAGGCGCTGGCCGATGTGACGCACGATGCGCGCGACATTGCCGCCAGCATTTCTTCGGGCTCTTACCCGACGGCGGGAATGGTTATCCTGCCCTGTTCGATTAAAACGCTGTCGGGGATTGTCCACAGTTATACTGACGGACTGCTTACCCGCGCGGCGGATGTGATATTAAAAGAGCGGCGACCTCTGGTGCTGTGTGTGCGCGAAACGCCGCTGCATATCGGGCATTTGCGTTTAATGACCCAGGCCGCTGAGATAGGCGCGGTGATTATGCCGCCGGTTCCGGCTTTTTATCACCTTCCTCAGACGTTAGATGATGTTATAAATCAAACGGTTAATCGAGTACTGGATCAGTTTGACATCCCCCTTCCGCACGATCTTTTTGTTCGCTGGCAGGGCGCATAGCGTTGTCTGTTTAGCGTGCATTATTGTCCCTGTTGCCCTGTTTCAGGGCAATTTTGTAACCGCGATCATATCCTCAACATTTAATTCGTTAAAAGCCGCCGAAACGCTGCGGTTCAACCGTCATACCTGCTATCTTCAACATCAGGACAATATTGCAACGTTTTATTAACAAATTTAACGTCGAATCGTTTTGCTGACGTGAAAATGGCATAAGACCTGCATGAAAAAGTCTGCAAACACACAACACCACGTAAAACATAAGAAAATGACGCCACTTGAGGGGTATGTATGAAGAAGACCGTTCTCGCTTTGTCTTTGCTGATAGGTCTGGGCGCGACGGCGGCCAGTTACGCCGCGCTCCCGCAAACGGTTCGTATTGGAACAGATACCACCTACGCGCCTTTCTCATCGAAAGATGCCAAAGGCGACTTTATTGGCTTTGATATCGATCTCGGTAATGAAATGTGTAAGCGTATGCAGGTGAAATGTACCTGGGTCGCCAGCGACTTTGATGCGCTTATTCCCTCACTAAAAGCGAAAAAAATTGATGCCATTATTTCATCGCTCTCTATCACCGATAAACGCCAGCAAGAAATTGCGTTTTCCGACAAACTTTACGCGGCGGATTCACGCCTGATTGCGGCAAAAGGGTCTCCCATTCAGCCGACGCTGGAATCGCTGAAAGGCAAGCATGTCGGCGTGCTGCAAGGGTCCACGCAAGAGGCTTACGCCAATGATAACTGGCGCACTAAAGGTGTGGATGTGGTGGCTTATGCCAACCAGGATCTTATCTATTCCGATTTAACTGCCGGTCGTCTGGATGCCGCATTGCAGGATGAAGTTGCCGCCAGCGAAGGTTTCCTGAAGCAGCCAGCGGGCAAAGAGTATGCGTTTGCCGGTCCTTCCGTGAAGGATAAAAAATATTTTGGCGACGGGACGGGGGTTGGGCTGCGCAAAGACGATACCGAGCTAAAAGCCGCGTTTGATAAAGCGCTGACCGAACTGCGCCAGGACGGAACTTACGACAAAATGGCCAAAAAGTACTTCGATTTTAATGTCTACGGCGATTGAGGGAAGGGGATAACGCGCCGCGCTGGGGAACTATCACGGTGCAAAATAGATGTTTTGCACCTTTTTGGTGCATAAGCCGTTGCGGAACAGGCGCATAAATGCATACTTAATCGATTTTTATGCAAAATAAACCGGCTGACAAGGTAGAATGCTTTGCCTTGTCGGCCTGATTAATGGCACGATAGTCGCATCGGATCTGTAAAGATCTCCTGGAAAGACAGTCTGTTGAGGATAGTTATGAAAAAACTGGCGTTATCCCTTTCTCTGGTGCTGGCATTTTCCAGCGCCACCGCAGCATTTGCCGCTATTCCACAAAAGATTCGTATCGGTACCGATCCTACATACGCACCGTTTGAATCCAAAAATGCACAAGGTGAATTGGTCGGCTTTGATATCGATCTGGCCAAAGAGCTGTGCAAACGTATCAACACACAGTGTACGTTCGTGGAAAACCCGCTGGATGCGCTGATTCCGTCTTTAAAAGCGAAGAAAATTGATGCCATCATGTCCTCGCTGTCCATCACTGAAAAGCGCCAGCAGGAAATCGCGTTTACCGACAAGCTTTACGCCGCTGATTCCCGTCTGGTGGTGGCGAAGAACTCTGATATTCAGCCGACCATCGCGTCGCTGAAAGGCAAGCGCGTCGGCGTGCTACAGGGGACGACGCAGGAGACCTTCGGCAATGAGCACTGGGCACCGAAAGGGATTGAGATCGTCTCTTACCAGGGGCAGGACAACATTTATTCCGATCTGACGGCTGGCCGTATTGATGCAGCGTTCCAGGACGAGGTCGCGGCCAGCGAAGGTTTCCTTAAACAGCCCGTCGGAAAAGACTATAAATTCGGCGGCCCGGCGGTGAAAGATGAGAAGTTATTCGGCGTAGGAACCGGTATGGGGCTGCGCAAAGAGGATAACGAGCTGCGCGAAGCGCTGAACAAAGCCTTTGCTGAAATGCGTGCTGACGGTACTTACGAAAAGCTGGCGAAAAAGTACTTTGATTTTGATGTTTATGGCGGTTAATCACCGTCGGTGCAGATAAAGCCCAAAGAATGTTGACTGTCTGCATTGCCTGATGGCGCTGTGCGTGTCAGGCCTACGGAGCATCGTAGGCCGGGCAAGGCACAGCCGCCATCCGGCGTGATGTGAGGCAAAAATGCAAAAGAGGCTTCTTACTTCACCACACACAACAGGACAGGCTGCATGTTGTACGGGTTTTCAGGCGTAATTTTACAGGGCGCGATCGTCACGCTGGAACTGGCGCTCAGTTCCGTGGTGCTGGCCGTGCTTATCGGTCTTGTCGGCGCGGGGGCGAAGCTTTCGCAAAACCGGGTAACGGGGCTTATTTTTGAAGGATACACCACCCTGATTCGCGGGGTGCCGGATCTGGTTTTAATGCTGCTGATATTTTACGGATTGCAAATCGCGCTTAACGTGGTGACCGATTCGCTGGGTATCGACCAGATAGATATTGATCCGATGGTGGCCGGTATTATCACCCTTGGTTTCATCTACGGCGCCTATTTTACCGAAACCTTTCGCGGCGCGTTTATGGCGGTGCCGAAAGGCCATATCGAGGCGGCGACGGCTTTTGGTTTTACCCACGGGCAAACCTTCCGGCGGATTATGTTCCCGGCGATGATGCGTTACGCCCTGCCGGGGATCGGCAATAACTGGCAGGTGATACTCAAAGCGACGGCGCTGGTGTCGCTGCTGGGCCTGGAAGATGTCGTCAAAGCCACGCAGCTTGCCGGTAAAAGCACCTGGGAGCCTTTCTATTTTGCCGTGGTCTGTGGACTTATCTACCTGGTATTTACCACCGTTTCCAATGGTGTGCTGCTCTTGCTTGAGCGTCGCTATTCTGTGGGCGTGAAGAGGGCCGATTTGTGATTGAGATCATTCAGGAGTACTGGAAATCCCTGCTGTGGACGGATGGCTATCGTTTTACCGGCGTGGCGATTACGCTGTGGCTGTTAATTTCATCGGTGGTGATGGGCGGTCTTCTGGCGGTGATTCTGGCGGTAGGTCGCGTTTCCAGTAATAAATTCATCCGTTTTCCCATCTGGCTGTTTACGTATATTTTTCGCGGCACGCCGCTGTACGTACAGCTACTGGTGTTCTATTCGGGGATGTATACGCTGGAGATAGTCAAAGGCACCGATCTTCTTAACGCGTTTTTCCGCAGCGGACTGAACTGTACCGTACTGGCGCTGACACTGAATACCTGCGCGTACACCACGGAAATTTTCGCCGGGGCGATTCGCTCGGTGCCGCACGGTGAAATTGAAGCGGCACGGGCCTATGGCTTCTCGTCATTTAAAATGTATCGCTGCATTATTTTGCCGTCGGCATTACGCATCGCCTTGCCTGCCTACAGCAACGAAGTGATTTTAATGCTGCACTCTACGGCGCTGGCGTTTACCGCGACGGTGCCGGATTTGTTGAAAATCGCCCGCGATATTAACTCAGCGACTTACCAGCCGTTTACCGCGTTTGGCATTGCCGCCGTGTTGTATTTACTCATTTCGTATGTCCTGATAAGCCTGTTCCGTCGGGCGGAAAGACGCTGGTTGCAGCACGTATCCTCTAAATAATTCGAGTAACATGATGTCAGAAAATAAATTACACGTTATCGATTTGCACAAACGCTACGGCGGTCATGAAGTGCTGAAAGGGGTATCGCTGCAGGCCCGCGCCGGAGATGTGATTAGCATTATCGGCTCGTCCGGCTCCGGTAAAAGTACTTTTTTGCGCTGTATTAACTTCCTCGAAAAACCGAGCGAAGGCGCGATTATCGTGAACGGTCAGAACATTAATCTGGTGCGCGACAAAGACGGGCAGCTCAAAGTGGCGGATAAAAATCAGCTACGCTTGTTGCGTACCCGCCTGACGATGGTGTTTCAGCACTTTAACCTCTGGAGCCACATGACGGTGCTGGAAAATGTGATGGAAGCGCCGATTCAGGTACTGGGATTAAGCAAGCACGACGCGCGCGAGCGGGCGTTGAAATATCTGGCGAAGGTGGGGATTGATGAGCGCGCTCAGGGCAAATATCCCGTCCATCTCTCCGGCGGCCAACAGCAGCGCGTTTCTATTGCGCGCGCGCTGGCGATGGAACCTGACGTTTTACTGTTCGATGAACCCACATCGGCGCTCGATCCTGAACTGGTCGGCGAAGTGTTGCGCATCATGCAACAACTGGCGGAAGAAGGCAAAACGATGGTGGTGGTCACGCATGAAATGGGCTTCGCCCGCCATGTCTCTTCGCACGTTATTTTTCTGCATCAGGGGAAAATTGAAGAAGAGGGCGATCCGGAGCAGGTGTTCGGCAATCCGCAAAGCCCGCGTTTACAGCAATTCCTGAAAGGCTCGCTGAAATAAAAGAAGCCCGGCGGCGCATCGCTTACCGGGCAGGATACGGCGCTTTAGGAACTAGCGAATCACATCCGCCAGCGCCTCTTCTAAATCATACCAGCGAAATGCGAATCCGGCGGCTTCAAGCCGTTTTGGCAGCGCCCGCTGTCCGCCCAATACCAGCACTGACGACTCTCCCATCAATAAGCGAATTGCCGTCGCCGGAATGCGAATAATCGCCGGACGGCGCAGCGCGCGACCCAGCGCATGAGCAAAATGCTCATTATGGACGGGATACGGCGAGACCATATTGAAGGGACCGCGAAGATCGTTATCCAGCAGCCACAGAATGCCGTTGACCATATCGTCGATGTGAATCCAGGCCAGATATTGCCGACCATTACCCACCGGACCGCCGAGTCCGAGGCGAAACGGCGGAACCATTTTCCCCAGAATCCCGCCTTGCGGCGCCAGGACAACGCCGGTACGCAGCAGGCAGACGCGGGTCTGGTCGCTCTGCGCACGACAGGCAATCTGTTCCCAGCGGGCGCAAAGTTTATGCGTAAATTCGTTGTGCGGCGGTTCGTCTTCAGTGACGACAACGTCACCCAGATCGCCGTAATAGCCCGTGGCGGAGCCGGATATCAACACCGAGGGCGGCGTTGCGCTGGCATGAATTAAATCCACCAACTTTTGTGTGATAGCCCAGCGGCTTTGGCACAACCGTTCTTTTTGTTGCGACGTCCAGCGCTTGTCGGCAATCGGTTCGCCCGCCAGATTGATGATGGCATCAATCTCATTGAGGTGCTCACGTTCCGCCAGCCCTTTCCATAATGTCACTCTGGAATCGAGAATCTGACGCGCGTTATCGGGATTGCGCGTAACGACCGTCACCTGGTGCCCCAGTGTTAACAGCCGGGGAATGAGATGACGCCCTATCAGGCCCGTACCGCCGGTAATCAGAATCTGCATATGACCTCCAGAGTAGGGAGGATTTCCTCTTCCCTAATGTCAGGTTTTTAATACGAATAAGGGTGCCGGACGCAGGTTTTTTCCGTGTATACACCTCTACATCATACATGATGTATGCTACCGCGTTACGCTTTCGTACTGTTACAGTGCAGTTGCGCTTGTAACAGTGCGCGCGCTGTCGCAGGACGCGTGCGAATGCGTTCAAACCAGTTATACACCGCCGGGTAGGTATCAAGATCGATTCGCTGACGCTGATGTGCGTTAACCCACGGCCAACTGGCGATATCCGCAATACTGTAGTGGTCGCCGCCCAGCCACGGGGAGGTTTCCAGGCGTTTATTCAGGACGTTGTATAAGCGTTGCGTTTCAACCTGATAGCGTTCAATTGCATAGGGGATGGCCTGCGGCGCAAAGTGGTTAAAGTGATGATTCTGGCCCAGCATCGGCCCTAACCCGCCGACCTGCCAGAACAGCCATTGCAGCGTGGTATGGCGTTCACGCAGCTCCCCGCTAAGCAGTTTGCCGCTTTTTTCCGCCAGGTAGAGAAGAATTTCACCGGATTCAAAAAGACTAAGCGGTTGACCGCCGTCTGCCGGGGCGTGATCGACGATGGCAGGAATTTTATTATTGGGAGAGATAGCCAAAAAATCAGGGCGAAACTGATTGCCCTTGCTGATATCTACTTTTAGCAAACGATACGCCAGCTCCGCCTCTTCCAGAAACAGCGTTATTTTATGCCCGTTGGGCGTGGGGGCGTAGTAAAGGTCAATCATTTTGGCTCCTGCATGTGCGTAAAGAGTCTGGGCTGAATTAAGTATAGAAAGCCTCCTGATGTGTGTGAGTTTTCATCAGGTGACAGCAGGCGAAAGACGCTATATTTTGGGAAGAAACCTAATACGCCCTCAAGAGGACATTATGAGTAAGCCTGTTATTGTGCTGTGGTCGGATGCGAACTTTTTCTCTCCCTACGTCTTGTCCGCCTGGGTGGCATTACAAGAAAAAGGGCTTTCCTTTACTCTGAAAACCCGCGATCTGGACCAGGGAGAACATCTGCAACCTGGCTGGCGGGGATATGCGCTGACGCAGCGCGTACCGGTGCTTGAGGCCGACAATTTTGAGCTGAGCGAGTCGTCCGCTATTGCGGAATACCTGGAGGAGCGTTTCGCGCCGCCGCAGTGGGAGCGTATCTACCCGCACGATTTACAAAAACGCGCCCGCGCGCGACAGATTCAGGCGTGGCTACGCAGCGATTTACTGCCGCTTCGCGAAGAACGGCCTACCGACGTGGTGTTTGCCGGGGCGAAAAAAGCGCCGCTAAGCGAGGCTGGAAAAGCCAGCGCGGCAAAACTGTTTGCGACGGCTGAAGCGCTATTGGGGCAGGGGACGCAAAATTTATTTGGTGAATGGTGCATTGCCGATACCGATCTGGCATTGATGATCAATCGTCTGGCGCTGCATGGCGATGACGTGCCGGCATCGCTGGCGGCGTATGCGACATTCCAGTGGCAGCGTGCTTCCGTACAGCGTTTTATTGCGCTTTCCTCGAAGCGTTCAGGCTGAAAATCTATTCATATTCCAGTATCATAACGCCGTTTTTCACAACGAGGAGTGAGCGATGAAACTGATGTTCGCATCGGACATTCATGGTTCTTTACCCGCCACGGAACGCGTGCTTGAGCGGTTCGCGCAAAGCGGCGCGCGTTGGCTGGTGATATTAGGCGACGTCCTTAACCACGGGCCGCGAAATGCGCTGCCTGAAGGCTATGCGCCCGCCCAGGTCGCCGAACGCCTGAACGCGGTGGCGACGCAAATCATTGCCGTGCGCGGCAACTGCGATAGCGAAGTGGATCAGATGCTGCTGCATTTCCCGATAACTGCGCCGTGGCAGCAAATATTGACGCAAGAGAGGCGGCTATTTTTAACGCATGGGCACCTCTTCGGGCCGACGAATCTGCCCGCTCTGCATACTGGCGATGTGTTGGTCTATGGTCATACGCATCTGCCGGTGGCGCAACAGCAGGAAGGACTGTATCACTTTAATCCTGGGTCAGTGAGCATCCCGAAAGGCGGGTATGCGGCAAGCTACGGTATTCTGGATGATAATGTGTTGAGCGTAATCGCACTCAATGATCAAAGTATCATTGCGCAGGTTGCAATTAACTCGTAATTTACCTCACAAACGTAAATGCGCCGTAAGAGCGCCAGAAATAAGAAGGTTTCCTGATGGTGGAACAGCGTCGTTTGGCAAGTACGGAATGGGTGGATATTGTGAATGAAGACAATGAAGTCATTGCACAGTCCAGCCGGGAACAGATGCGTGCGCAACGCTTACGGCATCGTGCGACGTATATCGTCGTTCATGATGGTATGGGTAAAATTCTGGTGCAGCGTCGTACCGAAACAAAAGATTTTTTGCCCGGTATGTTAGATGCTACCGCAGGCGGCGTGGTCCAGGCTGATGAGCAGCTACTGGAATCTGCCCGCCGCGAAGCGGAAGAAGAGTTGGGTATTGCAGGCGTGCCGTTTGCCGAACACGGTCTGTTTTACTTTGAAGACCAACATTGCCGGGTTTGGGGCGCGCTGTTTAGCTGCGTTTCCCACGGGCCTTTCGCGCTTCAGGAAGATGAAGTCAGCGAAGTGTGTTGGCTGACTCCGGAGGAGATCACCGCGCGCTGTGATGAATTTACGCCGGACTCGCTCAAAGCGCTGGCGCTGTGGATGACCCGCAACGCCAAAAACGAAGCCGCGCTCCAGGAGAAACCGGAAGAGACGGAATAAGCGTTTTAGCAGCTTTCCCGCATACATAAACTGGAGGCGATGGATTTTCGATCGCTCCAGTTTCCCTGATTTAACCTTTCCAACAGCGCCCGTCCGGCTTCACTGCCAATCTTACGGTGCGGTACGGCCATGGTGGTTAACGGCGGCTGGCAGACCCGGCTGACATCGCTATCGCCAAACCCGACCACCGCTAAATCGTCCGGAACTTTGATCCGCCGTCGTTGGCACTCGTATAACGCGCCGCAGGCCAGCTCATCCGATACGCATACCAGCGCGTCCAGCTCCGGCCACGCCAGTAAAAACTCCGGCAGTTGCGACGCGCCGGTAGAAAAATTGGGCGGCAAGGCGGCATTAATCACCCGGTTTGGCGACATATGGTGGCGAAGCATCGCTTTGTACCAGCCGTGCAGATGTTGCTGAAAAATCCACTGCTCCTGATTGGCGCATAGCAGCCCGATATTCTGATAACCGCGCTGAATCAGCATTTCCGTCAGCTCATACATTGCCGCAACGTTATCAATACCGATATTCATATCAATAGGATCGCTGCGAATCGCGCCCATCTCCATCACCGGGATAGAGGCATTTTTCAGCCACTGGCGTACGGTAGTGCTATGTTCGACGCTAAGCAGAATCGCCGCGGCAATGTTGGAGGCCAGCAGCGTTTCGAGCAGCTTCTCCTCTTGTTCCACGCGATGCTGCGATTCCGCCAGCATTATCTGGTAGCCTGCGGGCTGTAAAATTTGTTGCAGCCCGGCGAACATTTCAGAACACCCCGCTTCCGCAAGGTTCGGTACGACCATCGCTATGGTGTGCGAGGAGGCAGACGCCAGCGCGCTGGCGGCGAGATTAGGCATATAGCCCAGCTCATGCACTGCCGCTTCGATTTTTTCCCGGAGTTTATCAGAGACCTGTTCCGGCGTGCGTAAGGCTCGTGATACGGTCATCGTGCCTACACCGGCAAGTTGGGCTACATCGGCGATAGTCACTTTACCGGTACTGCGCCGTTTACGGGGTATCGACATACAAATTCCTGCGTCATTACAACATGTTGAGATGCTTTTTTATTGTCGTTCTTTGCTTCGCATGACTGGCAGTATACGCCTTAAATCCGCTTTTTTGCTGTGATTTCACACTATGATTTTAATTTGATAGCGCTATCACAATTCTGAGTAATAGTCGCTGGTAGCGCTATCTTTGTGATAACGATCGCAGCTAATATCGAATGGCTTGAATAAAGTTTGTTCATAATTTCATACACCGTGGGGGCGAATAACATGCTGGGAACCTGGTTATCTGACGCAACCATCACGCTACAGGAGAGCGTAGAAACGTGGCCGCAGGCGCTGGAAATTTGCGGCAAACCCCTGCTGGACGCAGGTGTTATCGCACCGGAATACATTACGGCGATTGTTCAGCAGCACCAAAAGCTTGGGCCATATTATGTATTAGCGCCAGGGTTAGCGATGCCGCATGCGAGGCCGGAAGAGGGGGCGAAAGGGTTAGGTTTATCGTTACTGAAACTACAGCGCGGCGTTTCATTTGGCGCAGACGAATTTGATCCGGTTGACATCATTATTATGCTGGCGGCGCCTGATAAGCACAGTCATATCGAAATGATATCGGCGCTGGCGGAATTATTTTCCAGTGATGTAGATATGGAAAAATTACATCAGGCAAAAAACCTGGAGGACATTAAAACGATTATTGACCGTTTCTGATTTTATTCCATTTTCTTGCGGTAAATAACATTACGCCCGTGCGTGATGCAGACCAACTCTACTTTTAAAAGGTGACAATAATGAAAATCATGGCAATTTGCGGTTCCGGCCTGGGTAGTAGTTTTATGGTAGAAATGAACATTAAAAAAGTATTAAAGAAACTCAATATTGACGCCGAGGTGGAACACTCCGATCTTTCATCGGCCACGCCCGGGGCTGCCGATCTTTTTGTAATGGCCAAAGATATTGCGGCCAGCGCCAGCGTACCGGAAAGCCAACTGGTGGTGATCAATAACATCATCGACATCAACGAACTGGAAACGCAGCTGCGCGCATGGTTCGCTAAACAATAATTATTGCTGGCGAGGTGGATATGTTTATCCTTGAAACGCTGAATTTTGTTGTTGATATTTTAAAAGTGCCCTCGGTGCTTGTAGGGTTAATTGCGCTGATTGGTCTGGTGGCGCAGAAAAAAGCGTTTTCCGATGTGGTGAAAGGCACGATTAAAACCATTTTAGGTTTTATTGTGCTTGGTGGCGGCGCAACCGTACTGGTGGGTTCATTAAACCCGCTAGGGGGGATGTTTGAACACGCTTTTAATATTCAGGGCATTATTCCTAATAATGAAGCGATAGTCTCAATCGCGCTGGAAAAATATGGCGCGTCCACGGCGTTAATTATGGCATTTGGTATGGTGGCCAATATTGTCGTGGCGCGCTTTACGCGTCTTAAATATATCTTTTTGACCGGGCATCACACCTTTTACATGGCCTGTATGATTGGCGTAATCCTGACCGTGGCGGGGTTTGAGGGCGTAGGGCTGGTCTTCACCGGATCGCTGATCCTGGGGCTGGTGATGGCCTTCTTCCCGGCGTTGGCCCAACGTTATATGAGGCGGATTACCGGTACCGATGACATTGCGTTTGGTCACTTCGGTACCCTGGGATATGTGCTTTCCGGCTGGATTGGCAGCCTGTGTGGTAAAGGCTCCCGCTCCACGGAAGAGATGAACCTGCCGAAAAACCTCAGTTTTTTACGCGACAGTTCTATCTCGATTTCGCTGACCATGATGATTATCTATCTGATTATGGCAGTCAGCGCAGGGCGTGAGTATGTCGAAGCGACGTTTAGCGGCGGGCAAAACTATCTGGTGTACGCCATCATCATGGCAATCACCTTCGCCGCCGGCGTATTCATCATTCTGCAAGGCGTCCGTCTGATTCTGGCGGAAATTGTTCCGGCCTTTACCGGCTTTTCAGAAAAACTGGTGCCAAACGCGCGTCCGGCGCTGGACTGCCCGGTGGTGTATCCCTATGCCCCTAACGCGGTACTGATTGGCTTCCTGTTCAGTTTTCTCGGTGGGCTGGTGGGGCTGTTCCTGCTTGGACAGATGAAGCTTGTGTTAATCCTGCCAGGCGTTGTGCCGCACTTCTTTACCGGCGCGACCGCAGGCGTCTTTGGCAATGCCACCGGCGGTCGCCGCGGGGCGATGATCGGCGCATTTGCTAATGGTCTATTAATCACTTTCCTGCCAGTGCTGTTACTGCCGGTTCTCGGCGCGATCGGCTTCGCCAATACCACGTTCTCGGATGCTGACTTTGGCGTAATCGGTATTTTGCTGGGCAACCTGGCGCGTTATCTGTCGCCGATGGCTATCACGGGGCTGGTGGTGGCGCTATTCGCGCTACTGGTGGCGTACAACGTGTTGGCCAAAAACAAAAAAGCGACTGCCGAAGTGCAGGAAAATAGCGGAGCGAAAGAATGAACGTAACCGAAATCACCCAACTGGCGCGCGATATTCGCGTCGCCACGCTCAAATCCTTAAACCATCTTGGCTTTGGTCACTATGGCGGCAGCATGTCGGTAGTGGAGACTCTGGCGGTTCTGTACGGCGCGGTGATGAAAATCGACCCTGCCGACCCGGACTGGCCGGAACGCGATTACTTCGTACTGTCGAAAGGCCATGCGGGCCCCGCGTTGTACAGTACCCTGGCGATTAAAGGCTATTTCCCGCGCGAAGAGCTGAATACGCTTAACCAGAACGGCACCCGTCTTCCCAGCCATCCGGATCGGCTAAAAACGCGCGGCGTGGACGCCACGACCGGCTCACTGGGACAGGGCATCTCTATTGCGGGCGGAATGGCGTTGTCGCATAAACTGGCGCGGCGACCCAACCGGGTATTTTGCATTGTCGGCGATGGCGAGCTCAATGAAGGGCAGTGCTGGGAGGCGTTTCAGTTTATTGCCCACCACCGCCTGAATAATCTGACCGTTTTCATTGACTGGAATAAACAGCAGCTTGACGGCGAGCTGGAGGAGATTATCAATCCATTCGATCTGGAAGGGAAATTCCGTGCGTTTGGTTTCGATGTCGTCACCGTCAAAGGCGATGATATCGCCGGACTACTGGCGGTGGTTCAGCCTGTGCTGCCCGCTGATGCCCGGCCACGGGTTGTGATCCTTGACAGCATTAAAGGGCAGGGGGTGCCATACCTGGAGCAGTTAACGAATTCTCACCACTTACGCCTGACGGATGGCATGAAGCAGACGCTCAATGAGGCCATTCATCAACTGGAGGTCATGCATGATTAAGCTTGCGCCCGCAGGGCTTAAAGACGATATCGAAATGCGCAAAGTTTACGCCGGTTTTATCGCCGGGCAGATTGAGGCCGGAAGCCCAATTATTGCGCTTGAGGCTGATTTAATGAGCTCAATGGCGATGGACAGCGTGGCGCGTGACTACCCGCAGCATGTCATTAACTGCGGTATTATGGAGGCGAATGTGATTGGCACTGCGGCGGGGCTGGCGCTGACCGGTCGTAAACCGTTTGTGCATACCTTTACCGCTTTTGCCAGCCGTCGCTGTTTTGATCAGCTCTTCATGGCGCTGGATTATCAGCGTAACAACGTCAAAGTGATCGCTTCCGATGCCGGAGTGACGGCGTGCCATAATGGCGGCACCCATATGTCTTTTGAAGATATGGGGATTGTTCGCGGGCTGGCGCACTCCGTAGTACTGGAGGTGACGGATGCGGTGATGTTCGCGGATATTTTACGCCAGCTAATGGACCTGGACGGTTTTTACTGGCTGCGTACCATCCGTAAGCAGGCGCGGAGTATCTATGCGCCAGGCTCTACCTTTACCATTGGCAAGGGCAACGTACTGCGCGAGGGCGATGATATTACGCTTATCGCCAACGGCATTATGGTGGCGGAGGCGCTGGAGGCGGCGCGCCAACTGGAGCAGGAAGGTGTGAGCGCCGCGGTCATTGATATGTTCACCTTAAAGCCTATCGATCGCATGTTGGTGAAAAACTACGCGGAAAAAACGCGGCGTATCGTCACGTGTGAAAACCACAGCATCCATAATGGACTGGGGTCAGCGGTGGCGGAAGTGCTGGTGGAAAACTGCCCGGTGCCGATGCGCCGTGTTGGCGTCAAAGAGCGTTATGGGCAGGTAGGAACGCAGGATTTCTTACAACAAGAGTACGGACTCACCGCCGAAGCGATTGTAGAAGCCGCGAAATCACTGCTTTAATCATGGAGATATTGCCGGATGGCGCTGGTGCTCATCCGGCATTTTGGATCAATGATATCCCATCATCTGCGCGCCAATGACGACCACGCTGGACATAATAAACAATAGTCCCAGCAGCGACGCCCCCACTTTCAGCCAGTTGCGAAAATCGACCCGGCACACGCCCAGCGTGGCCATCAGCGAGGCCGATGTCGGATAGATAATATGGCTGAAGCCATCGCCAAACTGGAAGGCCAGAACAGTCACCTGACGGTTAACGCCGACCAGATCGCCGAGCGGCGCCAGTAATGGCATGGTTAACGCCGCCTGACCCGAACCGGACGTGACAAAGAAATTAAATACCGCCTGGAAGAGCAGCATAAACCAGGCGGCGATAGCATTATTAAGCCCGCTGATGCCATGCGCGATACTGTTAAGCAACGTATTGAGCACGCTGGGTTCCCCGGCTTCGCCGTTGCCGACCAGCAGCAGAATGCCTTTGGCAAAACCCACCAGCAAGGCGGGTGCGATCATCATCCTCGCCCCTTCGGTGAATGAGGACGCCATCACGTTGACCGTCATACCGTTGAGGCGGAAGATAACGCCGATGAGGCCGATCACCACGCCCATGGTGAAAAACTGGCTGGCGATCTCCGGAATAAACCAGGCGTGGACAATCACGCCCCAGACGACCCAAATCATTACGCCGGTCAGGACCAGCAGTACCAGCCAGTCACCGAAGGTGAAAGGGCGCTGGACGACTTCATCCTGCTGTTCGCGGAAATAGCGATCGGATTCGTGGACGCGGGACAGCAGCGGATTCTTTTTCACGCGTGAGGCGTAGACCAGCGTAAAAACCAGCCCAATCAGCGTGGCGACAACCCAGACCACAATACGCAGCCCGGAGCCGGAAAGTACCGGCACGCCGGCAATCCCCTGGGCGACGACTACGCAGAAAGGGTTCATCCACGAACTGGCAAAGCCAATTTGGGTGGCGATATAGGTCACCAGGACGGTGGTAATGCTGTCATAGCCCAGCCTGACCATCAGCGGGGCTATGATAATTGCAAAGGCGACCGCCTCTTCGCCCATGCCAAATACGGCGCCCCCTAACGAAAAGAGGACAAATAGCACCGGAATAAACAGGACTTCGTTGCCCCGCGTGTGGCGAATAAGCGCCAGAATGCCGTTATCCACGGTGCCGGTACGCATCACGATGCCGAATGCGCCGCCAATCACCAACATAAACATAATGATGCCGACGGCAGTGCCGAATTTCGATCCGGATGTTAACCCTTCAAACGGAAAATTCATCAGCCCTGGTCTTTCATCGCCGGTAGTGAAAAATTGTACGCGATGATACTGCGCTTCCCCGGCCTCATTGGTCACAATGCGAAAAGAGTGCGGGTCGACGACTTTGCGGGTTTTTGTCTGACCATCGACCTGATACTGCACTTCCTGGCTATCAAACATCCCAACGGGTACGACCCAGGTGGCGATACTGGTTAAAATGGCGACAAAAAAGATGATGACCAGCGTATCGGGCATTGCCCATTTTCTGGCTGTTTTTGATTCTGTAACGACAGACATGACAGACTATCCCTGTTGCAAAGCAAAGAGGCTAAGTATGAGAAGAAGGGAATAGTTATTCATTGATGCAGCGCAGTTAAGCAAAAAATTCCGCTTTGCAGGGTAAATAGCAGAATGCCGGATGGCGATGCTAACGCGTCTTATCCGGCCTACAACGGTATCTCACCTGTAGGCCGGACAAGGCGTTCACGCCGCCATCCGGCATTAGCTTTTACTGTTACTGCTGCTGTTGGGAAGCCTGGATCGCCGTCAGGGCGATGGTATAGACGATATCGTCAACCAGCGCGCCACGGGACAGGTCGTTCACCGGCTTGCGCATACCCTGCAGCATCGGCCCGATGGAGATCAGGTCGGCAGAACGCTGTACCGCTTTGTAGGTGGTGTTACCGGTGTTCAGATCCGGGAAAATGAACACGGTAGCGCGACCCGCAACCGGCGAGTTCGGCGCTTTGGATTTCGCTACGTCAGCCATGACCGCGGCGTCGTACTGCAACGGACCGTCGATCATCAGGTCAGGACGTTTTTCCTGCGCCAGACGCGTCGCTTCACGTACTTTCTCTACGTCGCTGCCCGCGCCAGAGGTGCCGGTGGAGTAGGAGAGCATTGCCACACGCGGTTCGATGCCGAAGGCAATGGCGGAATCCGCAGACTGAATCGCGATTTCTGCCAGCTGCTCTGCAGTCGGGTCTGGGTTGATTGCGCAGTCGCCGTAAACGTAAACCTGCTCCGGCAGTAGCATAAAGAACACAGAAGAGACCAGGGAGCTACCCGGCGCCGTTTTAATAAGCTGCAGCGGCGGACGGATGGTGTTGGCGGTGGTATGAACCGCGCCGGAAACCAGGCCGTCGACTTCGTCTTGCTCCAGCATCAGCGTGCCGAGCACCACGTTGTCTTCCAGCTGTTCGCGGGCAACCGGTTCGGTCATGCCTTTGCTCTTACGCAGCTCAACCAGGCGAGCGACATAGCTTTCACGCACCACTTCCGGATCGACGATTTCAATACCTGCGCCCAGCTCAACGCCCTGAGATGCCGCGACGCGGTTGATTTCATCCGGGTTGCCCAGCAGTACGCAAGTGGCGATGCCGCGTTCAGCGCAGATTGCCGCCGCTTTGACGGTACGCGGTTCGTCGCCTTCCGGCAGCACTACGCGTTTACCGGCTTTACGCGCCAGCTCGGTCAGTTGGTAGCGGAACGCCGGCGGAGAGAGACGACGGCTACGCTCGGAAGTGGCGGTCAGCGACTCGATCCACTCAGCGTTAACGTAGTTCGCGACGTATTCCTGAACTTTCTCGATGCGCTCATGGTCATCAACCGGGACTTCCAGATTGAAGCTTTGCAGGCTCAGCGAAGTCTGCCAGGTGTTGGTGTTCACCATAAAGACCGGCAGACCGGTGGCGAATGCGCGTTCGCACAGTTTAGAAATGCGCGCGTCCATTTCATAGCCGCCGGTCAGCAGCAGGGCGCCGATTTCTACGCCGTTCATCGCGGCCAGGCAAGCTGCGACCAGCACGTCCGGACGGTCAGCGGAGGTCACTAACAACGATCCTGCGCGGAAATGTTCCAGCATATGCGGAATACTACGCGCGCAGAACGTAACGGATTTAACGCGGCGGGTTTTGATATCGCCTTCGTTAATGATGGTGGCGTTCAGGTGACGCGCCATATCGATAGCGCGGGTCGCAATCAGATCGAAGCTCCACGGCACCGCGCCCAGAACCGGCAGCGGGCTGGATTCCTGCAGTTTAGCAGGATCGATTTTGATCACCTGCGCTTTGGAAGAGTCGTCAAAAATCTCCGACAGATCCGGGCGAGTACGGCCTTGTTCATCAACCGGCGCATTCAGTTTGTTGATGATAACGCCGGTGATGTTGGTGTTTTTCGCGCCGCCGAAGCTGCTGCGCGTCAGTTCGATACGCTCGTTTAACTGTTCTGGCGTGTCGGTACCCTGAGACATGACAAAAACGATTTCCGCATTCAGCGTTTTCGCGATTTCATAGTTCAGAGACTGAGCGAACTGATGTTTACGGGTCGGAACCAGACCTTCAACCAGCACCACTTCCGCGTCTTTGGTATTCGCATGGTAGTTCGCGATGATCTCTTCCATCAGCACGTCTTTCTGGTTGCTGGAGAGCAGAGATTCAACGTGGCTCATCTTCAGCGGTTCAGCCGCCGGCAGGGTAGAGTTCGCGCGAACGATAGTGGTGGTCTGGTCAGGCGCATCGCCGCCAGCGCGAGGCTGGGCGATAGGCTTAAAGACGCTCAGACGAACGCCTTTGCGTTCCATAGCACGGATGACGCCGAGGCTGACGCTGGTCAGGCCGACGCTGGTTCCGGTAGGGATCAGCATAATAATACGGGACACGGTTTATCCTCTTTCGTTACCGTCTTTTGGGGACGGGTTACAAAACAGCACCGCCAGCGAGGCTGGCGGTGTGAAATCAGGCAGTCAGACGGCTCGCGTCCTGCGCGATAACCAGTTCTTCGTTGGTTGGGATCACCACCGCCGGACGGGTACCTTCTTTGTTGATGAAACCAGATTTGCCGAAGCGGGCCGCCAGGTTACGTTCGTGGTCGACTTCAAAGCCCAGTACGCCCAGTTTACCCAGAGACAGTTCGCGAACCATCGCGGCGTTTTCACCGATACCGCCGGTGAACACGACTGCATCCAGACGACCGTCCATCAGAGCGGTGTAAGAACCGATGTACTTCGCCAGGCGGTGGCAGTAAACGTCCATCGCACGTTTTGCGTCTTCTTTGGTGGCGTAGTTGTCTTCAACATAACGGCAGTCGCTGGTCACTTCAGTCAGACCCAGCAGACCGGACTCTTTGGTCAGCATTTTGTTGATCTGATCCACGCTCATGCCCAGAGTGTCGTGCAGGTGGAAGATAATCGCAGGGTCGATATCGCCGGAACGGGTACCCATGACCAGGCCTTCCAGCGGGGTCAGACCCATAGAGGTATCCACGCATTTACCGTTACGGATAGCGGAAACAGAACCGCCGTTGCCCAAGTGGCAGGTGATAATGTTCAGTTCCTCTACCGGCTTGTTCAGCATTTTTGCCGCTTCCTGAGTTACATAGAAGTGGCTGGTGCCGTGTGCGCCATAGCGACGAACGCCGTGTTCTTTATACAGGCTGTACGGCAGGGCATACAGGTAAGATTCTTCCGGCATGGTCTGATGGAACGCGGTGTCGAACACGGCAACGTTTTTATCTTTCAGCTGCGGGAAAGATTTCAGCGCTTCGGCGATACCAATCAGGTGAGCCGGGTTATGCAGCGGTGCGAAAGAGGCGGAATCTTTGATGCCCTGAATGACGGACTCATCAATGACTACGGAGCTGGTATACTTCTCGCCGCCGTGTACGATACGGTGACCAATTGCAGTTAACTGCGCAGACAGTTCTGGTTTTTGTGCCAGAATAGTGTTAACGATAAAGTTCAGCGCTTCACTGTGAGCGGCGCCTGCACCTAAAGCCGCTTCTTGTTTACTGCCGTCCATTTTCCATTTGATGCGTGCTTCTGGCAGATGGAAACATTCGGCTAAACCAGAAAGGTATTCATCACCATTAACTGCATCAATAATTGCAAATTTCAGTGAAGAACTACCGCAGTTCAGAACCAGTACTAACTTACTCGACATGGAAGTACCTATTTATGATACGTGGCTAAAAAAACGTCAGTGAGCCATAGAGCGTAGCGCATGATAGCCCTGACATTTATGATTAACATCATGCGCAGGAGTTTTTTTGGGCATGATGGAAGAAATACCTTTGAGTCTATGCCATTTTGCGTATTTTTCAGCCAATGGCATACTATGTGTAATATTGACGACTCAATGATTTTAAACTACCGGCCTTTGACAGGCCGACACAGGATACCTGATAGTGGGTATCGAAGACAAAATGTTTTGAACGTTGTCCCTCGCAGTTGTTGTTTTGCACAAATTTTTTAAATTTTATATGTGAAGTTGAGGTAGGCCATGTCGACACCGGATAATCGCTCCGTAAATTTTTTTAGCTTATTTCGCCGGGGGCAGCACTACGCGAAGACGTGGCCGATGGAAAAGCGGCTGGCGCCCGTTTTCGTCGAAAACCGCGTCATTCGTATGACGCGCTATGCCATACGATTTATGCCGCCTGTCGCCGTCTTTACATTATGCTGGCAGATAGCGCTGGGCGGTCAGTTAGGTCCGGCCGTGGCGACCGCCCTGTTCGCCCTGAGCTTGCCTATGCAGGGATTATGGTGGTTAGGGAAACGTTCTGTGACGCCATTGCCGCCTTCAATCCTTAACTGGTTTTACGAAGTTCGCGGTAAATTGCAGGAGGCTGGACAAGCGCTGGCGCCGGTAGAAGGAAAGCCGGATTACCAGGCATTAGCTGACACGCTTAAGCGCGCCTTCAAACAACTGGATAAAACTTTCCTGGATGATTTGTAATTGACCCCGGATTACGCATATAAAAGAAGGCATACCAATGCCTTCTTTTTTTCATCGCTATAGCGTGATACAGGAGTTCAAAATGGAAATGACCAACGCGCAACGTCTGATTTTGTCTAACCAGTACAAAATGATGACGATGCTCGATCCCACCAACGCCGAGCGTTACCGTCGCTTACAAACAATTATTGAACGCGGCTACGGCCTGCAGATGCGCGAGCTGGATCGCGAGTTTGGCGAGCTGACGGAAGAGACCTGTCGTACCATCATCGATATTATGGAGATGTACCATGCGCTGCACGTCTCCTGGACCAACCTCAAAGATACGCAAGCCATCGACGAACGTCGCGTCACCTTCCTGGGGTTTGACGCCGCGACGGAAGCGCGTTACCTCGGCTATGTCCGTTTTATGGTGAATATAGAAGGACGCTACACTCACTTTGACGCCGGGACGCACGGCTTTAATGCCCAGACGCCGATGTGGGAAAAATACCAGCGGATGTTGAATGTCTGGCATGCCTGCCCGCGTCAGTACCACCTGAGCGCGAATGAAATCAATCAAATCATTAATGCCTGAGGAGGCTCGCGTGCAGTGTAAAGGTTTTCTGTTTGATCTGGATGGAACGTTGGTTGACTCATTACCTGCCGTCGAACGCGCGTGGTGTAGCTGGGCCGATCGTTTTAACCTTGCTCATGATGAGGTGCTGGGCTTTATTCATGGCAAACAGGCGATCACCTCGTTGCGGCATTTTATGGCGGGTAAATCGGAGGCGGAAATTGCCGCTGAGTTTACGCGCCTGGAGCAAATAGAAGCCACTGAAACCGCAGGGATCACCGCGTTGCCGGGGGCAGTCGATTTACTCAATCACCTGAATAAAGCGGGCATTCCGTGGGCTATCGTCACCTCTGGTTCAATGCCGGTCGCGCGTGCGCGCCATCAGGTCGCGGGCCTTCCAGCGCCAGAGGTGTTTGTCACCGCCGAACGAGTCAAACGCGGCAAACCGGAGCCGGATGCGTATTTGCTGGGCGCACAACTGCTTGGCCTGGCCCCTCAGGAGTGCGTCGTAGTAGAAGATGCCCCGGCTGGCGTGCTGTCCGGACTGGCTGCGGGCTGCCACGTCATTGCGGTCAATGCGCCGGCCGACACGCCGCGTCTGGCGGATGTTGATTTTGCGTTGGATAGCCTGACGCAATTATCGGTCGCTAAACAACCAAACGGCGATGTGGTGGTGTTAAGAAAGACCTGATCATGATATCGCCCCGCTTTGGCGGGGCATATTTATGGCAGAATCGCGTTATCTTCTCATCTGACAAGGATATGTTGTGAACGGTGAATTGATTTGGGTTCTCTCTTTACTGGCGATTGCCGTCGTGTTGTTTGCGACGGGCAAAGTACGTATGGATGCGGTGGCTTTATTCGTCATTGTTGCTTTTGTCCTTAGCGGTACCTTGACCCTTCCGGAAGCCTTCTCCGGCTTTAGCGATCCGAATGTCATTCTTATCGCCGCCTTATTTATTATTGGCGACGGCCTCGTGCGCACCGGCGTTGCGACGGTGGTCGGTACCTGGCTGGTTAAAATGGCGGGCAGCAGTGAAATCAAAATGCTGGTTTTACTGATGATCACCGTCGCCGGACTTGGCGCTTTCATGAGTTCAACCGGCGTGGTGGCGATTTTTATCCCCGTTGTTCTTAGCGTTTCTATGCATATGCAGACCTCGCCTTCGCGCCTGATGATGCCGCTGAGTTTTGCCGGGCTTATCAGCGGAATGATGACGCTGGTGGCGACGCCGCCGAACCTGGTGGTTAACAGTGAACTGCTGCGTGAAGGCCTGCACGGGTTCAACTTTTTTAGCGTGACGCCGCTGGGGATAGTGGTGTTGGCGCTCGGCATTGTTTATATGCTGGTGATGCGCTTCATGCTAAAAGGCGATGCGCCCGGACAACAGGCCGGTAAGCGTCGCACTTTCCGCGATCTTATCCGCGAGTACCGTCTGACGGGGCGCGCTCGGCGTCTGGCGATTCGCCCCGGTTCGCCGATGGTGGGACAGCGGCTGGACGACCTTAAACTGCGCGAACGTTACGGCGCCAATGTCATCGGCGTTGAACGCTGGCGGCGCTTTCGGCGGGTTATCGTCAATGTGAACGGCGTATCGGAGTTTCGCGCTCGCGACGTTCTGCTGATTGATATGTCGGCGGCGGAGGTTGACCTCAGAGAGTTCTGCGCCGAGCAACTGCTGGAACCGATGGTATTGCGTGGAGAATATTTTTCCGATCAGGCGTTGGATGTCGGGATGGCGGAAATTTCGCTTATTCCGGAGTCTGAACTGATAGGCAAGTCGGTGCGTGAAATCGCCTTCCGTACACGTTACGGGCTGAATGTGGTCGGCCTGAAACGCGACGGCGTCGCGCTGGAAGGATCGCTGGCCGATGAACCGTTATTGATGGGCGATATCATTCTGGTTGTGGGGAACTGGAAGTTAATCAGCCTGCTGGGGCAAAAAGGCCGCGACTTTGTGGTGCTGAATATGCCGGTCGAGGTCAGCGAAGCCTCTCCTGCGCACAGCCAGGCGCCGCACGCCATTTTCTGCCTGGTACTGATGGTGGCGCTGATGTTGACCGATGAAATTCCCAACCCGATCGCGGCGATTATCGCCTGCCTGCTGATGGGGAAATTTCGCTGTATTGATGCTGAAAGCGCGTATAAAGCGATCCACTGGCCGAGTATTATCTTGATTGTGGGTATGATGCCGTTTGCGCTGGCGTTGCAAAAAACCGGCGGCGTCTCTCTGGTCGTGCAAGGATTAATGGATATCGGCGGCGGCTATGGGCCGTATATGATGCTGGGATGCCTGTTCGTGCTGTGTGCCGTCATAGGACTGTTCATTTCTAACACGGCAACGGCGGTGCTGATGGCGCCGATTGCGCTGGCGGCGGCGAAATCGATGGGGGTGTCGCCCTATCCGTTTGCGATGGCGGTGGCGATGGCGGCATCCGCCGCCTTTATGACGCCGGTTTCATCGCCGGTGAATACTCTGGTTCTGGGGCCGGGAAACTATAGCTTTAGCGATTTTGTGAAGCTTGGCGTGCCGTTCACGCTTATTGTGATGGCGGTTTGTATTGTGATGATTCCGATGTTATTTCCGTTTTAACCCAGGCTGGAAAAGGCCCGATGGCGCTACGCTTATCAGGCCTACGGGAAGAACGGTAGGCCGGATAAGGCGTTAGCCGCCATCCGGCAACTAAAGCGGTGAATCCTGGCTAATTTCATCCAGAGAGAGATGGAAGCTTGGTACGAACACCGCCATAAAATAGTCCATCTCCTGGCTGCGACGTAATTCCAGCGTTTTTTCCAGCCGCGTTTTTGCCAGTCCAAACTCATTGTTTCCCGCTGAGAGCTCCTCCAGGCATTTCAGGTAGGCGCAAAGCGCATCGGCCTGTTTTACGATTGCCTGTTCTTCTTCGCTCCAGGCATTCTCATCAATAAGTGGTGCGAAAATATCGCGTAATTCATCCGGCGCCATATCAACCAGCTTTTGCTGGGCGATTTTTTCGATCGCTTTATATTCCTGGGCTATCTGGGAATTAAAATATTTTACCGGCGTCGGCAGATCGCCGGTCAGTACTTCCGAGGCATCATGATACATCGCCAGAAGTGCGATGCGTTCAGCATTGAGCTGACCGCCAAATTTACGGTTTTTTATCGCCGCCAATGCATGGGCGACCATCGCCACCTGCAGACTATGTTCGGAGACGTTTTCCGTACGCACGTTACGCATCAGCGGCCAGCGGTTAATCAACTTCATGCGGGAGAGATGGGCGAAAAAATGGCTCTGCTTCATAGATTACCTTTTGTTTTCACTGCGGCAGACTTCATTGTGCGGGGAGGGAGATGAAGATGCAATTCAGGCTACCGAAGTAGCCTGAATTTAAGATTATTGATGGTAACCTGAGAGGAAACGCCCAAAACGGTTGATGGCCATCTCCAGGTCATCTTCACGCGGTAGCGTCACAATGCGGAAGTGATCCGGCCACGGCCAGTTAAAGGCGGTACCTTGCACCAGCAGCACCTTTTCCTGTAGCAGGAAGTCCAGCACCATCTTCTGGTCGTCGTGAATATTAAAACGTTTAGCGTCGATCCTGGGGAACATGTACAACGCGCCGCGCGGTTTTACGCAGGAAACGCCGGGAATATCGTTAATCAACTCCCAGGCGCGGTTACGCTGTTCATACAGTCGACCGCCCGGCAGAATAAATTCGCTAATGCTTTGATAGCCGCCGAGCGCGGTCTGAATAGCATGTTGCGCCGGGACGTTGGCGCACAGGCGCATTGAGGCTAACATCTCCAGCCCTTCAATATAGCCTTTCGCATGTTTTTTCGGCCCGTTCAGCACCATCCAGCCCTGGCGGAAGCCGGCGACGCGATAGGTTTTAGACAAACCATTAAAGGTGATGGTCAGCAGATCAGGCGCCAGTGCGGCGATAGAGTGATGCTCGGCATCGTCATAGAGAATCTTGTCATAAATTTCATCGGCGAAGATGATGAGATTATGCTCGCGCGCAATGTTGACAATTTCCATCAACAATTCTTTAGAATAGACGGCGCCAGTAGGGTTGTTTGGATTAATAATGACAATACCACGCGTACGTGGGGTGATTTTGGCGCGGATATCGTCAAGGTCCGGGAACCAGTCGGAAGATTCATCGCAAAGATAATGTACCGCCTTGCCGCTGGAGAGCGATACCGCCGCTGTCCATAACGGATAATCGGGCGCGGGAACCAGCATTTCATCGCCACTGTTAAGCAACGCCTGCATCGCCTGAACGATCAGCTCGGAAACGCCGTTACCGATATAGATATCTTCCACGGTTACATCGCGCATTCCACGGGCCTGATAATGCTGCATAATCGCTTTACGGGCGGAATAAAGCCCTTTCGAGTCGCAATATCCTTGCGCCGTCGGCAAATTACGAATGACATCGACCAGAATTTCGTCCGGCGCTTCGAATCCGAAGGGGGCGGGGTTGCCGATATTCAGTTTAAGAACTTTATTACCTTCTTCCTCAAGGCGTTTCGCTTCTTTCAGAACGGGGCCACGAATGTCATAACAGACATTTTCGAGTTTGCTGGATTTTTCAATGGGGGACATGAATCTTGACCTTTTAGCTGTTATTGCCACTCCCTGCCGTGGAAGTCAGCACGAAACAATGTACTCCCACGACGGTGAGTTTTGAAGAGTGAACAGAAGAAGATTTTGTTTATTTTTAACGCGCTTTCGTACTGTTTAAAACTTCATAAAATCATTTGGTTAGATGCATTTTCTATTTTTGTCTGTATGTATAGTGTTTTGTTCTATGTGATTGCGTGTAATGTGGTTTTTTATGTTGTCAGAAATTATCTGTTTTATGAGAGATAAGCATTCATCATTAGTGTCGCGCTGGCTATTTCGGAAATACTGAGTATTAAAGGTAAAATGAGAAGGTTAGACCTTTCCGGCGGCGGGGGGTGTGAAACTATTGTTAAGTATAATTAATGAATGGTAGAAATCTTAATTAATTATTATTTAATATTTAAAAAGCATTTACTAAAGTCGTAATAATATCTTTCTGGTCCGATTAGTATAACATATCCCAGGTTAAGATTATTCGTAATAATACTTATAAATATAGCGGTTTTAGGTTAAGATAATGATCCGAAACGGGGGCGTAGTCTGCGTTGTCTGCTAATTATCATGACGCGATTTTATACATAACCTATTGTTCAATATATTGTTTTTGTATCTGTGCGTCTCGGTAAACTATTTGACGCTGTTACAAGATTTACACGTCCATCATTAGCAGAAATCTGTAGACGCCTAAAGGTATGACACATTCTCTTTGATATATCCAGATCGGTTGCATTTGGTATTATATCAGTAAGTAAGAGAAGTGTTTTGGTCGTATTTTCAATTACATTCTAACATTTACCTGGGTAACCAGGCGGTACTGCGAAGGATGCACATTACAAATGGAATTGCTTGTTTCTGAATGCACAGCATTAACCAGGTCAGCCCGATATGACCCGCCAGTAAGTGAAAAATTATGATAAATGCAAATCGTCCGATAATTAACCTCGATCTCGATCTGCTGAGAACGTTCGTGGCCGTTGCCGATCTGAACACCTTCGCCGCGGCGGCGGCGGCGGTATGTCGTACTCAGTCTGCGGTCAGTCAGCAAATGCAGCGTCTTGAGCAACTCGTGGGAAAGGAATTGTTCGCCCGCCATGGCCGTAACAAACTTTTGACCGAACACGGTATCCAGCTTCTGGGGTACGCCAGAAAAATCCTGCGTTTTAATGATGAGGCGTGTTCATCATTAATGTTCAGTAATCTTCAGGGAGTGTTAACAATCGGCGCTTCTGATGAATCAGCTGATACTATCCTGCCTTTTTTGCTTAGCCGAATCAGCTCGGTTTATCCGAAACTCGCGCTTGATGTACGGGTAAAACGCAACGCCTATATGGTGGACATGGTTAAATCGCAGGAAGTAGATTTGGTGGTGACGACTAACCAACCTCATTCGCTGGACTGTCTGAATTTGCGGACCTCGCCCACCCATTGGTATTGTGCGGCTGAGTATGTTTTGCAAAGGGGAGAGCCCGTACCACTAGTCCTGCTGGACGATCCCAGCCCATTCCGCGATATGGTGCTGGAGACGCTAAATGCAGCGGGTATTCCCTGGCGGCTGGCCTATGTGGCGTCTACTTTACCGGCGGTACGCGCGGCCGTTAAAGCCGGTCTTGGCGTAACGGCTCGACCTGTCGAAATGATGAGTCCCGACCTTCGCGTGCTGGGCGCCGCAGACGGATTACCGCCTTTGCCGGATACGGAATATCTGTTGTGCCGCGATCCCAATAGCCAGAACGAGCTGGCGATGGTGATTTTCCATGCGATGGAAAGCTACCAAAACCCATGGCATTACAACCAGTTTTCTGCAGAGGGCGGAGATGATCCGCTGATGGTGGAAGGGGGTTTTGAGTAGCTCGCAGGCAAAAGGCGCTAAGTCGTAAATGTAAAAAAGAGCCGCTGGCGATGAAAAAACGCTCAGTGGCTCTTTTTTTGTGCCCATCTGTACGCGCTTAACCGCACAAATTGTAAAAGTTGCGGTAAATCAGCCAGTAGCAATTCGCAGTTCAATGTGGGCAAAAAATAACCAGAACATCCATTTTATGAATTTGCATGTTAAAAAACTAGAGAAATTGTTGCTGTTTTAGGGGGTGAATTAACAAAAGCGTGTCACAGATCAAGAAAATACTCCCATTTAGGGGGAGGCATCTTCACAAATTCCTGTCAAAATAGGTGTGTGTTATTTCTTTTGCTTCACAACGGACACGATTCAACAACATAAAATCCCCCCTGGTCGAAGAGTCATTTTCTCCAGGATGGCACTTAATGTTAATGATGATGAATTGATGTAAATTAATGTGAAGGAACTTTTGTTAAAGTTGACAAAAGGTTATAGAAAGGAGTAAAAAACCACATCAATTAGCTGTTTTTATCATTTTCTACAGTAATTGTAGGGTTTTTTTTATTCCTCCCCATGAATCGATGTGGCGTCCATCTGCCGTAAAGAGCAGAGGAACTGGCGCTACTTTTGATGAGTAAGCAATGAGTATGTCAACATCCACTGAAGTCATCGCTCATCACTGGGCATTCGCTATCTTTCTTATCGTTGCCATTGGCCTGTGCTGCCTGATGCTGGTAGGCGGTTGGTTTTTGGGCGGTCGCGCACGCGCGAGGCACAAGAACGTTCCGTTTGAATCAGGTATCGACTCGGTCGGCACCGCCCGCTTACGCCTGTCTGCCAAGTTTTACCTGGTAGCCATGTTCTTCGTTATCTTCGACGTTGAAGCGCTGTATCTGTTCGCATGGTCGACTTCTATCCGCGAAAGCGGCTGGGTTGGCTTTGTGGAAGCTGCAATTTTTATTTTTGTGTTACTGGCTGGTCTGGTTTATCTGGCGCGTATTGGCGCGTTGGACTGGACGCCCGCGCGTTCACGCCGCGAGCGTATGAACCCGGAAACGAACAGTATCGCTAATCGTCAACGCTAACCGCGAGGCATTAAGATGGATTATACGCTCACCCGCATAGATCCTAACGGTGAGAATGACCGTTACCCCCTGCAAAAACAGGAGATCGTAACCGACCCCCTGGAGCAGGAAGTTAACAAAAACGTGTTCATGGGCAAACTGCATGACATGGTTAACTGGGGCCGTAAAAACTCAATTTGGCCCTACAACTTCGGCCTTTCTTGCTGCTATGTAGAGATGGTGACCTCTTTTACCGCAGTGCATGACGTTGCCCGTTTCGGCGCGGAAGTGCTGCGTGCGTCGCCACGTCAGGCTGACCTGATGGTGGTGGCCGGTACCTGCTTTACCAAAATGGCCCCGGTTATTCAGCGTCTGTATGACCAAATGCTGGAGCCAAAATGGGTCATTTCTATGGGCGCCTGCGCCAACTCCGGCGGCATGTACGATATTTATTCGGTAGTGCAGGGCGTTGATAAGTTCATCCCGGTGGATGTGTATATCCCTGGCTGTCCGCCGCGTCCGGAAGCGTATATGCAGGCGTTGATGCTGCTGCAAGAATCGATTGGCAAAGAGCGCCGTCCGCTCTCATGGGTGGTGGGCGATCAGGGCGTGTATCGCGCCAATATGCAGCCAGAACGCGAACGTAAACGCGGCGAGCGTATTGCCGTCACGAACCTGCGTACCCCGGACGAGATTTAATTTGCGCCTGTCGGCAGCAGCACTTCACTTCGCTAACCACTATTTTAATAGCGCGAAGCACTGCCGACCACCACGGACCATTTGCAATGGTGAACAATATGACCGACTTAACCGCGCAAGACGCTGCATGGAGTACCCGCGATCATCTTGATGATCCGGTTATCGGCGAACTGCGCAACCGTTTTGGGCCGGATGCCTTTACCGTTCAGGCGACCCGCACCGGTATCCCCGTTGTTTGGGTCAAGCGTGAACAACTACTGGAGGTTGGCGATTTCTTAAAGAAACTGCCGAAACCTTACGTCATGCTGTTTGACTTACACGGCATGGATGAACGCCTGCGTACGCACCGTGACGGGTTACCCGCCGCGGATTTTTCCGTTTTCTACCACCTGATTTCCATTGAGCGTAATCGCGATATCATGCTCAAGGTGGCGTTGTCTGAAAACGACCTGCGCGTGCCGACCTTCACTAAACTTTTCCCTAACGCCAACTGGTACGAGCGTGAGACCTGGGAGATGTTTGGTATTGATATCGAAGGCCACCCGCACCTGACGCGCATCATGATGCCGCAAACCTGGGAAGGCCATCCGCTGCGTAAAGATTATCCGGCGCGCGCGACCGAATTCGACCCGTTTGAGCTGACCAAAGCCAAGCAGGATCTGGAAATGGAAGCGCTGACCTTTAAGCCGGAAGACTGGGGGATGAAGCGCGGGACTGACAACGAGGACTTTATGTTCCTCAACCTCGGCCCGAACCACCCGTCTGCGCACGGTGCGTTTCGTATTATCCTGCAACTTGACGGTGAAGAAATCGTCGACTGCGTGCCGGATATCGGCTATCACCACCGCGGCGCCGAAAAAATGGGCGAGCGCCAGTCCTGGCATAGCTACATTCCCTATACCGACCGTATCGAATACCTCGGTGGTTGCGTCAATGAAATGCCGTACGTGCTGGCGGTAGAAAAGTTGGCAGGGATCACCGTCCCGGATCGTGTGAACGTCATCCGCGTGATGCTCTCCGAACTGTTCCGCATTAACAGTCATCTGCTGTACATCTCGACCTTTATTCAGGACGTCGGCGCGATGACCCCGGTCTTCTTTGCCTTTACCGACCGGCAGAAAATTTATGACCTGGTGGAAGCCATTACCGGTTTCCGTATGCACCCGGCCTGGTTCCGTATCGGCGGCGTCGCGCACGACTTGCCGCGCGGTTGGGATCGCCTGCTGCGAGAGTTCCTTGAGTGGATGCCGAAGCGTCTGGATTCTTACGAGAAAGCCGCGCTGCGTAACACTATTCTGAAAGGGCGTTCGCAGGGCGTTGCCGCTTACGGCGCGAAAGAGGCGCTGGAGTGGGGCACCACCGGCGCAGGGCTGCGCGCGACCGGGATCGACTTCGACGTACGTAAATGGCGTCCATACTCTGGCTACGAAAACTTTGACTTTGAAGTGCCGGTGGGCGGCGGCGTTTCCGACTGCTATACCCGCGTGATGCTGAAAGTGGAAGAGCTGCGCCAGAGTCTGCGCATTCTTCAGCAGTGCCTCGATAACATGCCGGAAGGGCCGTTCAAAGCGGATCACCCGCTGACCACGCCGCCGCCGAAAGAGCGCACGCTGCAACATATCGAAACCCTGATCACCCACTTCCTGCAGGTCTCCTGGGGCCCGGTGATGCCGGCGCAGGAGTCCTTCCAGATGGTGGAAGCGACGAAGGGGATTAACAGTTACTACCTGACCAGCGACGGTAGCACTATGAGCTACCGTACCCGCGTGCGCACGCCGAGCTTTGCGCACCTGCAGCAGATTCCCTCGGCGATCCGCGGTAGCCTGGTCTCCGACCTGATTGTCTATCTGGGTAGTATCGATTTTGTTATGTCAGATGTGGACCGCTAATTATGCACGAGAATCAACAACCACAAACCGAGGCTTTTGAGCTGAGTGCGGCAGAGCGTGAAGCGATAGAGCACGAGAAGCACCACTACGAAGACCCGCGTGCGGCGTCCATTGAAGCGCTGAAAATCGTTCAGAAGCAGCGTGGCTGGGTGCCGGACGGCGCGATCTACGCTATTGCCGATGTGCTGGGTATTCCGGCGAGCGACGTCGAAGGCGTCGCCACATTCTACAGCCAGATCTTCCGTCAGCCGGTCGGTCGCCACGTGATTCGCTACTGCGACAGCGTGGTGTGCCATATCACCGGCTATCAGGGGATTCAGGCCGCGCTGGAAAAAAATCTCAACATCAAACCGGGGCAGACGACCTTTGATGGTCGCTTTACGCTGCTGCCGACCTGCTGCCTGGGGAATTGCGATAAAGGGCCGAACATGATGATTGATGAGGATACTCACAGCCATCTGACCCCGGAAGCCATTCCTGAACTACTGGAGCGGTATAAATGAAAAACGTTATCCGTACTCCCGAAACCCATCCGCTGACCTGGCGTCTGCGCGATGACAAACAGCCGGTCTGGCTGGATGAATATCGTAGCAAAAACGGCTACGAAGGCGCGCGTAAGGCGCTGACCGGCCTGTCTCCGGATGAAATCGTCAGCCAGGTAAAAGACGCCGGTCTGAAAGGGCGCGGCGGCGCGGGCTTTTCCACCGGTCTGAAGTGGAGCCTGATGCCGAAAGATGAATCCATGAACATCCGTTACCTGCTGTGTAACGCCGATGAAATGGAACCGGGCACCTATAAAGACCGTCTGCTGATGGAACAACTGCCGCACCTGCTGGTGGAAGGCATGCTGATCTCCGCGTTTGCGCTGAAAGCGTACCGCGGCTACATCTTCCTGCGTGGAGAATATATCGAAGCAGCGCAGCACCTGCGTCGCGCGATTGCGGAAGCAACCGAGGCCGGGCTGCTTGGCAAAAATATCATGGGCACCGGGTTCGACTTCGAACTGTTTGTCCACACCGGGGCAGGGCGTTACATCTGTGGTGAAGAAACGGCGCTGATTAACTCCCTCGAAGGCCGCCGCGCGAACCCGCGCTCCAAGCCGCCCTTCCCGGCGACCTCCGGCGTATGGGGCAAACCGACCTGTGTGAATAACGTCGAAACGTTGTGCAACGTCCCGGCAATCCTCGCCAACGGCGTGGAGTGGTACCAGAACATTTCGAAAAGCAAAGATGCGGGTACCAAGCTGATGGGCTTCTCAGGCCGCGTGAAGAATCCGGGCCTGTGGGAATTACCGTTCGGCACCACCGCGCGCGAGATCCTTGAAGACTACGCCGGCGGTATGCGCGATGGCCTGAAATTCAAAGCCTGGCAGCCGGGCGGGGCGGGAACCGACTTCCTGACCGAGGCGCATCTTGACCTGCCGATGGAGTTCGAAAGCATCGGTAAAGCAGGCAGCCGTCTGGGCACCGCGCTGGCGATGGCGGTAGACCACGAAATCGGCATGGTGTCGCTGGTGCGTAACCTGGAAGAGTTCTTTGCCCGCGAATCCTGCGGCTGGTGTACGCCATGCCGCGACGGGCTGCCGTGGAGCGTGAAAATTCTGCGCGCGCTGGAGCGTGGCGAAGGCCAGCCGGGGGATATCGAGACACTTGAGCAACTGTGTCGTTTCCTCGGACCGGGTAAAACCTTCTGCGCGCATGCGCCGGGCGCGGTTGAGCCACTGCAAAGCGCAATTAAGTATTTCCGCGAAGAATTCGAAGCTGGCATCAAGCAGCCGTTCAGCAATACCCATTTAATCAATGGTATTCAGCCGAACCTGCTCAAAGAGCGCTGGTGAGTTAACGATTTTTAATTTGGAAGCATGCTAATGGCTACGATTCATGTAGACGGCAAAGAATACGAGGTCAACGGCGCGGACAACCTGCTACAGGCATGTCTGTCCCTCGGCCTTGATATTCCGTATTTTTGCTGGCACCCGGCGCTGGGAAGCGTCGGTGCTTGCCGCCAGTGTGCGGTGAAGCAATACCAAAACGCGGAAGATACGCGTGGTCGCCTGGTGATGTCCTGTATGACGCCAGCCACCGACGGTACCTTTATCTCTATTGACGACGAAGAAGCGAAACAGTTCCGTGAAAGCGTGGTGGAGTGGCTGATGACTAACCACCCGCACGACTGTCCGGTCTGTGAAGAGGGCGGTAACTGCCATCTTCAGGATATGACCGTGATGACGGGGCACAGTTTCCGCCGCTACCGTTTCACCAAACGTACCCACCGCAACCAGGATCTGGGGCCGTTCATCTCGCACGAAATGAACCGCTGCATCGCCTGCTACCGTTGTGTGCGTTACTACAAAGATTATGCCGACGGCACCGATCTGGGCGTCTATGGCGCGCATGACAACGTCTACTTCGGGCGTCCGGAAGACGGTACGCTGGAAAGCGAATTCTCCGGTAACCTGGTCGAGATTTGCCCGACCGGCGTATTCACCGATAAAACGCACTCCGAGCGTTACAACCGTAAATGGGACATGCAGTTTGCGCCGAGCATCTGCCAGCAGTGTTCCATCGGCTGTAACATCAGCCCGGGCGAGCGCTATGGCGAATTACGCCGTATCGAAAACCGTTACAACGGTACCGTTAACCACTACTTCCTCTGCGACCGCGGTCGTTTCGGCTATGGCTATGTGAACCTGAAAGACCGTCCGCGTCAGCCGGTTCAGCGCCGCGGCGATGACTTTATTACTCTCAACGCCGAGCAGGCGATGCAGGGCGCGGCGGATATTCTGCGCCAGTCGAAGAAAGTGATCGGTATCGGTTCGCCACGCGCCAGCATTGAGAGCAACTTTGCGCTGCGTGAGCTGGTTGGTGCGGAAAACTTCTACACCGGTATCGCGCGCGGCGAGCAGGAACGTCTGCAACTGGCGCTGAAAGTGCTGCGTGAAGGCGGAATTTACACCCCGGCGCTGCGGGAGATCGAATCTTATGACGCGGTACTGGTCTTGGGTGAGGATGTCACTCAGACCGGCGCGCGCGTTGCGCTGGCGGTACGCCAGGCGGTGAAAGGTAAAGCGCGTGAAATGGCGGCGGCGCAGAAAGTGGCCGACTGGCAGATTGCGGCCATCCTTAACATCGGCCAGCGTGCCAAACATCCGCTGTTCGTGACCAACGTGGACGACACCCGTCTGGATGATATCGCCGCCTGGACCTATCGCGCGCCGGTAGAAGATCAGGCGCGCCTGGGCTTTGCGATTGCCCATGCGCTGGACAATACAGCGCCTGCGGTTGACGGTATCGACAGCGACTTGCAAAACAAAATTGATGTCATTGTGCAGGCGTTGGCCGGCGCGAAAAAACCGCTGATTATCTCCGGCACTAACGCCGGTAGCAGTGAGGTGATTCAGGCGGCCGCCAACGTGGCGAAAGCGCTGAAAGGCCGTGGCGCCGACGTCGGTATTACTATGATTGCCCGCTCCGTGAACAGCATGGGGCTGGGTATGATGGGCGGCGGTTCGCTTGACGATGCGTTGGGCGAGCTGGAAACCGGCAGCGCGGACGCGGTGGTGGTGCTGGAAAACGATCTCCACCGTCATGCAAGCGCTACGCGCGTGAACGCCGCGCTCGCCAAAGCGCCGCTGGTGATGGTGGTTGACCATCAGCGCACGGCGATTATGGAAAACGCGCATCTGGTGCTTTCCGCGGCAAGCTTCGCCGAAAGCGATGGTACGGTCATCAACAACGAAGGCCGCGCGCAGCGCTTCTTCCAGGTTTATGATCCGGCCTACTACGATAACAAGACGATTATGCTGGAAAGCTGGCGCTGGCTGCATTCGCTGCACAGCACCGTCGAAAACCGCGAAGTGGACTGGACTCAGCTTGACCACGTGATCGACGCGGTCATTGCCGCCATGCCGCAATTTGCCGGCATTAAAGACGCCGCGCCGGATGCGACCTTCCGCATTCGTGGGCAGAAGCTGGCGCGCGAACCGCATCGTTACAGCGGTCGTACGGCGATGCGCGCCAATATCAGCGTGCATGAACCACGTCAGCCGCAGGATAAAGACACCATGTTCGCCTTCTCGATGGAAGGGAATAACCAACCGACTGCCCCGCGATCTGAAATTCCGTTCGCCTGGGCGCCGGGCTGGAACTCCCCGCAGGCGTGGAACAAATTCCAGGATGAAGTGGGCGGCAAACTGCGTCACGGCGATCCGGGCGTGCGTTTGATTGAAGCGACTGAGGGCGGTCTGGATTATTTCACTACCGTGCCGGCAAGCTTCCAGGCGCAGGACGGTCAGTGGCGTATTGCGCCGTATTACCACCTGTTTGGCAGCGACGAATTGTCTCAGCGTTCTCCGGTCTTCCAGAGCCGTATGCCGCAGCCGTATATCAAACTTAACCCGGCGGATGCCGCGAAATTGGGCGTCAATGCCGGGACGCGCGTCTCCTTTAGCTACGATGGCAATACGGTGACGCTGCCGGTTGAAATCTCTGAAGGGTTAGCGGCAGGGCAGGTAGGGCTGCCGATGGGTATGCCTGGCATCGCGCCGGTTCTGGCTGGCGCGCGTCTTGAGGATCTGCGGGAGGCGCAACAATGAGTTGGATTACACCGGATCTGATTGAGATCCTGCTGAGCATTCTCAAAGCGGTGGTGATTCTGCTGGTGGTCGTCACCTGCGGGGCTTTCATGAGCTTTGGCGAACGTCGTCTGCTGGGTCTGTTCCAGAACCGTTATGGACCAAACCGCGTTGGCTGGGGCGGCTCGCTCCAGCTGGTCGCGGATATGATCAAGATGTTCTTTAAAGAAGACTGGATCCCGAAATTCTCGGATCGCGTCATCTTTACCCTGGCGCCGATGATCGCGTTTACTTCGCTGCTGCTCTCCTTCGCCATTGTGCCGGTTAGCCCTAATTGGGTGGTGGCCGATTTAAACATCGGGATTTTGTTCTTCCTGATGATGGCCGGTCTGGCGGTTTACGCGGTGTTATTCGCCGGTTGGTCGAGCAACAACAAATACTCGCTGCTCGGCGCGATGCGCGCGTCTGCCCAGACGGTGAGCTATGAAGTGTTCCTTGGTCTTTCCCTGATGGGCGTGGTGGCGCAGGCCGGTTCATTTAATATGACCGATATCGTCAATAACCAGGCGCATCTGTGGAACGTGATTCCGCAATTCTTTGGGTTTGTTACTTTCGCCATCGCGGGCGTAGCGGTCTGTCACCGTCACCCGTTTGACCAGCCGGAAGCCGAGCAGGAACTGGCGGACGGTTACCACATCGAATATTCCGGTATGAAATTCGGTCTGTTCTTCGTGGGGGAGTACATCGGCATCGTCACCGTTTCCGCGCTGATGGTAACGTTGTTCTTCGGTGGCTGGCATGGCCCGTTCTTACCGCCATTCGTCTGGTTCGCGCTGAAAACCGCGTTCTTCATGATGATGTTCATTTTGATTCGTGCGTCGTTACCGCGTCCGCGTTATGACCAGGTAATGTCCTTCGGCTGGAAAGTTTGCCTGCCGCTGACGCTCATCAACTTGCTGGTAACGGCGGCTGTCATTCTGTGGCAGGCGCAATAAGGGACACAAAGACCATGACCTTAAAAGAATTATTAGTAGGTTTCGGCACTCAGGTACGCAGTATCTGGATGATCGGCCTGCATGCGTTCGCCAAACGCGAAACGCGGATGTATCCGGAAGAGCCGGTCTATTTACCGCCCCGTTACCGTGGTCGTATCGTGCTCACGCGCGACCCGGACGGTGAAGAGCGCTGCGTTGCCTGTAACCTGTGTGCGGTAGCCTGTCCGGTAGGCTGTATCTCTCTGCAAAAAGCGGAGACCAAAGATGGCCGCTGGTATCCGGAATTTTTCCGCATTAACTTCTCACGCTGCATCTTCTGCGGCCTGTGCGAAGAAGCGTGCCCGACCACGGCGATTCAGTTGACCCCGGACTTCGAACTGGGCGAATACAAACGTCAGGATCTGGTGTACGAAAAAGAGGATCTGCTGATTTCCGGTCCGGGCAAATACCCGGAATATAACTTCTACCGGATGGCGGGTATGGCAATCGACGGCAAAGATAAAGGCGAAGCAGAGAACGAAGCCAAGCCTATCGACGTCAAGAGCCTGTTACCGTAAGGAGAGGGCAATGGAATTCGCTTTTTATATCTGTGGCCTGATAGCCATCCTCGCGACCCTGCGAGTGATCACCCATACCAATCCGGTACACGCGCTGTTGTATCTGGTGATATCGCTACTGGCGATTTCCGGGGTGTTCTTTTCGCTGGGCGCTTACTTTGCCGGTGCGCTGGAAATTATCGTCTACGCGGGTGCCATTATGGTGCTGTTTGTGTTCGTGGTGATGATGCTCAACCTCGGCGGCAGCGAAATCGAACAGGAACGCCAGTGGCTGAAGCCGCAGGTGTGGATTGGTCCGGCGGTTTTGTCGGCCATTATGCTGGCGGTCATTGTGTACGCCATTCTGGGCGTTAACGACCAGGGCATCGACGGCACGCCGATTAGCGCGAAAGCGGTGGGCATTACGCTGTTCGGGCCTTATGTTCTGGCGGTCGAACTGGCGTCTATGCTGCTGCTGGCAGGCCTGGTGGTGGCGTTCCACGTCGGTCGTGAAGAGCGTGCGGGTGAAGTGCTAAGCAACCGCGCCGATGACCGCGCGAAAAGAAAAACGGAGGAGCGCGCATGATCCCCTTAACACACGGACTGATCCTCGCTGCGATTTTATTCGTCCTGGGTTTAACCGGTCTGGTTATCCGCCGCAATCTGCTGTTTATGCTGATCGGGCTGGAAATCATGATTAATGCCTCCGCGCTGGCCTTTGTGGTCGCCGGGAGCTACTGGGGCCAGACCGATGGTCAGGTGATGTACATTCTCGCCATCAGCCTTGCGGCTGCGGAAGCGAGTATTGGACTTGCGCTGTTGCTGCAACTCCATCGCCGTCGCCAGAACCTGAACATCGATTCAGTAAGTGAGATGCGTGGATGAACATGCTTGCCTTAACCATTATTCTGCCATTGATTGGCTTTGTACTGCTGGCGTTCTCTCGCGGACGCTGGTCGGAAAATCTCTCCGCGACCATTGGCGTGGGCTCCGTTGGTCTGGCGGCGTTGGTGACAGCGTTTGTCGGGATGGATTTCTTCGCCAACGGCAAACAGGCGTTCAGCCAGCCGCTGTGGACGTGGATGTCGGTCGGTAACTTCAACATCGGTTTTAACCTGGTGCTGGACGGCCTGTCGCTGACCATGCTCTCTGTGGTCACCGGCGTCGGCTTCCTGATCCACATGTTCGCGTCCTGGTACATGCGTGGGGAAGAGGGCTACTCCCGCTTCTTCGCTTATACCAACCTGTTTATCGCCAGCATGGTTGTTCTGGTGCTGTCCGATAACCTGCTGTTGATGTACCTCGGCTGGGAAGGCGTGGGCCTGTGCTCTTATCTGTTGATCGGCTTCTATTACAGCGATCCGAAGAATGGCGCAGCGGCAATGAAAGCCTTCGTGGTGACCCGTGTCGGTGACGTGTTCCTCGCCTTCGCGCTGTTCATCCTCTACAACGAACTGGGCACGCTGAACTTCCGCGAAATGGTCGAGCTGGCGCCAGCGCACTTTGCTGACGGCAACAACATGCTGATGTGGGCAACCCTGATGCTGCTGGGCGGCGCGGTCGGTAAATCTGCGCAGCTACCGTTGCAGACCTGGCTTGCCGACGCGATGGCCGGCCCGACGCCGGTCTCCGCGCTGATCCACGCCGCGACGATGGTGACCGCCGGTGTCTACCTGATCGCTCGTACCCATGGCCTGTTCCTGATGACCCCGGAAATTCTGCATCTGGTGGGCATTATCGGGGCGATTACGCTGGTCATGGCGGGTTTCGCCGCGCTGGTGCAGACCGACATCAAACGCGTGCTGGCCTATTCCACCATGAGCCAGATTGGCTACATGTTCCTGGCGCTGGGCGTGCAGGCGTGGGATGCGGCGATTTTCCATCTGATGACGCACGCCTTCTTTAAAGCGCTGCTGTTCCTGGCGTCCGGCTCGGTAATTCTGGCCTGCCATCACGAACAGAACATCTTTAAGATGGGCGGTCTGCGTAAGTCGATTCCACTGGTGTATGCCTGCTTCCTGGTGGGGGGCGCGGCGCTGTCGGCGCTGCCGCTGGTCACTGCGGGCTTCTTCAGTAAGGATGAGATCCTGGCTGGCGCGATGGCGAACGGTCATATCAATCTGATGGTGGCGGGTCTGGTCGGCGCGTTCATGACCTCGCTGTACACCTTCCGGATGATTTTTATCGTATTCCACGGGAAAGAACAAATTCATGCTCATGCAGGGAAGGGGATTACCCATCATCTGCCGCTGATTGTCCTGATGATTCTGTCTACCTTTGTTGGCGCGCTGATTGTGCCGCCTCTGCAGGGGGTGCTGCCGCAGACAACTGAACTGGCGCATGGTCGTGTGTTGACCCTGGAAATTACCTCTGGCGTAGTGGCGATTGCGGGCATCCTGATTGCCGCATGGCTGTGGCTGGGTAAACGCACGCTGGTGACGTCGATCGCCAACAGCGCGCCGGGCCGTCTGCTGGGCACCTGGTGGTATAACGCCTGGGGCTTTGACTGGCTGTACGACAAAGTATTCGTCAAGCCATTCCTCGGTATCGCCTGGCTGCTGAAGCGCGACCCGCTTAATGCGTTGATGAACATTCCGGCTATCCTTTCCCGTTTTGCAGGCAAAGGCCTGGTACTGAGCGAGAACGGTTATTTGCGCTGGTATGTGGCATCAATGAGCATTGGCGCGGTTGTGGTGCTGGCGCTGTTGATGGTACTGCGTTGATTTGAGTGCTCGGTTTTGCCCGGTGGCGCTAATGCTTACCGGGCCTACGAGAACGTAGGTCGGGTAAGCATTAGCGCCACCCGACACAACAAACCGCACTCAAACGTGAATGTAGTCGAATTCATTGAAAATCGGTCCCTTAGGGACTTTAACAAGGAATAAAAATCGCCATGTTACTACCCTGGCTAATATTAATTCCCTTTATCGGCGGCTTTCTGTGCTGGCAGACCGAACGCTTTGGCGTGAAGGTGCCGCGCTGGATAGCGCTGATTACCATGGGGCTGACGCTGGCGCTCGGTCTGCAATTGTGGTTGCAGGGCGGCTATTCACTGACGCAATCCGCCGGTATTCCGCAGTGGCAATCTGAATTTGTTCTGCCGTGGATCCCGCGTTTTGGCATCTCTATCCATCTGGCGCTCGACGGACTGTCGCTGCTAATGGTGGTGCTGACCGGCCTGCTCGGCGTTCTGGCGGTGCTTTGCTCCTGGCGAGAAATCGAAAAATATCAGGGCTTCTTCCACCTGAACCTGATGTGGATCTTAGGCGGCGTTATCGGCGTGTTCCTGGCCATCGACATGTTCCTGTTCTTCTTCTTCTGGGAAATGATGCTGGTGCCGATGTACTTCCTGATAGCGCTGTGGGGCCACAAAGCTTCTGACGGGAAAACGCGTATCACGGCGGCGACCAAGTTCTTCATCTACACCCAGGCGAGTGGTCTGGTGATGCTGATTGCCATCCTGGCGCTGGTCTTTGTGCACTACAACGCGACCGGCGTGTGGACCTTCAACTATGAAGAGCTGCTGAATACGCCGATGTCCCACGGTGTGGAATATCTGCTGATGCTGGGCTTCTTCATCGCCTTCGCGGTGAAAATGCCGGTGGTTCCGCTGCATGGCTGGCTGCCGGATGCGCACTCCCAGGCGCCGACCGCCGGTTCCGTCGACCTGGCCGGTATCTTGCTGAAAACCGCCGCTTACGGTCTGCTGCGTTTCTCCCTGCCATTGTTCCCGAACGCGTCGGCGGAGTTTGCGCCTATCGCCATGTGGCTTGGCGTTATCGGCATTTTCTACGGCGCGTGGATGGCCTTTACCCAATACGACATCAAGCGTCTGATTGCTTATACCTCCGTTTCCCACATGGGCTTCGTGCTGATCGCTATCTACACCGGCAGCCAACTGGCGTACCAGGGCGCGGTGATTCAGATGATTGCGCACGGTTTGTCCGCGGCGGGTCTGTTCATTCTGTGTGGCCAGTTGTACGAACGTCTGCATACGCGTGACATGCGTATGATGGGCGGCCTGTGGGGCAAGATGAAGTGGTTGCCTGCGCTGTCCATGTTCTTTGCGGTGGCGACGCTCGGGATGCCGGGCACCGGTAACTTCGTTGGCGAATTTATGATTCTGTTCGGCAGCTACCAGGTGGTGCCGATGATTACCGTGATCTCCACCTTTGGGCTGGTATTCGCCTCTGTATACTCGCTGGCGATGCTGCATCGCGCTTACTTCGGTAAAGCGAAGAGCCAGATTGCCAGCCAGGAACTGCCAGGGATGTCGCTGCGCGAGCTGTTTATCATTCTGTTGCTGGTGGTGCTTCTGGTACTGCTTGGCTTCTATCCGCAGCCGATTCTGGATACCTCGCATTCTGCGATGAGCAACATCCAGCAGTGGTTTGTTAATTCCGTTACTACTACAAGGCCGTAAATCGCCATGACAATAACTCCACAACACCTGATTGCGCTGCTACCGCTGCTGATCGTCGGCTTGACGGTGGTGGTTGTGATGCTCTCCATTGCGTGGCGACGCAATCACTTCCTCAATGCCACGCTGTCGGTCATTGGGCTTAACGCTGCTCTGGTTTCGCTTTGGTTTGTCGGCCAGGCCGGGGCAATGGACGTCACGCCGCTGATGCGCGTTGACGGCTTTGCGATGCTCTACACCGGGCTGGTGCTGCTGGCGAGCCTCGCCACCTGTACCTTTGCCTACCCGTGGCTGGAAGGCTATAACGATAACCAGGAAGAGTTTTACCTGCTGGTGTTAATCGCCAGCCTGGGGGGAATTCTGCTGGCGAACGCCAACCACCTGGCGGCGCTGTTCCTCGGTATCGAACTAATCTCACTGCCGCTGTTCGGCCTGATTGGTTATGCTTTCCGCCAGAAACGCTCGCTGGAAGCCAGTATCAAATACACCATCCTCTCCGCCGCCGCCTCGTCTTTCCTGCTGTTCGGGATGGCGCTGGTCTATGCGCAGTCCGGCAACCTGTCTTTCGAAGCGCTCGGTAAGAGCCTCGGCGATGGTATGCTGCACGAGCCGTTGCTGCTGGCGGGCTTTGGCCTGATGATTGTCGGTCTGGGCTTTAAACTCTCTCTGGTGCCGTTCCACCTGTGGACGCCAGACGTTTACCAGGGCGCGCCTGCGCCGGTTTCCACCTTCCTGGCGACGGCGAGCAAAATCGCTATCTTCGGCGTGGTAATGCGTCTGTTCCTCTATGCGCCGGTAGGCGACAGCGAAGCGGTACGCGTGGTGCTGGGCATTATCGCCTTTGCCTCTATCATCTTCGGTAACCTGATGGCGCTGAGCCAGACCAACATCAAACGTCTGCTCGGTTACTCTTCTATCTCTCACCTCGGCTATCTGCTGGTGGCGCTGATTGCCCTGCAGAGCGGCGAGATGTCGATGGAAGCGGTAGGCGTTTATCTGGCCGGTTATCTGTTCAGCAGCCTCGGCGCGTTTGGCGTGGTCAGCCTGATGTCCAGCCCGTTCCGCGGCCCGGATGCCGATTCCCTGTACTCTTACCGTGGTCTGTTCTGGCACCGTCCGGTTCTTGCCGCGGTGATGACGGTGATGATGCTGTCGCTGGCAGGTATTCCGATGACGCTGGGCTTTATCGGCAAATTCTACGTGCTGGCGGTCGGCGTTCAGGCCAGCCTGTGGTGGCTGGTCGCCGCCGTGGTGGTGGGTTCCGCGATTGGTTTGTACTACTACCTGCGCGTTGCGGTGAGTCTCTACCTGCACGCGCCGCAGCAACCGGGACGCGACGCGCCGACAAACTGGCAGTACAGCGCAGGCGGTATCGTGGTGCTGATCTCCGCGTTGCTGGTGTTGGTACTGGGCGTCTGGCCGCAGCCGCTGATTAGCCTTGTGCAGTTAGCGACGCCGTTGATGTAAGCAATAAGTAAAAACGAAAAACCCGCTTCACGAAGCGGGTTTTTTATTACCTGATGTCATTCTTTAAAATGACTCAGGACGGTAGACCGGATAAGGCGCTTGCGCCGCCATCCGGCCTGTAAGGTCTCAGCGACCGGAATTTAACTTAGCAACTGCCGGCTTACCAGCGGGCCGCTGATGTTTTGCGCCGCGCGTTCCATCACTTCCTGTATCACTGAAGAGAGTTCGTTAATCTCAAACTTGGCCACGTAGCCGTCGGCTTTCACCTTACGCACATGATCTTCGTTGGCGCTGCCGGAAAGGGAAGAGTGAATAACAACCGGGATCTTTTTCAGCCGTTCATCGGTTTTAATTTTACGCGTTAACGTAAAGCCATCCATCTCCGGCATCTCAAGGTCTGTCAGGACTAGCGCGATTTTCTCGCTAATTGGCTTACCTTCGGCCTCCGCTTCCTGCGCCAGTTGCTGGATTCTCTCCCAGGCATCCTTGCCGGTCACATGCATCTGATGCGGAATTTCCATCGCGTTCAGCCCTTTTTCCAGCATCGCGCGGGCGACTTTGGAGTCTTCCGCCACAATGGCTACCGCGCCGGGGGTAATATAAAATTTATTGGTCTTCAGATTGGTGGCGCGTAGATCGTGGCTGGAGGGGACAATATCATAAAGGATCTGCTCAACATCGAGCACCAGCGCCAGGTTGTTGGTTTCTTTGTTGTCATCCAGGCAGGCAATACTGGTGATGTAGCGACCGTTGACGGCTTTCTCGGCGGTATGCACCTGTTGCCAGTCAAGACGCATAATATTTTCCACCGACTCGACGGCAAATGCCTGTACGCTGCGCGCATATTCGGTGATCAGCAAAATATTCAGCCCGGTTTCCGGCTTGCAGCCCGCTACCGCTGGCAAATCAATCACCGGAATGACCTGATCCCGAATATTGACCATGCCCAATAGCGGCGCTTTCATGCCTGCCGGGCGCGTAAAGGCGGGCATTGGTACGATTTCGCGCAGCTTAAATACATTGATACCGAACAGCTCTGACTTCTGTTCATGCAGCGATGTACCAAGACGGAATAACAGCAGCTCAAAACGGTTGGACAGGGTTAAATTGGCCCTGTCATCAATATCTTTCTGAAAATTGTCCATCCTAACCTCATTATGAAAGCCTGCCTTTTTTAGTGTTATCGGCAATGAGGACAAAAAATGGAGCGCTAAACCGGGAAAACAGAAAAATCGTAAGCCAGCTCCGTCGCCGGGAAAATAGCGCGGCATTCCGCCAGTAAGCGCTGACAGCCTTTATCGTCATAGCGTGAGCTAATATGGGTCATGATCAGCCGACCGACGGCAGCTTCCCGCGCCAGCGTCGCGGTTTGACGGGTGGAGCTGTGTCCGCGAGCGTTGGCTTTCTCCTCCATTGACGCATCCAGCGTGGTTTCATGGACCATCACATCCACGCCTTGCGCCAGCGCGAGGGCGGCCTCGCAGGGCGCGGTATCGCCGAAAATCGCCACTGATTTCCCGGCCACGGCGGGAGCAAGGTAGTCGGCGCCATTGATCTGCCTTCCATCGGCAAGCGTGACGGTTTTTCCTGCCTTCAACGCCTGAAACAGCGGGCCGGGCGTAACGCCTGCGGCTTTTAACGCCCTGGCATTCAGCGCGCCAGGCTTGTCATGTTCAACAACGCGATATCCGTAGCACTCCAGTGGATGCTCCAGCCTGAACGCGGTCACTTTACGCAGACCGTCGTCAAGAATATCGCCTGCGCTAATTTCTTCAATTTGCAACGGAAAATCGGTCCATGAACCGCTAAGGCGCAGTGTGGTTGCAATAAACTCACGCACGCCTTGAGGCCCGTATACGGTTAGCGGATGGGGATTCCCCGCCATCGACCGGCTGCATAGCAGACCCGGCAGGCCAAACAGATGATCGCCGTGAAGATGGCTGATAAAAATGCGCTCAAGCTTACCGGGATGAAACGCGGTATTAAGCATTTGATGCTGCGTCCCTTCGCCGCAATCAAAAAGCCATACTCCCGGCTGCGTTGGATGTTGCAGATGTAATAAAATTGCCGTTACATTGCGTGAGCGCGTGGGAACGCCTGCGGACGTACCTAAAAAAATTAATTCCATCTTGTCCATACACGTTTGGTTATCGTTTAACCCAAGATTACCACAACACAGGAGCGCATCATGATTGACTGGCAGGATCTCCACCATAGCGAACTTACCGTTCCTCAACTTTACGCGTTACTCAAATTGCGCTGCGCGGTCTTTGTGGTAGAACAGCGCTGTCCTTACCTGGATGTGGATGGCGATGATTTAGTTGGCGACAATCGTCATATTTTGGGCTGGCATCAGGATGAGCTGGTGGCGTATGCGAGGATTCTGAAAAGCGATAACGAATCAGACCCGGTTGTTATTGGCCGGGTGATCGTCAGCGATGCTTGGCGAGGGGCGAAACTGGGCCAGCAATTAATGGCGAAAACGCTGGAATCTTGTGGGCGGCACTGGCCGGATAAGCCGCTATATCTGGGAGCGCAGGCGCATCTGCAACCTTTTTATGCGCGGTTTGGTTTTATTCCCGTCACCGATGTTTATGACGAAGACGGCATTCCGCACCGGGGAATGGCGCGGGAGGTTCATCAGGCATAAACCGAAACCGTTGACTATAGTTAGGAGCAGGTGTTAACACAACGGAGAATGAGAATGTCATATCAATTTGGTGAATCACGTGTTGATGATGATCTGACTTTGCTCAGCGAAACGCTGGAAGAGGTTTTACGTTCCTCAGGCGATCCCGCCGATCAAAAATACATTGAGCTGAAAGCCCGCGCGGAACAAGCGCTGGAAGAGGTGAAAAACCGCGTAAGCCATGCGTCGGATAGCTATTATTACCGGGCAAAGCAGGCCGTTTATAAAGCGGATGACTACGTTCATGAAAAACCCTGGCAGGGTATTGGCGTAGGCGCGGCGGTAGGACTGGTGCTTGGACTGCTGCTGGCGCGGCGCTAAATCCCTCCCACTGAACAGAATCGCAACCCTCCCTAAATGAGGTACTGCTTTTTTAGGGCAGTACCCCGTATAATGTGGGGTTTTTAACAGGGAGGGTCCGCGTGCATTCTATTACTACTGCGCTGGAAAATCTGACGCGTCAGCTATCGCAAGAGATACCGGCGACGCCAGGGCTTTGCGTTTTCGATGCGCCTTTCCCTTTAAACGATGCCTTCGATGCATTGAGCTGGCTGGCCAGCCAGTCATCCTTTCCGCAATTCTACTGGCAACAGCGCAATGGCGACGAAGAAGCTGCCGTTCTCGGGGCCATCACCGTATTTTCATCGCTCGATCTGGCGCAACGGTTTTTACGTCAGCACGCGCAGCCTGACCTGCGTATTTGGGGGCTGAATGCGTTCGAGCCGAAAGAGGGCTACTTATTGCTGCCGCGGCTGGAGTGGCGACGTAGCGGTGGTACGGCGACCTTACGCTTACATCTGCACAGTGACGTTTCGCTACGCGATGATGCGCGCCAGGCGAAAGCGTTTCTCGCTTCTCTGGTCGGCATTAAGCCTGTTCCGGCGCTACGCCTTTCGCTCACGAGCGAACAACACTGGCCGGACAAAGACGGTTGGGTGAAGCTGATTCAGCAGGCCACCCACACCATTGCGCAAGAGGCGTTTGATAAAGTTGTGCTGGCGCGGGCCACCGACTTACAATTCTCCCGTCCGGTCAATGCCGCCGCGATGATGGCGTCCAGTCGTCGTTTAAATCTCAACTGCTACCACTTTTTTATGGCCTTTTCCGCCGATACCGCCTTTCTGGGATCATCGCCGGAGCGGCTCTGGCGGCGGCGTGAAACGGCGCTGCGTACCGAAGCGCTGGCCGGGACGGTGGCGAACCATCCGGATAACCATAAAGCCTGGCAGCTTGGCGAATGGTTAATGAAAGACGATAAAAACCAGCGAGAAAATATGCTGGTTGTCGAAGACATCTGCCAGCGACTGCAAAACTGCACCCACTCGCTGGATGTGCTGCCGCCGCAGGTGCTCAGGCTGCGCAAGGTACAGCATTTGCGCCGCTGTATCTGGACGGCGCTTAATCAGGCGGACGACACGCTCTGCCTGCACCAGTTACAGCCTACCGCAGCGGTCGCCGGGATCCCTCGTGAACCCGCGCGTTGTTTTATAGAACAACATGAGCCGTTCGAACGTGAATGGTATGCCGGGTCGGCAGGCTATCTCTCCACGCGGCAAAGTGAGTTTTGCGTGACGTTACGTTCAGCCAAAGTGACGGCCAATGTGGTGCGATTGTATGCCGGCGCGGGAATCGTCCGCGGCTCCGATCCGGAACAGGAATGGCAGGAAATAGATAATAAAGCGGCCGGGTTACGTACCTTATTGCAGATGGATGCGTAATGAGTCACATATTCCCGACCCATATCAATAATCCATTTTTGCAGCTCTTTATACTTAGTCCCAATGATTGATACCGGACAAACTCATGTCAGTAAGTGCATTTAACCGGCGCTGGGCGGCGGTCATCCTGGAAGCCTTAACCCGTCATGGCGTCAGGCATGTTTGTATCGCCCCTGGTTCCCGTTCCACGCCGCTCACGTTGGCGGCGGCAGAGAATCCTGCTTTTATTCACCATACGCACTTTGATGAGCGTGGGCTTGGTCATCTGGCGTTAGGGCTGGCGAAAGTCAGCCAACAGCCGGTTGCCGTTATTGTCACTTCAGGTACCGCCGTGGCGAACCTCTATCCGGCGTTGATTGAGGCGGGGCTGACGGGCGAGAAGCTCATTTTACTTACCGCCGATCGCCCGCCAGAGCTGATTGACTGCGGCGCCAACCAGGCGATCCGTCAGGCGGGGATGTTTGCCTCGCACCCCTCCCAAACTTTGTCGTTGCCGCGTCCCACGCAGGACATTCCGGCGCGCTGGCTGGTGTCGACCATCGACAATGCGCTCGCCATGCTTCATGCGGGCGCGCTGCACATTAACTGTCCTTTTGCCGAACCGCTGTATGGCGATATGAATGACACAGGTCTGGTCTGGCAGCAGCGTCTCGGCGACTGGTGGCAGGATGAAAAACCCTGGCTGCGCGAAGCGCGTCGACTGGAAAGCGACAAACAGCGCGACTGGTTCTTCTGGCGACAAAAACGCGGCGTTGTCGTCGCCGGGCGTATGAGCGCGGAAGAAGGCAAAAAAGTGGCGCAGTGGGCGCAAACTCTGGGATGGCCATTAATTGGCGACGTATTGTCGCAAACCGGGCAGCCGCTGCCGTGCGCCGACCTGTGGCTCGGCAATGCCAAAGCGGTTACCGAACTACAGCAGGCGCAGATTGTCGTCCAGTTTGGCAGTAGCCTTACCGGAAAACGCTTACTGCAATGGCAGGCAACCTGCGAGCCGGAAGAGTACTGGGTAATCGATAATATTGAAGGTCGTCTGGACCCGGCGCACCATCGTGGACGCAGACTGGTAGCGAAAATCGCCGACTGGCTGGAGATGCATCCGGCGGAAAAACGTAAACCGTGGTGTGTAGAGATCCCGCGTCTGGCGGAACTGGCGTGGCAACGGGTGGTCGCGCAGCGAGACACCTTTGGCGAAGCGCAGCTGGCGCACCGTATCCGCGACTATCTGCCGGAGCAGGGGCAATTGTTCGTGGGCAATAGTCTGGTGGTGCGTCTGATCGACGCGCTGTCACAGTTGCCGGCTGGCTATCCGGTATACAGCAATCGCGGGGCGAGCGGCATTGACGGCCTGCTTTCCACAGCGGCGGGCGTGCAGCGCGCCAGCGCCAAATCGACGTTGGCTATCGTCGGCGATTTATCCGCGCTGTACGATCTTAACGCGCTGGCGTTACTACGTCAGGTATCCGCGCCGTTTGTGTTGATTGTGGTCAACAATAACGGCGGGCAGATCTTTTCCCTGCTGCCGACGCCGCAAAGCAAACGTGAGCGCTTTTATTTGATGCCGCAAAACGTCCATTTTGATCATGCGGCCGCCATGTTTAACCTGCGCTATCATTGCCCGGAAAACTGGGAAGAGCTGGAGTCTGCGCTGGCTGGCGCGTGGCGAACCCCGGCGACAACGGTGATTGAGCTGGTGGTAAACGATACGGACGGCGCGCAGACGTTGCAGCAACTTTTGGCTCAGGTAAGCCATCTATGATGTTGCACGCGCAGCACATGCCCGGACAGCCTGGGACGCCCTCGCTGGTTTTCCTGCACGGTTTTTCTGGCGATTGCCGCGAATGGCAGCCGGTTGGCGAACAGTTTCACGGCTGTTCGCGGCTCTATATTGACTTACCGGGACATGGCGGATCTGCGGCTATTCCGGTCGGCGGATTTGCCGATGTCATCAGATTACTGCGCGCCACGTTAATTAGTTACAACATACTAAAGTTTTGGTTGGTGGGATACTCCCTTGGCGGCCGGGTGGCGATGATGGCAGCCTGCCAGGGAATACCAGGCCTGTGCGGCCTGGTGGTCGAAGGTGGTCATCCGGGGCTGCAAAATGAACAGGCGCGCGTTGAAAGACGATTGTCCGACGGGCGCTGGGCAGAGCGTTTTCGTCGTGAACCCCTGACTGAGGTTTTTCACGACTGGTATCAGCAGCCGGTGTTCGCCTCGCTGACGGCGCAGCAAAGGCAGGCGCTAACGGCGCTGCGTAGCCAGAATAACGGCGAAACGCTGGCTGCGATGCTGGAGGCGACATCGCTTGCCGTCCAGCCGGATTTACGCGAGGCGCTCAACGCGCTGGCATTTCCGTTTTATTATTTATGTGGCGAACGCGACAGCAAATTCCGCGCCCTGGCGCAGGAAGTGGCGGCGACATGCCATGTTATTCGTAACGCCGGACACAACGCGCATCGGGAAAACCCCGCTGGCGTGGTAGACAGTCTGGCTCAGATTCTGCGTCTCTGACTAAAGGACACACTATGATCTATCCTGATGAAACAATGCTTTACGCACCGGTAGAATGGCACGACTGCTCGGAGGGTTACACCGACATTCGTTATGAAAAATCCACCGACGGTATTGCAAAAATCACTATTAATCGTCCGCAGGTGCGCAATGCATTTCGTCCGTTGACCGTCAAAGAGATGATTCAGGCGCTGGCGGATGCCCGTTACGACGACAACGTGGGCGTGATTATTCTGACCGGCGAAGGCGATAAAGCGTTTTGCGCGGGCGGCGACCAGAAGGTGCGCGGCGATTACGGCGGTTATCAGGATGACTCCGGCGTGCATCACCTGAACGTGCTGGACTTCCAGCGCCAGATTCGCACCTGTCCAAAACCGGTTGTCGCGATGGTCGCGGGTTACTCCATCGGCGGTGGTCATGTGCTGCACATGATGTGCGACCTGACCATCGCGGCGGAAAACGCCATCTTCGGCCAGACCGGTCCGAAAGTCGGCTCCTTTGACGGCGGTTGGGGCGCTTCGTATATGGCGCGTATCGTTGGTCAGAAGAAAGCGCGTGAAATCTGGTTCCTGTGCCGCCAGTACGATGCGCAACAGGCGCTGGACATGGGGCTGGTTAACACCGTCGTTCCGCTGGCGGATCTGGAAAAAGAGACCGTGCGCTGGTGCCGCGAAATGTTGCAAAACAGTCCGATGGCGCTGCGTTGCCTGAAAGCGGCGCTGAATGCCGATTGTGACGGTCAGGCCGGGCTGCAGGAGCTGGCGGGCAACGCTACCATGCTGTTCTACATGACCGAAGAAGGGCAGGAAGGCCGTAACGCCTTTAACCAGAAGCGTCAGCCTGACTTCAGCAAATTCAAACGGAACCCATAATGCGTAGCGCGCAGGTATACCGCTGGCAGATCCCCATGGACGCGGGGGTGGTTCTGCGCGACAGGCGGTTAAAAACTCGCGACGGGCTGTATGTTTGTCTGCGTGACGGCGAGCGTGAGGGATGGGGAGAGATCTCTCCGCTGCCGGGCTTCAGTCAGGAAACGTGGGAAGAGGCGCAGACGGCGCTCCTGACGTGGGTGAACGACTGGCTTCAGGGGAGCGAGGGATTACCGGAGATGCCTTCGGTCGCGTTTGGCGCAAGCTGCGCGCTGGCGGAACTGACAGGCGTATTGCCGGAGGCGGCGGACTATCGCGCTGCGCCGTTATGCACTGGCGATCCTGACGATTTGGTGCTGCGGCTTGCCGATATGCCCGGCGAGAAAATCGCTAAGGTCAAAGTGGGTCTTTATGAAGCGGTACGCGACGGCATGGTGGTTAATTTGCTGCTGGAGGCGATCCCGGATCTGCATCTGCGTCTGGATGCGAATCGCGCCTGGACGCCGCTAAAAGCCCAACAGTTCGCAAAGTATGTTAATCCGGATTACCGCGCTCGTATCGCCTTTCTCGAAGAACCGTGTAAGACGCGGGATGATTCCCGCGCCTTTGCCCGTGAAACCGGCATCGCGATTGCCTGGGACGAAAGTCTGCGCGAAGCGGATTTCACCTTTGAAGCCGAAGAGGGCGTCAGGGCTGTGGTTATCAAACCTACGCTGACCGGATCGCTTGATAAAGTGCGTGAGCAAGTCGCTGCCGCCCATGCGTTGGGACTGACGGCGGTCATCAGCTCTTCGATCGAGTCCAGCCTCGGCCTGACGCAACTGGCGCGGATTGCCGCCTGGTTGACGCCGGGAACGCTGCCCGGACTGGATACCTTGCATCTGATGCAGGCGCAACAGGTTTGTCCCTGGCCCGGTAGCGCGTTGCCTTGTCTGAAGCGTGAGGAGCTGGAACGACTGTTATGACATTCACGGATTGGCCGTGGCGCCACTGGCGTCAGGTTCGCAGTCAGGCGCCCGCTCTGCGCCTGAACGATGAAGTGCTAAGCTGGCGCGCCCTTTGTGAGCGTATTGATGCGCTGGCGGACGGGTTTGCCGCGCAGGGCGTACGGGAGGGCGACGGTGTCCTGCTGCGCGCCGGGAATCAGCCGCGCACTCTGTTGGCATGGCTTGCGCTGATGCAGTGCGGCGCGCGGGTTCTGCCCGTCAATCCGCAGTTGCCCCAGACATTGCTGGAGGCGCTGGCGCCGAAGTTAACGCTGCGTTTTGCGCTGACACTGGAAGGCGAAAACGCGTTTTCCGGATTAACCGCGTTGCAGATACAAAAGAGCACAGCGGCGTATGCCGTGGCCTGGCAACCGCAGCGTCTGGTTTCCATGACGCTGACATCGGGTTCCACAGGATTGCCAAAAGCGGCTGTACATACGTGCCAGGCGCATCTTGCCAGCGCGCAGGGGGTGCTTTCGCTAATGCCGTTTGGCCCGCAGGATGACTGGCTGCTATCGCTGCCGCTGTTTCATGTATCCGGGCAGGGTATTATGTGGCGTTGGCTCTTCGCCGGGGCGCGCATGACGGTACGCGATAAGCAACCGCTGGAGCAGATGCTGGCAGGGTGTACTCATGCTTCGCTGGTGCCGACGCAGCTGTGGCGGCTGCTGGCGAATCGGGCGGCGGTGACGCTGAAAGCCGTTTTGCTCGGCGGCGCGGTGATTCCGGTTGAACTCACCGACCAGGCCAGCAAACAAGGGATTCGCTGCTGGTGCGGGTATGGGCTCACGGAGTTCGCGTCTACGGTATGCGCCAAAGAGGCCGATGGTTCGGATGATGTTGGCGCGCCGCTTCCCGGCAGAGAGATCAGAATCGTCGATAATGAAGTCTGGCTGCGCGCCGCCAGTATGGCGGAAGGTTACTGGCGTGATGGCAAACTGATCCCGCTGGTTAATGACGAGGGCTGGTTTGCCACGCGCGATCGCGGCGAGTTGAACCACGGCAGGCTAACCATCGCCGGGCGGCTGGACAACCTGTTCTTTAGCGGCGGCGAAGGCATTCAGCCGGAGGAAGTCGAACGCGTTATTAATGCGCATCCGCTAGTGCAACAAGCCTTCGTCGTGCCGGTAGAAGATAAAGAGTTTGGCCATCGTCCCGTTGCGGTTGTGGAGTATGCATCGCAGGCCGGAGACGTGAACCTCGCTGAATGGGTCCGCGATAAGTTGGCGCGTTTTCAGCAGCCGGTTCGCTGGTTGACGCTGCCGTCAGAACTGAAAAACGGAGGGATTAAAATATCTCGCCGTGCGCTCCAGCAGTGGGTGTGTGAGAACTGTAAAAATTAATGTTAGGTTAATATACAACCATTCCATCGCTATTGCCGTTTTGTTTATCCGTTGATGTGTAACGTGTTATGAACAATCAGCGTGAAACGGGGGCGCTATGGAATGGTTGGTTAAGAAATCGCATTATGTCAAAAAGAGGGCGTGCCATGTTCTGGTGCTGTGCGATAGCGGCGGTTCGCTAAAAATGATCGCCGAGGCGAATTCCATGATATTACTGAGTCCCGGCGATATCCTGTCGCCTTTACAGGATGCGCAGTATTGTATTAATCGGGAAAAACACCAGACCTTAAAAATCGTTGATGCACGCTGTTATTCCTGCGACGAATGGCAGCGGTTGACGCGCAAGCCATCATGATCTGGCGGGCAGAAAAATCAGCATTACCCCCGCCATAATGCACAATACGCCGAGCATCGCTTTTAGGCTGAAAGCGCCTTGCAAACCGGGTAACAACATTGAGGCTACCCAGACAAGCACATAACTGAGACTCAGCAGCGCATAGGCTTTGCTGAGCGCGAGCGTGTGTAATGTTTTCTGCCAGCAGAAGACGGAAACCAGATACCCCGCCAAACCGGCGAATAGCGCCAGGGTCGCGGCATTAAATGCGCCCAGCCCGGAAATAAACGCCAGTGGATGCGCTATCGATGGCAGTCGCATCATGGCGAATCCTAAACTCAACTGGGCGAGGGAGGCAATCGCAACGCTTATCAGTCCCCACATTACGCCCATTATGCCGCACTCCCCAGAATGATAATGCCGCTGATAATTAATGCGACGCCCAACCAGTGGCGGGGCGGAACCTGTTCATGCCAGATTTTCCATGCCGCCAGCGTGACCCAGACAAAATTCAGACTCAACATCGGGTAAGCAATTCCCACCGGCAGGGTTTGTAGCACCAGCAGCCACAGCACCATCGCTGCGCCCATGCATATCAGCGCCAGGCCCAGCCACAGCATCAGGTGGCGGCGACGTCCGCCCGTCGTCAATGGCCGTGTCGCTTGCTTCTGGCAGAGCTGACCGCCAACGCTGAGCAGACTGGCAAGCACCAGAACGACGCCGATCATTTAGGCCGATACTGAATTAACACCAGACGCCCCTGATAATCAATATTGTCCGCAGGGGGAAGGGAAAGAACGCTGATGTTTTCATCTTTGGCTATTGAAAGTACTAGCGTAATAATGCCCTCCTGACGATGCTGGTTGAGCCAGGCGTTAAAATCGTCGGCTTTAACGAATTTATCCTGCACATCAGGATAGCTAAGGCCATACCTGAGTTCGCCCGCGTGTCCGTAGAGCATAATATCGTCTCGTTTCAGACTCCAGGCCAGCCCGGCGGCGACGCCCACGTTGTCGGCAAGAATATAGCGGCTTGATGCCAAAGGCGCCTGGGTCATTTCGACAAAAAACTGGGGCTGTTTGGACTCCATCACCCTGTCGGGGATGGAAAAGCCGAACAGCAGCGCCAGTCCCAGCGGACAAAACGCGGGTAATAGGTATTGTTGGCTATGACAGAGGCTATACCAGCCCACAAACGCCCAAACAGTAAAGACGCCCCAGACGCAAAACACTTTATAGGTTTCGATATGCGTCCACACCGGCGATTTCAGCGGGCCCCATGAGGAGACGACAAACGCCGCGACGATCCCGATTATCCCGAACACCAGGTTGATCCCGCCGTTGACACGTAGCGCGGCGACGCCTTCTTTTACGTTATGCAGGACGAAGCGCGCCATGAGTATCGCTATCGGTGCGAAACAGGAAAGAACATAGGTGGGCAGTTTCCCTTTCGCAATGCTGAAAAAGAGAAGCGGCATGATCGTCCATCCGAGCAAATAGAATGCGCCGTTTCGCTCGCGCCAGCCCAGTTTAAGCGCGCCAGGCAGTAACCCCAGCCACGGTAAACTTCCCGCGAGCAGTACCGGCAGATAGTACCAGAAAGGGGCTTTATGCTGGGCATCGCTCATGGCGAATCGCTGGATATGCTCCACCCAGAAAAAGTAATGCCAGAAATCGGCTTCGCGTCGCGCAATGGCGATCGCCCAGGGAAGGACAACCACAAAGCAGCTCAAGACCGCCAGCCAGCCGTAAAGCAAAAAGTCCTTCCAGCGTTTCTGAACAATGACCCACGGCAGCACGCTCACCACCGGTACGGCCAGGGCGAGGAAGCCTTTAGTTAATACACCCAGACCGCAGGTTGCGCCCAGTAGCAAAAACATCCCAATCTTGCCCGTTCGGGTCGTGGCCTGCATCCCCTGCCAGAAACAACACATCCCGGCCGTAAGCCAAAGGGCGATCATCGGGTCGAGTACCGCATACGTCCCGATACTGTAAACGGCAAAGAGGGAGAGAAAGATAACGGAGGCGAGCAACGCGGTACGTTTATCCCGCCATAAGCGGAACGTCAGCCACGCCACCAGCGCTGCGGCCAGCAATGTCGTTAAAATAGCGCCGGCCCGCACGCCAAAATTGGTAGCGCCAAAAAGCCACTGACCCAGACTGTTTATCCAGTAACCGGCTATCGGTTTTTCAAAATAACGTAATCCCAGAAAATGCGGCACGATCCAGTCGCCAGACGCCAGCATCTCCCGACTTATTTCGGCATAGCGCGTTTCATCCGGCTGCCAGAGCAGGCGGCTATTGACAGGAATAACATAGTAGAGCGCGATAAATGCGGCGAAAGCCAGATAATAGCGTATCGATTTCATCATGAGGCGCTCGCTGCCTGTTGGCACCCCAGCCAACCTTCACGGCCAGGGATGTGCCCACGTACAATTTGCCCCAACGGCAGAGACTCAGGCGATGTCGGCAGCAGTTCGCCCAGAGGACAAAAGGTGATCCCCGCGTCACGTGCACGAACGAGCAAATCTTCAAACAGCGGCTGATGGACAATACCTTCGACTTCCGCATGGATGGTATATACCGGCGTGCCTTTGTCCTGCAACATACGGGAGATAATCCAGGTATTGAACGACTGCGCCTGAACGGCGGGGCCGATAACCTCATCCCATGTGGGTAAGGTGACCGGGATTTGCGGCGTCCCTGTCTGGCCCGGCATCAGTAGCGGACGGAATAAGCAACTGTCTTGAACGTTATTTTTATGGAGCAACGTGATGATACGATTCATTCCATTCTTCGTTCTTTCTGAGCATCGCATTCAGGATAGTCAGCAGCTTGCGCAT